>NZ_AGAF01000148.1 GCF_000224515.1 Desulfosporosinus sp. OT | reverse complement strand
GCTAAACGATGAGTATCGGTTGCAACTAAACGAATACTTGATCCTTCAATTTGCAAAAGAGTTCCCGTAAAAACTGGCCTATTTTCCTCTATAGCACAAGAAAATACGGTTTGTCTAATCATATTTTTAAAAATCGTAGTAGGTAAAGTAAATGAAATGGGATCCATCAGATCTGGTAACAAGGGGAATTCATCTGGATCGTAGCCATTTAAAGTTATCTCAGATTGATGATAATAAATGGTAATTGTTTTGTCCCGTTCTTCTAATGTAATAGTTGTTTCCGGTAATTTACGTACAACTTCCGAAAAGAGTTTAGCTGGTACGACCATTGTGCCTTCTTCAGCAACCTGGGCAGGTACTTCACAACGAATCCCCATTTCAAGATCAGTCGCTGCAAATTGTAAAGACTGTTGTTCGGCTACTATTAAAATCCCTTGAAGAACAGGTAAAGTGCTTTTACCAGATACAGCCCGTTGAACAGCATTTACACCAGAAAGCAGTGCGTCTTTTGAGCAGAAGATTTTCATATGAATCGAATCCTCCTAAAATTTTATCCTCATAGTTCTAAATTCGTTTATTAATAATAAGATATTAGATAGTAGTTATAGTAGTATTACTTGTCAACATGTGGATAAATGGATTAGTAGTGCTAGAATACTAATAAAACCTATGTTGAAAAAGGTGTGGACAAACGGATTGATGTTATCCACATGCCCACAAGTAATAAACAACGCTTTTTTTATTCATATAATACTAACAGGTTATACACATGAGTTATTTATCAATTTGAGTTTCAATCGGATTGAATACGTTGAATTATTTCGTTAACCTTTTTTTCTAATAATGGGTCAATACGTAATGCCTGCAAGATTTTATCGTGCGCATGCATTACAGTGGTGTGATCTCTTCCACCAAATTCGTCTCCGATCTTTGGCAATGAAGAGTCCGTCAGTTGACGTGACAGATACATGGCAATTTGTCTGGGAAAAGCAACGGCACGAGTTCTTTTCTTAGCTTTGAACTCACTTAATGATAGGTGAAAATAATTTGCTACGGATTGCTGAATCATTTCAATGGTTATTTGTTTTGTGTTATTAACCGGAATAATGTCTTTCAATGCTTCCACTGCAACTTCAGTGTTTATGGGTATTGAACTAAGGGAGGCAAATGCCATGACTCGGATGAGTGCTCCTTCGAGCTCACGAATGTTGGAATGAATTTTATCAGCTATATATACCATTACTTCGTTAGGTACCTGTAAGTTTTCCATCTTAGCTTTCTTTCTTAGAATGGCAATTCTGGTTTCTAAATCTGGGGCCTGAATATCTGTGATTAGACCCCATTCAAAACGAGAACGCAAACGGTCTTCTAAGGTTGGAATCTCTTTAGGAGGTCGGTCTGAAGAAATAATAATTTGCTTATTTGCTTCATGAAGTGCGTTAAATGTATGAAAGAACTCTTCTTGAGTTCGTTCTTTGCCGGCCAAAAATTGAATATCGTCAATAAGGAGGATATCCACGTTTCGGTAATGATTACGAAACTCAATGGAATTTTCGTCTCTGATAGAATCAATCAGTTCATTAGTAAACTTCTCACTGGAAACATAAAGAACCTTCGTATTTGGTGATCGCTGAAGGACATGATGACCAATAGCATGCATAAGGTGGGTTTTCCCTAAACCAACTCCTCCATAAATAAATAGAGGATTGTAGGATTTAGCCGGTGATTCGGCGACAGCTAATGAGGCAGCATGGGCAAAGCGATTACTGTTTCCAATGACGAAGGTGTCAAAGGTATATTTATTATTAAGAGAATTAGGAATTGGTTCATCTTCTATGGGAGTTATCGGAGAAATCGAGACTGAGAGATTTGGATCTACTCCGTAGGATCCTTCTGGAGTGGGTATGATAAAACGGAGGCTAACAGAATGTCCTAGAACTGATTGAACTGAAGATCGAATCAGCGGTGCATAACGACTTTCCAACCAATCCTTTGCAAATTCATTGGGAACACTGATAACAAGTGTATCACCATCAATATGAAGAAGCCGGGTGGAACTTAACCAAGTTTCAAAGCTCGGCTTAGAAAGTTCATTTTTCAATTTTTCTAGAGTTTCCTGCCACAATAATTGAGGTGAGATTGACTGTGGTGGCATGGACGGACCTCCCTTGTCTAAGTATGTAAGAATAATGACAATAAAAAAGTTATACACAAACTTATGCACATTTGTGGATAACTCAGTCAAATTACGTGATGTGTATAAAAATTATATGATATATAGTTGTCGTAAGGTGGTACTCAAACATAATATCAAGTTTTCGAAGGGTTATCAACAGGAAGATAATGAGTTTGCCTAAATTATTCACAGTGGATAACTTTTTGTGGTCGAATGTTATCCACATCTTATCAAATACCTTCGCTTGACAGATTAAAAATTATTAGAGTATAATCTCTAAGTAAGTTTGATTGCTTCGAATGCTTTTTTCGTTGAAATAAAAGGAGGTGTCGTTGAATTGAAGAGAACGTATCAACCGAAGAATAGGCGTCATAAGCGAGTTCACGGTTTTTTGAGTCGGATGAGCACGCCAACGGGGCGAAATGTAATAAAACGCCGTCGATTAAAAGGTCGGAAAAAATTGTCAGTTTAAGGCCGCAAATATGTGGCCTTTTTTTAAATAAATTTTTTTCTTTCTAAAACTATTTTCTGTATAGGTTTAAACTTAGTCTTGGAGAGTTAGAATATTATAGAATCTAAGGTATGTAAGCCTGGAGGAATTATGTTAAAAAGAATATTTCGCTTACGCAAAAAATCTAGCTACCAGGCGGTATTTGCGGATGGGAAAAACTATTCTGTAAAACACGTTGCCATTTATGTACTCAAAGGCCCTAAACGATTTGGTTTTATTGCCTCCAAGAAAGTCGGTAATTCAGTTCAGAGAAATCGTGCAAGAAGGCTTATGCGTGAAGTTATACGTCTTCATTTGTCTGAAATTAGAAATGATATACAAATAATTCTTATTGCTAGGCCAAATATCAAAGGAGTTTCCTATGTGGAAGTCGAAAAGTCTATAATGAATATGTTAAAGAAGGCGAATGCCTTAAAAAGAGTGCAAAAGTTATGAAACGTTTGCTTGTTCTTTTGATCGGACTATACCAAAAATTTATTTCTCCTTTAAAGGGACAAACGTGTCGTTTTTACCCAACTTGTTCTGAGTATTCTGTTCAGGCTTTGCAGAAATACGGTCTTGTAAAAGGAAGTTGGAAATCATTAGTTAGGATTTTAAAATGTCATCCATTTCATCCTGGAGGAAATGACCCAGTTTAAGGAGGGCTTTTGTGAATATTATTGTTCAAGGGATGACTTATCTATTAAATATACTATATAATCTTTCTGCTGCTATTGGTCTCCCTAACTACGGTGTAGCAATTATAATCTTGACCATTTTGATTAAAACGCTTATTTACCCCTTAACTTATAAACAGATGGCTTCAATGCGAAAAACTGTCGATCTACAGCCGAAGATTAAAGCAATTCAAGCAAAGTATAAGAACGATAAGGAAAAAATTAATACAGCAGTCATGGAGTTATACAAAGAACATAATGTTAACCCAATGGGTGGTTGCCTACCTATCGTTGTTCAGTTGCCTATTTTTTGGGCTCTTTATAGCACGCTGCGTAAATTTCCATATGGAAATTCTGCAGCAGCGGCCCATTGGTTTTTAGGTTTTGATCTGACCAAAATTTATGGATTTACACCTTCATATCATATTATTTTGCCTATCTTTGCTGCAGCTACAACGTTTTTACAAACCAAAGTTACAAATCCAAATGCTTCAACAGACCCAACTCAAAAAACTATGTTATACATAATGCCAGTCTTTTTTGCTTATATCAGTGCCACGGTGCCTGCAGGTTTGGCATTATACTGGGTAACGATGAACTGCGTTTCAATTCTACAACAGCTTTATATTAATCGTAGATTGACGAGCCAAAAAAATAACGCGGCATAAATATCGCGGAAGACGTGAGGAGGATCGTTAATGAGGGTTGTAGAGAAAACCGGAAAAACGGTTGAAGAAGCGATCACCGCTGGGGTTCTAGATTTAGCCGTTGATCGAGAGCATGTTAAAGTTGAGGTTCTTGTCGAGCCTACGAAGAAAGGTTTGTTTGGTCTCTTTGGAACACGGCTGGCTAGAGTTCGAGTGTCTTATGAAGATAATCCAGGTATTTTAGCTTCGGAATTTATTCATAAAGTATGTATAGCGATGGGCGTTATAGCGGATACTCAAGTGAGTAAGGACGGAGAACACTGGCATGTTGATATTAATGGGCCAGAGCTTGGAATACTTATAGGCAGACGTGGTGATACTTTAGATGCACTTCAATATTTAACAAATTTAGCGGTTGCTAAAATTTTGTCAGAACGCGTACGTATTGTTGTTGATGTGGAAGGGTATAGACTACGTCGTGAAGAGACACTTGTGCGTCTAGCTAAACGATTATCTGAAAAGGTAAAAAGGACAGGTACAAGAATAGTCTTAGAGCCGATGAATCCTCATGAGCGAAGGATTATCCATACATCTTTACAAGATGAAGCTAGGATATCGACATTTAGTGAGGGTGATGACCCAAATCGACGTGTTGTCATATCTTTAAGAAGAGGGTAATCAGTTTTTAGAAACAACATAGATTTCTTAGATTAGGGAGAGGGGGGGAACCCCTCTTTTTTTATACTAGTCTGAAGGTATAACTTTTAGTTCCATACTTTCTGGAAGGTCCCATCTCGCCGTTACGGCACCTTGCTATCCTGCAAGAAGGCTAATACGTGCGAAGACAGTGTCTTCGAGCGGTAGTCTAACCTCGATCGTCCTGTTCGAGTCACGGTGGCACACTAACCTTGTGGATATCCTGTTCGAGTCTTGGCGAGCGCTGAAGCGAAACTATGGCTGTTACCGTTGCAGAGACTTTCCGCAAGCAGAGTTTATTATAGATCTTAGATGAAATGTCAATATAATTTCTTACTTATTTTATGGAGATGATAAAATTTGGATGATACTATCGTGGCGATGGCAACTGCTAAGGGTGAAGCAGGTATTCATATCATAAGATTGAGCGGCCTTAAAGCAGGAGCAATAATTGAGGATTGCTTTAAGCCTCAGAATAAAGAGCGCTGGTTAACTAGAGAAAACTATACCTTAAATCTTGGTGTTTTTCATGATGAAGGTAAAGTTCTCGATCAAGTACTCGTTGGTAGAATGTTGACTCCTTACTCCTATACAGGTGAAGATGTTTTTGAAATCAATTGTCATGGTGGACCGTTTGTTGCTCAAAGAATTTTACAAGCCTGCATTAGTCATGGTGCGAATCTTGCGGAACCGGGTGAATTTTCTAAGCGGGCTTTTTTGAATGGAAAACTTGATTTAGTTCAGGCGGAGGCGGTAATAGATTTAATTAGTTCACGTACTGAGACATCTGCAAATTTGGCCTTAACTCAATTGAGTGGCGGACTTTCAGATACAATTATTAAATTGCGGGAGGAAGTTTTGGAGATACTTGCCTTTATTGAAGCAAGTATTGATTTTCCTGAAGATGATGTTGAAAATCTGGATAGAGAAACCCTTGAATCTAAAATAGATAAGGCTCTTGTTGACACCAAGAATCTATTAGATGGTAGTAAAACAGGTAAAATATTGAGAGAAGGATTACTTACAGTTATTGTTGGCCGACCTAATGTTGGCAAATCGAGTTTACTTAATTCACTATTACATGAAGAACGGGCTATTGTGACTGATATTCCGGGTACGACACGCGATATAATAAGAGAATCAGTCAGTGTAGGGGGAATTCTTTTACAACTGATGGATACCGCAGGAATTTGTGAAACTGAAGATTTTGTGGAACGTCTTGGAATTGAGAGAACGTGGAATGCGTTAAAAACTGCGGAGCTTATTTTGCTTGTAGTTCAAGCCAACATTCCGTTGACTGAAGATGAGTATCACATTTTAAAGACTTATGCTGCTAAAGTAATTGTTATTGTAAACAAAATAGATTTGATGGACGATGATTATCATATTGTCAAACTTAATCAAAAAGGGTCTTGGATTCCTTTTTCTGTAATTCAGCATAAAGGTTTTCAGGAACTTGAAGTTGAAATAAGGAATAGAGTTTTTCAGGGAGAGGCTGTTCTTGAATCTGACCCTCTTCTCTCCAATGTTCGACAGATTTCATCTTTAGAGCATTGTTACACTGCTTTGTCTCAAGCATTATTAAGCATACAGAATGGTTTGCCTTGGGATATTCTATCCATTGATATTCGCCAAGCCCTACAATATGTTTCTGAGATTACCGGACATAATGTTCAAGAAACTCTTTTAGATGATATTTTCTCTCGATTTTGTATTGGAAAGTAGGATGTACTTTGGAATATTTTGCTGGGAAATATGATGTGATTGTGATTGGAGCAGGACATGCGGGCTGTGAAGCCGCTTTGGCTGCTGCGCGATTAGGGTGTGAAACACTTTTACTCACCTTAAACTTGGATACGATTGCTCATATGCCGTGTAACCCTTCACTCGGTGGACCTGCCAAGGGGCATTTAGTTAGAGAAATTGATGCCTTAGGTGGACAAATGGGAGTTGTTGCAGACGAGACTTCTCTACAAGTTAAGATGTTAAATACTGGTAAGGGGCCTGCTGTTCATGCTTTACGCATTCAATCAGATAAACAGGCTTATCAAAATCGAATGCGCGATGTTTTATTGGAACAGGATAGATTAACTGTAATTCAAGGGCTGGTCGAGCATCTAGTTGTTGACAATAGTGGTCTGACCGGTATCGTTACTCGAACTGGTGCGCGCTTTGAATCAGAAAACATTGTATTGACAAGTGGCACGTATTTGCGTGGAAAAATTATTATTGGGGATTCTATGTATGAAGGTGGGCCTAATGGCCAGATTCCTGCTATGAATCTTTCAGCTTCACTTAAAGAGTTTGGAATTGAACTAGGCAGGTTTAAAACAGGGACTCCGCCTCGAATTCATCGCCAGTCTGTGGACTATTCAAAATTTCGCATTCAACCTGGTGATGATATCCCCTGGCGTTTTTCATTTCTGGCTACAGAAAGCCAATTCTGGCATAAGGATACATCTAAACAAGTTGCTTGTTGGTTAGGATATACAGCTAATCAAACGCATGAGATTATTCGAGAGAACCTTTATCGTGCGCCTTTGTATTCTGGAAAGATTGAGGGGATCGGTCCTCGCTATTGTCCTTCTATTGAAGATAAAGTAGTACGCTTTGCTTCACGAGAAGCACATCAAATATTTTTGGAGCCAGAAGGCTGGCAAAGCGACGAACTTTATGTGGCAGGTTTATCAACAAGTATGCCAGAGGATGTTCAAGTTAAAATATTAAAGAGTATCCCAGGATTGGAACATGTAAGAATGTTGCGTCAGGGATATGCGATTGAATATGATTATGTTTTGCCCCATCAACTTTCGCTTGGTTTAGAGGTAAGGCAGTTGCCAGGATTATTCACAGCAGGCCAAATTAATGGGACTTCTGGATATGAAGAAGCTGCTGCGCAAGGGTTAATGGCTGGAATTAATGCAGCACGTCGAGTTTTGGGAAAGGATCCGTTTGTGCTTAGACGTTCGGATGGATATTTAGGTGTCTTAATTGATGATTTGGTCACGAAGGGTGTTAAGGAACCTTATCGTTTATTAACTTCACGAGCGGAGTACCGCCTTGTTCTTCGTCAGGATAATGCTGATTTAAGGTTAACTGAAAAAGGACATGCTGTTGGCTTGGTTAACGAAGAACGCTGGAAACGTTTTCAAGCAAAAAAGGAAGACTTTCAACATATTCTTGGACTCTGGAAATCCACTGTTTTCTCTCCATTGAGAGAGGACTTACAACAGGTTATGGTTGAGGCTAAATCAACTCCGACTCGTGGGGGAATAAGTGCCCAAGATTTAATCCGCAGACCTGAGATTACTATTGTCCATTTAGTTAGACTTCTACCGGAATTGGGAAATTTTGACTTAGAAGTCTTAGAAGAAGCTGAGATTGAAACGAAATATGCTGGGTATATTGAAAAACAATGGATTGAGATCGAGAAGTTTTCAAAGTTAGAGTCACGTTCTCTTAATAATAATCTTGATTATGAAAAAATCCGTGGTTTATCTACGGAAGGAAGACAACGTTTAATGGAAGTAAAACCTCTAAATGTTGGACAGGCTTCACGTATCACAGGGGTTAGCCCTGCTGATATTTCCGTCTTACTCGTATATTTAGAACAACAACGGAGAGGATGGAAGTAAATAATGTTTAGACAATTCTCATCTTTTCTACAAGAGTCAACTTATAAGCTTATTGGCTACGATTTATCTGATTTACAGATTAGTCAACTTTGTCAATTTGGTGATCTCTTGCTTGATTGGAACCGACGATTAAATTTAACGAGAATCACTGATCCCCATGAAGTAATCTTAAAACATTTTATTGATTCAATGGTCCTTTCTAAATATATCTCGGGCGTATCCTTTGCAGACATTGGAACCGGCGCTGGTTTTCCTGGTATTCCACTAAAGATAATACGTCCAGAGTTAACGATCGTTCTAATGGATTCTCTTAAAAAACGGCTTAATTTTCTTGATTTCGTTATTAAAGATTTAAATCTACATGAAATTAATACCGTCCATGCTCGAGCCGAGAATTTTGGACAAGATGTGCAATATAGAAATTGCTTTGACAACGTTAGTTCACGTGCTGTAGCTCGTCTTCCTGTTTTGTTAGAGTATACCCTACCAGTTCTTAAGATCAATGGGCTGTTACTTGCCCCAAAAGGATCGCAGGTTGATGATGAGTTAGCAGAATCTCAAAAGGCCTTGAAATTATTGGGTGGTGTGGTAGAAAGTGTTGAACATTTTAGTCTGGGTGAAGGTGCAGAGCACCGTGCTGTAGTGTTAATTCGAAAGGTTAAAGAAACACCTATCCAGTACCCACGTCAAGCTGGAATTCCTACAAAAGACCCTATTTGTTATTTCAAAATGAAAAAGGGATAGTGTATGAGCCTGGTTTCCATTTCTTCAGGGCTTTACTTTGAGTAGTAAGGCTCTTTTTTATACTTATAGTGAAGGATATATGAGAAGAACGTCGAATTGTGATATATGTATCAATTATTAAACTAGGATAGATTGATTAGGGGGGGTGCGGTTTGGACGAGTCATTTGATCAAAGAGATAGGCAACGAATTGGGGAAGGTGAAGCTATCGATTTATATGGCAAAGAAAATAAACATACTACAAAAAGGCGTCGAACTAGTCTAAATCGTCTCCAGAGCAATAAACATTTCTTTATTGCTATGGGAGTCCTTTTAATTACAATAGTTTTAGCTGCAACCTCAATCATGGTCTATACCTGGGATCAACACACAATTGTTGAAGGAGTTACAATATCTGGAATTAGTGTCAGTAATTTAACTCAGGATCAGGCTAAAGAAACAATCGATAAGGAAGTTCAGCGTTTAATGAGTCAAACGGTGAAATTAAATGCAGACAAGAAATCTTCTGAGGTTAAGTTAGAAGATTTAGGTCTTTCCATAAATGGAGATATAGCATTACAGGAAGCTTATGATATTAGTAGGGAAGGTTCATTCCGAAAAAGGGTTGTATCAAAAATGGAAGCGGCGAAAGGGATAAACTTTCAATTGACAGAAAAATGGGATGAACAGAAAATGAAGGATTGCCTGAATCAAACCTTGAAAGAGTTTTGTAATCCTGCAACGGATGCTTCTTATGAGATAACTAATTTGAATGCAATGAAGATTCATGGTGAACATATTGGTACAACCTTTGACATGAATGCACTTATTTCTCAGATCAAGGGGCTTAATATATATAAGCCTGTTTCTGAATTTAAAGTTGAATTTAAAGATCTTCCACCTGCTCTGACTGCAGCTCAGTTAGAAAATCAGAAAATTACTGGTCTCTTAGCCAGTTATACTACCCGGTTTGATTCTTCACAGGCTGCGAGGACTGAGAATGTACGTTTAGCTGCCAAGGCTTTAGATATGGCGGTCGTTAAGCCTGGGGATACGTTATCTTTTAATCAGATCGTTGGCGAAAGGACTGTAGCAGGAGGATATAAGGATGCTTATATTATCGTTAATGGTCAGTTTGTCCCTGGACTTGCTGGGGGAATATGTCAAGTTTCCAGTACCTTATACAATACTGGTTTATTAGCAAATTTAGCTGTAGTTCAACGCTCTAACCATGACTTAGCAATTTCATATGTTCCGCTTGGACAGGATGCGACAGTTGCTTATCCAAGTCTTGATCTAAAATTTAATAATAATACTGGTGGATACCTCCTTATTCGAACTAGGACTACTTCGAATACTCTTACAATCGATTTGTATGGTAAGGTTAAGCCAGGACAAGAGGTGGCAATCTCTAATACCGTTGAATCTACGATTCCCCCTGAAGTACAACATTTAGTTGATGAAACACTTGCCCACGGAGTATCGGTTCTTAAGCAACAAGGACAGCCAGGCTACATTGTAAAGTCTGTTCGTAATGTAAAGATAAATGGAAAAGTTGTGAGCAGTGAGCCACTTCAAAAAAGTGTTTATAAGGCATTACCTAAAATCTTTGCAATTGGGTCATAACAATGTAAAAATATTTAGCATTTATTTTAAAAAAGCGTTTATAACGCTTTTTTTATTGGGAAGGGTTTGATACTATCTAGAGTATAAGTAATCGTAATAAATTTCTATTCGATATAGAAGGAAGTGTGTGCTCATTGATGACCAAAGTAATCGCTATTGCCAATCAAAAAGGTGGTGTTGCTAAGACGACGACAGCGATAAATTTAAGTGCTTGCTTAGCCGAACTTGGGAAAAGGGTTCTTCTTGTAGATCTTGACCCTCAGGGAAATGCAACCAGCGGGATGGGGCTTGCAAAACATAAGCTTTCGCGTTGTATCTATGATGTATTGATCAATGATGTCCCTCTTGAACAGGTGATTCAGAAAACGGATCAAAAAAATCTAAAGGTTGTCCCTGCTCGAATTCAGTTAGCTGGGGCAGAAATTGAATTAGTTGCTCAGATTTCACGTGAAGGCAAATTGAGAATTGCCTTTGAAAACATAAAGGATAGTTATGATTTTGTATTCATAGATTGCCCTCCATCACTCGGACTATTGACGATAAACGCTTTAACTGCTGCCACGGACGTCCTAATTCCAATTCAATGTGAGTATTATGCTCTTGAAGGCCTAACACTCTTAATGAGCACATTGGAAAGAGTTCGCAAACATCTCAATCCAAACCTTAATATATTAGGAGCCCTGTTAACTATGTTTGATGCTCGAACAAATTTAGCTATTCAAGTAGTGGATGAGGTAAAAAAGTACTTTCCACAGAAAGTCTTCAAAACGATTATTTCCCGCAATGTTCGTCTCAGCGAAGCTCCAAGTCATGGGAAACCGATTAATGCTTATGATACTCGTTCTAGGGGAGCGGAAGTTTATCGAGAATTAGCTAAGGAGGTTTTAGATCGTGTCTAGTAAAAAGGGACTTGGCCGAGGCCTTCAAGCGTTACTTTCTGATGAGTTAAGTGATAACCATAGTATTAAAGAAATACCTGTCTCGGATATTGATCCAAACCCCGATCAACCTAGAAGAGATTTTGATCTTGAAGCATTAAATGAATTAGCAAATTCTCTGCAAGAGCACGGTTTGCTGCAACCTATTTTAGTCAGACCTGTAGGTGAACGATATTATATCATTGCTGGTGAACGACGATTACGAGCTGCTAAGATTGCTGGATTTTCTAAGATTGAATGTATTGTTCAATTGTGTAGTGATCAAGAAATGGCGGAACGGGCACTTGTTGAAAATATTCAACGCGCAGATTTATCCCCTATTGATGAAGGAATGGCTTATAAAAAACTGATTGAAGAATACAGTTTAACACAAGAACAAGTGGCCCAACGCGTTGGTAAAGCGCGTACAACTGTTGCTAATCTCCTGCGTGTGATTTTGTTACCTGAAGTTATTCTTCAATTGCTAAGAAATGAAGATATTTCCTTAGGGCATGCTAAAGTTTTGCTTAGTGTTAAAGATACATCCTTGCAAGTTTTGATAGCTCAAAAGGCTGCAAAGGAAAAGTTATCTGTGCGTGAGACTGAAGAACTTTTGAACAGAGTTTCAGAAAAAGTTGAGAAAAGTAAACCTATTCGCGAATATTCTCTTCTTCTTCATAACGTTGAAGAACGTTTGCAGACTAGCTTTCAGACCAAAGTGTTGTTAAAAGGAGACTCTAAACGAGGAAAAATTGAGATACAATATTTTTCTGAAGATGAATTGAACCGTCTTCTTGAACTGTGGAACGTACGAATAGATTGAAAATTAATGTTCCATGTGGAACATTGATTGAGTGAGTTGAGTCTAGAAAATTAATATCGATTGAATTGGATTGGAATATTGATTAGAGTATAATAACTTTTAGTTATTGCTATTCTTATTTATTTAAAAAATCTGGCACACAGGTGATTTATATATACCATTGTCCCATGTGGACCATAGTAATGATAAAAATCTAATTTGATTTTATCTTCAGCACTTAACATAAAGTAGAGTTTAACAACTGAAATACTTATTGATATCCTATCTGAAATTATACTCAGAGAGGATATTTTTAGCCTATGATTATAGTAGTTTATAACTACTTACCGACTGTATCTTATCGTTTTGTGTTAGTAGGCCTATTACTGATTATTAACCATATGTAATTTTGCTGCTAACGAATCTCAATTGAACCATTTTACCTGACCCTGTGTCCAATCTTATATATTTAAAGTGACTAAAAGTATTAGCAAACTTAAGTACTCTTAGATTAGAACTCCAGTATTTGTGAATAGATATTTGTTTTATACATAATGGAGTTACGCATTTATGTTCCACGTGGAACATAAAGTTTAGTTTAAACAGAAAATAGGTCAGCTATGACGAAATTTTAGACAGTAAGCATAGTGTATTTACACGGACAAGTAAAGTGTTCATACACATTTCCGAAAGCATTTAAGGCCTAAAGAAGGCGGTGATGTTAGTGCTGGGAACTATTGTAAATACAGCAGCTATTGTTTTAGGAGGATTAATTGGACTTCTGTTTGGACAAGCCTTACCTGAAAAAATGAAAAGGACAGTCATACAGGGAATAGGGCTGGCTGTCTTACTAATTGGAGGAAGTATGGCTTTGCAAACTAAGAATCCGTTAATTGTTATTGCCAGCCTCGTGTTAGGTGGTGTAATTGGGGAATGGATAGATATAGAGCTTCGATTACAACATTTTGGTCAGTGGTTAGAAGGTAAATTTTCTAGAAATGGTCAAGTAACAGGATTCACTAAAGCATTTGTAACGGCAAGCTTAATTTACTGTGTCGGAGCAATGGCAATAATGGGCTCGCTTGAGAGCGGATTAAAGGGAAACCATAATATACTTTTATTAAAATCAATGCTTGACGGAATATCAGCAATAGTTTTCTCCTCTTCGATGGGAATTGGCGTATTAGCGTCTGCTATACCTGTGTTTATATATCAAGGATCCATAACTATGGCAGCGGGCCTACTCCAAGGAATACTGTCGTCTCAAGTCATCACAGAAATGGGCGCAACAGGTGGTTTGCTTATATTGGGGATAGGATTTAATATCTTAGAAATGAAAGAAATTAAAGTAGGTAATCTACTACCAGCAATATTTATAGCAGTTCCAATAACCATTTTATTCACAAAACTCCATTTGGGTATGTAAAACTGTAGAATCGTAAATAATCATTAGTGAACGTATCTGAGTTAGTTGAAAAAGGAGGCAAAAGCGTTGACAAGTCTAGGAAGCATTATGCCTATTATGTGGTGGGGTATCAGTGCTTTATCGATACTTATATTAATTTTTATTCTTATAGTAATATTGCTTTTTCGCCGAATGAAACGCTTTGAAGCTTCTTACGTGACATTACAAACATTCATGTCAGGGTACGAACTTGAACCAATGCTTCAGAAATATATAGAGACGCTGGGTGAACAAAATCAGGAAATAAAGACTTGTGAAATTCGGCTTGCAAAGATCGAAGCGAAATTGCGCGCGGCCGTTGATCGTGCAGAATTGCTGCGATTTAGAGCCTTTGAAAACGTAGGGAGCGATTTAAGTTTTGCCTTTGCGCTTTTGAATCAAGAGGGAAGTGGAGTTGTGCTCAGTGCTATTCATAGCCGTGAAGAATCAAGAGTATACGCTAAACCCATTACTAGAGGGCAGTCTTCGTATTTATTGACCGATGAAGAAGTTGAAGTTATTAGGAAAGCAATGCAAGGAGAGAAAATATAACAACTTATTTCTCATAACGCATTTTTAAATATGAATGCGTTATGAGAGAACTAATATTTTCGGACATCCGCCACACCAGATTAAGGCGGGTGTTTTGCAATACCATGTATTCCATAAAACCACCGACATTTACGATTCCGGTCAAATGAGCTTCTCCGACTTCAGGAAGCTGTTTATGGACACCAGCGCCTGGTTTCAAAGGTCCATTAGCTAGTATGATACACCCTATAGAATCCATACGTCCGAGGCAAGCATCAATTGCAATAATAAAAGGATTCACGAAGGATTGCTTGATGAATTCAATGTTTTGTCCCAGATTAGTGGCATGTACAGGTTCATCGAGTGTACCGTAGACATGAAGCTGAGGTAGTTTAAGGCGTGAAAGATGTGTTCCTATTAAAGGACCTAAGGCGTCTCCCGTAGATCGATCAGTTCCAATGCAAAGAATAACTGCGGGGCGCTTACGAGTTGATACGAAGAGATCAGAAAGTCGCGTTTCTAATTTCGCCTTGGCGGAATAGTCATCAACGTGGGCTTTTATTTTTTGAGGTTCAGTCCATAAAGAAAACAGACTCACGAGTTACCCCCTAAGATTTAAAAACTTGAATACCTGTGAACATACAAACGCTTAGTAAATTCCAGTTCAATAATATATATATAAATATTTCCCAATTCCTGACCTTTTTATGCATGAGATTCCTTTTCTAGCCATAAGGATGATGGCGAGGAGGGAAGTGTTATGAATTGGAAAACAACATTACAAGTTGCCGCAACTTACGTAGGTGCTGTTATGGGGGCGGGATTTGCATCAGGTCAAGAAATACAGCAATTTTTTTCTCGCTTTGGTCGTTGGGGTTTAGTCGGAATTATTGTCAGTGCAGTATTGTTTGCACTAATGGGTTGGAGTATGTTGGATTTGCAGGCGCGCTGGAAGATAACATCCTATCCAGAGTTTTTTAAACGTCTATTAGGGAATAGGTGGGGTCGATGGGCCGATGGACTAGTAAGTATACTCTTATTCCTAGGAATGCTGGCGATGATTTCGGGCAGTGGGGCACTCTTTTACGAATACTTCGGATTCACCAGGTGGTTAGGTATTATATTGACCGGAACTGTAATAGCTTTAGCTTTATGGTTTCGCGGAGAGGGAGTTTTATGGATTAATTCTGTCCTAATCCCATTGAAATTTATCATTTGCTTAGGTATCGCAACTGCGGCTGTATTTTTTGCAGCTTCTGGAGATGGTGAAGGCATTGTTGTGTTGCCTAACCCAATTGTTCAACATTGGGCTCTCTCAGCTATATTATATGTATCGTTTAATTTCACTCTAGCAATGGTAGTGTTCGCTTCACTTGGCCGTGATGTCCAACGGCCAGGAGCACGCATAGGCGCAGTTCTTGGCGGTGTATCGCTTGGAATATTTGCTTTCTTTATAGGGTCTGCATTACTCAGGTTTCCAGAGGTACTAGGGCTAGAAATACCAATGATTGCGGTTGCGGGTAAGTTAGGAGATTGGCCAGCCTTTTTCTACGTAGTCGTATTATGGTTGACTATGATCACAGCAGCGATCGGAAATGGCTTTAGTCTTGTCAGTAGAGTGGTACAAACAAATAAATTGAGTTATGGAAATGCCACACTCTTAATATTGCTCTTGTTGTTACCAATAGCAGGGGTAAGATTCTCCCAAATTGTACAGTTCGTATATCCTTTGTTTGGCTATTTAGGACTTGTCTTCTTACCGACAATTTTATACTTTTGGCGTAGAACATAAAGGATATTTACTTTGATTGTCGAAGTTTTCAAATGACTGGTAGGCTGGAGATAAATTGTCATGAAAATTTATGGGAAGAATCTAAAGTAGTAATAGCAGAATATGAAATCGATAGAAACGGAAACAGATAAACTACCTTGAGAAGAGGCCAAAATAAACCAGCGAATGAATACTTAGAGTACAGAAGGGTTATTAATTACAAAGAGAAACCTACCTGCAAAGATTATCTAGACAGATTTTGGCCAAAATCACGTAATAAGGGGAAGAAAAATGGGTGAACGACACTATTTAGTAGGTACAGCAGGACATGTTGATCATGGGAAAACGCAACTAATTCATGCTCTTTCAGGTATGGAAACGGACCGTTTAAAAGAAGAGAAGCAACGGGGAATCTCTATTGAGCTGGGATTTGCTCATATGACAATGCCCAGTGGTCGACAAGTTGGAATTGTAGATGTTCCTGGGCATGAACGGTTTGTCCGCCAAATGTTGGCAGGAGCAAGCGGAATGGATGTAGTATTACTCGTCATTGCCGCAGATGAAGGGATTATGCCACAGACTCAGGAGCATCTGGACATCTTGACATTACTAGGTATACCGCGAGGAATTGTTGTTATTAATAAAGTTGACCTTGTGGACGAAGAGTGGCTTGAACTGATAGAAGAAGAGATACGCGAGGAACTTAATGATACGGCATTTCAAAAAGCACCCATTTGTCGAGTTTCAGCACTGACAAGTGAAGGGATTCTCAACTTACGTCAAGTCATTGATGGACTGCTTTCGGAGGTTGAGGGAAAAAAAGCGACAGGACCTATTCGCATGCCACTTGATCGGGTCTTCAGTATTCAGGGATTCGGCACCGTTGTTACTGGGACGCTTCACAGTGGGACGGTGAAACTGGGTCAGGAGCTGGCGATTGAGCCAACTCATATTATTACTAAGGTTCGCTCCCTACAAGTTCATAAAAACAAAGTGAATTCTGCAGAGGCTGGACAACGAGTAGCCATAAATCTAACTGGGGTGGATGTTGCTGAAGTTGAGCGAGGTTCAGTACTTGTTATGCCAAATGCGTTTAAGGTCGGAAAAATCTTAGACTTGAAGGTTTTAAACCTATTCTCTTCTAATAAACCTATTATCCAAAGACAAAGAGTTCGTTTTCACCTTGGAACCACAGAGATCCTCGGCCGCATTCATCTTTTGGAACAGGAAGAACTGGTGCCTGGACAAGAGGGATTTGCCCAGATACTTTTGGAAGAGCCTGTTGTTGCAGTACCAGGAGATCGTTTTGTACTTCGGTTCTATTCCCCTGCCCATACAATCGCAGGTGGAAAAGTTCTAGGTGTGGCAGAGTTTAAGAGGAAACGGTTTAAAGAAAATGTTCTTGCACAGATGAAGATGAAAGACCAAGGCGACCCCCTTGATCTATTGGAAAAAGAAATGATTGAACCTCGAACGGATAAGGATTTAGCTGCACGCCTGCATGTCAGTTCAGAAGAACTGGAGGAAAGTTTGATATCACTAGAGCAATTGGGACGAATGGAAATTTGGATGGAAGATGAAACAAAGCTCTACTGGGGAAAAGCGACGGCAGAACTTTGGCGGTCAAAATTGATAGACACCGTCAAGTCTTATGAAAAAGTAAATCCTCTGCGCAGAGGAATTAGCCGAGAGGAACTAAAAACTCGTTTAGGAATATCGTGGACACATCGACGTTGGCAGACAATACTAGAACAAGGGTCTATTCGAGGCTTCTATAATATATCAGGAAGTAAAGTCCAAACAAACGAAGGAGCAGAAATTCCTGCGAATATTTTGAAACGGTTAGAAGCATTACGTGTTAAATGGCAAAATGTTGCTCTTATGCCGCCTGACTTGGCAATGACAGCAGAAGAATGTGCAATTCCTAAATCTGAAGCGCCAGAGTATGCTCAGTATTTGTGCGAAACTGGAGAATGGGTACATATAGATCAATTTTATTATAGCCAAAAAGAGCTAGCTAAGGCCCAAAAACTCTTAACGGAGTTTCTAAAGGAACATGGTGAAATAGGTGTCGCAGATGCGCGTGAAACGTGGGGTACTTCAAGAAAATATGCAGTTCCACTACTAGAATTTTTTGATAATCAGAGGCTAACTAAGCGCTCTGGTGACAAAAGACGTTTGTACTAAAATCTATGTAGTGACACAGAATTTATTAATTGACACAATGGTGTAACAGATATAGAATTAATCATTGTTAAGTATAAATGTGTCGATTTCTGTATTATAACTATTAAGCGGGGTTTATTTTGGCATCAAGCTTTGCTTCTGTCCAAGGTAAATTCTTAATATGTGAAGCGGAGGTGTCGTTAGTAATTTCTTAGGTTTCTATTTTAACTGCAACATAGAATTCATTTTAGTGATGGAGGTAAACAAATGAGAAGAAATAAAGTCGTGTTAGGCATAGCAGTTATAATGTTAGGCTTGATCTCAGGTTGTGGTAGTTCAGCAGCACCAGCCGCTTCTGAGGAAATAAAAATTGGTGGCGACCTTGAGTTATCAGGTGGCGTAGCAACTTATGGTCAATCAGTTTTAAATTCAGTGAATCTAGCTTTTGAAGATCAAAATAAAAAAGGTGGCGTCCTGGGAAAACAACTCAAATTCATTACAGCAGATAATAAATCAGAAGCAGGGGAGTCCACGTCAGCCATAACAAAGCTAATCACTCAAGATAAAGTTGTAGCTGTTCTAGGAGCAGTAACTAGTTCAAATACGAAGGCAGCTGTGCCTGTTTCTGCGGACAATAAAATCCCGTTGATTACGCCAACTGCAACAAATGCAGAAGTTACAATTAACAAAGATGGATCACTGAATTCATGGGTTTTCAGAAGCTGCTTTTTAGATCCTTTCCAAGGAAAGGTTGCTGCGAATTTCGTAATGAACACGCTCAAGATAAATAAGGCGGCAGTATTTATCGATCAAAAAGATGATTACTCAAAAGGTTTAGCTGCGGAGTTTAGTAAAGTCCTTTCAGGTGCTGGAGGAACCATTACCGATACCGAGAATTATGTTGGCGGAGATAAGGATTTCAAATCTACCTTGACCAGAATCAAAGCTAGTAATCCTGATGTCGTATTTGTCCCTGGCTATTACAATGAAGTGGGACTGATTGTCAAGCAAGCTCGAGAATTAGGAATAACAGTTCCCTTTGTTGGAGGAGATGGCTGGGATTCTGCGAAATTACCAGAGTTAGCTGGTCCCGCGAATCTAAATAACACGTATTATGTTAACCATATGTGGGCGGAAGATCCAGCTACAAAACCTTTCGCAGATGCCTATAAAGCAAAATATAATGCAGAACCAGATGCTTTAGCAGCATTGGGTTATGATGCAGCTGAAATGCTTATTGCAGCAATCCAAACCTCAGGCAGTACGGATCCTGAAAAACTCAGATCAGCCTTAGAAAACACCAAGGATTTTCAAGGGGTTACTGGAGTCATCACGGTTGATCCAAAAACACATAATCCTGTGAAGAGTGCGGTTATTATTAAATTAGTTGATGGCAAAAAGACCCTGCTTACACATGTTAATCCATAATTCGAACTTTTCAGACGAAATGTTATGTTATAACAGAATTTTAATTGACTTAATCATGTACAAAAGCTAAAATATCCTTAGCATAGCATTCAAACTTAGAGTCTAAGTCTTGAATACTCCTCGACAAGGCAATGAAGCCCCAGTCACGAAGATTTAGCGTTGACTGGGGCTTTTAATAAAAGATAGGAGGGTGAAAGCAGAAGGTAGAAAGCAGAAGTGTAGAAAGAGAACAATAGAATCTTTATTTCCCTATAAAGAAGGAGGAGAAAGAATGAGACTATTTCGTAAAGGCTTTACCCTTGGTATGATCGCTTTATTAAGTGCTTCACTGGTTGCCGGGTGTGGAACAACAAATAGTGGATCGAGTGATTCGAGTACACCCATTAAAGTGGGTGGTAATTTAGAATTAAGCGGTGGAACAGCAATGTTTGGTCAAGCGGCTCAGAATTCCATTAATTTAGCATTCGAGCAGCAAAATGCTAAGGGCGGAGTCTTAGGCAGAAAACTAGAACTAGTTGCAGCAGACAATAAGTCAGATGCTGGGGAATCAACTTCTGCGGTTACAAAGCTAGTCACTCAGGATAAAGTCGTTGCAGTTATTGGATCAATGACAAGTTCTGTTACACTGGCAGCGGTACCTGTCGTGACAGATAATAAGATACCTATGATATCTCCAAGTGGTACAAATGCAAAGTTAACAGTAGATCCAGCTAATGGAGAAGTACGCCCCTGGATTTTTAGAGCGTGCTTTATTGACCCGTTCCAAGGCCAAGTTGGAGCTAACTTCGCTCTGACAAATTTAAAGGCTAAAACTGCAGCTGTAATTATCGATCAAAAAAGTGATTATTCTAAAGGGTTAGCTGAAGCCTTTATAACTAATTTTACAAAAGGCAATGGTCAAATTCTTGGAACAGAGCAGTATGTTGCTGGAAGTGACAAGGATTTTCGACCGATCTTAACCCGTATAAAAGCTAAAAATCCGGATATGGTATGGTTACCAGGTTATTATCAAGAAGTGGGTCTCATTGTTAAGCAAGCTCGCGAGTTAGGTATGAAGATGCCATTTATGGGCGGAGATGGCTGGGATGACCCACAACTTTTCAATATCGGTGGAAATGAAGCGATGAACAATACCTTCTATTGCGATCATGTGGCAACAGATGATCCTGCGATGGCCACGTTTGTTAGCGACTATAAAGCCAAATTCAATAGCGTTCCGAATGCTATGGGCGCCTTGGGTTATGATGCAGCAAATCTTTTGATTAAAGCTATTGAAAATGCTCAAAGCACTGACCCAGAAAAATTACGTACTGCCTTAGAGACGATGAAAGGGTTCAAAGGTGTGGGCGGAGAAATCACAATTGATCCTAAAACCCATAATCCACAGAAGAGCGCCGTAATTAAAGCAAATAAAGACGGCAAACCAACGTTCCTGACACGCGTTGCTCCTCAGTGATAAATAAAAAGTTCTTTTAGGCATATATAGTTGGTATAACGGTCATCCTGAACAGAGAGAGGGCGGGGACAGAATCACCCTCTCTCTTCTATTGGAAAGGTTTAGCAGAATAGGGAGTGAGTTTATGGGAAGTAGTATTACACAACAAATATTTCAACAAATTGTCAATGGATTGTCCTTGGGAAGTATCTATGCGCTCATTGCCTTGGGTTATACGATGGTCTACGGTATAATTAAGCTGATCAATTTCGCGCATGGAGACATTATGATGGTGGGAGCTTATGCTGGTTGGTATGCCATAACAGTCTTACATTTGTCATTTCTACCGGCTTTGCTTTTTGCGATGGTCGCTTGTGCTTTGTTAGGTGTTGTAATCGAACGGATTGCTTATAAACCTTTGCGAAATGCTTCTCGTATTGCAGCTTTAATTACCGCGATCGGAGTATCGCTATTTTTAGAGTATGGGGGTATGTTACTGGTAACGGCCCAAGTGCGTACTTATCCCCCGGTCTTTCCAGAAACGATGTATTCATTTCATGGTGTTATCTTCAAATATGGAGATATAGTAATGCTTCTGACCTCAACTATACTTATGGTACTCTTGCATATAACCGTACAATACACCAAAATGGGTAAAGCAATGCGTGCAGTATCCTTCGACAAAGATGCTGCCCTACTGATGGGAATAAATACAAATAATATAATATCATTCACCTTTGCTATTGGTTCAGCTCTTGCAGCAGCTGCTGGAGTATTGATGGGTGTCTACTTTAATACCATCGACCCGTTAATGGGAATTATTCCAGGTTTGAAGGCGTTTGTTGCGGCAGTATTAGGGGGAATTGGAATTATACCTGGAGCTATGGTTGGAGGTTTGATGTTAGGTTTGATCGAATCGATTGTGAGCGGCTTAGGAGCTTCAACTTGGCGGGATGCTGTTGCCTTTCTTATCTTGATTCTCGTGCTTATAGTTAAACCAAGTGGTCTTTTTGGTAAAAATGTACGTGAGAAAGTGTAGGTGAGAAAAATGCGCAACTTGTTTAACCGCCAAAATTTAGTAGCTCTTTTGGGTATTGTACTGTTATATGCAGTTATCCAAGGATTGATCGTGTTTGATATTATGCCTCCGTTTTATAAATTAACATTAATACTCATATGTATTTATATTATTCTATCTACCAGTCTGAATTTAATTAATGGTATTACAGGACAATTTTCCATTGGTCATGCAGGTTTTATGGCCGTGGGCGCTTATATTTCCGCGATTGTTACGGCTATTCATCATGGCCCCTTATTATTAGGACTTCTGGCGGGAGCAATTGCCGCTGCGTTAGCTGGTCTGGTGGTTGGATTACCTACATTGCGTCTTAACGGAGATTATCTGGCTATTGCAACGTTGGGATTTGGAGAAATTGTACGAATTGTGTTTTTGAATACAGAGTATGTCGGTGGGGCAGCAGGGTTCACCCTATCGAGTAAAATTACATGGACGTGGGCTTTTGTTTTGATGGTATTAAGTGTAATTCTGATGAAAAATTTTGTTTCCTCAACGCATGGTAGAGCGTGTATATCTATCCGCGAAAATGAGATTGCCGCAGAATCCATGGGAGTGAATACAACAAAATACAAAGTGATTGCATTTACAATGGGTGCCTTTTTTGCCGGGTTAGCTGGCGGAATTTACGCCAATTATATGTATATCATTCAACCTATGACATTCTCCTTTTTAAAGTCCTTTGATATTTTAGTTATGGTTGTGCTTGGTGGCCTTGGGAGTATGACTGGTGGTATTGTAGGTGCAATTGTCATGACCTTGGCTTCAGCGCTTTTAGCCAGTGTTCCAGAATGGCGTTTGGTAATTACAGCTGTTTTATTGATCGCGATGATGCTCTTTAGACCCACTGGGATATTGGGAACGAAAGAATTCAGCTTAAGTTTCTTGGGAAAGAAGGGTGATAAAAATGCCACTTCTAAAAATTGATAATCTCTCTAAGTCTTTTGGTGGTTTAAAAGCGGTTTCGAATTTAAATATTGAAATTAATGAAGGTGAACTGATTGGTCTGATTGGGCCAAATGGAGCTGGTAAAACTACCGTATTTAATTTACTTACGGGAGTTTATGATAAAACTGAAGGTAAAATAACATTTCAGGACAAAGAAGTGAGTGGGCTTAAACCCTACCAAGTTACTCATAGGGGGATGGCGCGAACATTTCAAAATATTCGTTTGTTTAGTGATTTGAGTGTCATAGAAAATGTCAAAATCGCATATCATCAACGGTCATCTTACAGCTTAGCAAGCGCACTTCTTCGCCTTCCAAAGTATTATTTAGGGGAAGAGGAAATGCAGCATAAAGCTATGAATTTATTAAAGATCTTTAATCTTGATGATAAAGCAGAAGAGACTGCAAAAAATCTCCCATATGGGGAACAACGTCGTTTAGAAATTGCCCGTGCTCTAGGAACGGAACCAAAACTTTTGTTGCTGGATGAGCCGGCTGCTGGTATGAATCCTCAAGAAACACACGACTTGATGAATCTTATTCGTTGGATTAGAGAGGAGTTCAAGCTAACGATTCTCTTAATCGAACATGACATGTCCTTAGTGATGGGTGTCTGTGAACGAATCTATGTTTTGGATTATGGAATGATCATAGCACAAGGTGCACCAGACGAAATCAAGAGCAATCCTAAAGTAATTGAAGCTTATTTAGGGGAGGAGGTTGTCTGATGCTTGTACTAGAAGATGTTAACGTATACTACGGTGCAATTCATGCCTTAAAAGGGATCTCCTTCGAGGTAAACCAAGGGGAAATTGTCACTCTTATTGGCTCAAATGGTGCAGGGAAAAGCACAAGTCTTAAGACAATTTCTGGATTATTACGCCCAAAAACGGGTAAGATTACGTTTAACGGTGAGAATTTGGCAAGTATTGCTCCGCAATTAATCGTGTCCAAAGGGATATCGCAGGTTCCTGAAGGGCGGCATGTGTTTGCTAATATGACTGTAATCGAAAACTTGGAACTTGGAGCCTATTTACGCAAGGACAAAGCAGGAGTCAAGCAAGACATGCAACGCGTTTATGGTTTATTTCCCCGTCTTTTAGAACGTAATACTCAAATTTCCGGTACTTTGTCCGGTGGAGAACAACAAATGTTGGCCATGGGGAGAGCCCTAATGTCTAAACCTCAACTTCTCCTTCTAGATGAGCCTTCAATGGGTTTGGCACCTATCTTGGTCAAACAGATTTTTTCGATTATCAAAGAAATCAATGAGGGTGGTACGACAGTTTTGCTTGTAGAGCAGAATGCTCATATGGCCCTCTCTATTGCTAATCGAGCCTATGTGCTTGAGACAGGAAAGATTGTACTTTCAGGAGATTCCAAACAATTAGCAGCAAGTGAAGAAATCCGTAAGGCCTATCTTGGGGGATAAGATCCCGCCCCTAAGGTCCCGCCCCTAAAAGGGCAAGAGGTCCGCAGACCGGGGACAAAAGGGCAAGAGGTCCGCAGACCGGGGATAAAAAGCTAGAGGTCGCAGACCAGAGTAATGTTAGAAACAAGTTAAAGGAGAAGGGGGCAAAACAATATGTATGTTCGCCAATTTATGACATCTCAGGTTTTTACAGTGAGCCCAGATGAATCGATCGCAGATACGATGGTCCTCATGCGAGAAAAGAAGATCAATAAGTTGCCGGTTATGGATAAGGGTAAACTCGTGGGTTTTGTGACAGATGGGGATCTCCGAGAGGTCTCTCCTTCTCCTGCGACGACGTTAAGTATTTTTGAACTTAATTATCTCATCGCCAAAACTCCTATCCGAGAGGTTGCTGTAAAGAAGGTAATGACTTGTCAACCCGATACCCAGATTGAGGATGCTGCCTTGTTAATGCGGGAACACAGAATTAGTGGATTGCCTGTTCTTGACCAAGGCAAACTGGTTGGTATCATTACGGCAACTGATATCTTAGATGCTTTTCTGGATATTATGGGATTTCGCAGTCCAGGCCAGCGAGTGGTGATAGAAACAAAAGATGAAACGGGTGTCCTGTTGGACCTTGCAGTGACGATCAAGCAGTTTGATGTTAATATTGCGAGTTTTGCGGTCTACCATCTAAGGGATAATCAAGTCCAAATCTTGGCGCGCTTACAGGGTGAACAAGTATCCGAAGTTAAAGCGTCATTAAAGGAAAAAGGGTATCAAATAAGAGAATGATTTAGCATTCGGGCCGGTTTTGGAGGCACGCTTAGTTGACCACAACAGTAAAAGGTTTTCTGAACGAGCTAATAACAGCTGAACTGAATCTAAGATAACGAATAAATAGTAAACTGGTGAATTAAGTAATTACTTCCTAATAAACAATAAAAGAAAGTTACTGAATGAGTAATGGTCATCCAGTAACTTTCTTTATTCCTAAAAGGCGATATAATATATAGAAAATTAAAATATCATATAGACAAATGAGGAGATGGGTCAATGTTTCTTTTTAACCGTTCAATTTCTATAAATGTCAGTTTAGTATCCAATAAAATTGTAGCAGTAAACGGAGTTTTTTTAGATAGCCAACACGAACTCTGTATAACCCTCGAAGCTGACCTCGACAGTTATACGATTACATCAGCCGATGGTCAACTTCGTCGTGCTCCCCACAAGGATTGTGTATACGCCCAAGAGCGAATTAAAGAACTTGTGGGGGTTAACCTGAATTGTAATGTCAGAAAGCAGATTCAAGCAGCTGTTGGCTTAGAACAGGGCTGTACGCATTTGACAGACCTCACACTTGAGTGTGTAAAAGGGATAGTTCAAGCTAAATACCAGTTGATGAAGCTTACAATGCAAGAAGAAGAAATGAAAATTCAGGTTGAACAACAACTTAATGGAAGCTGTCTGCACTATAAGAAGTATTAGTTTGTTGTGGGTGCAGTTCACTATTTTTGTTCGGGTTTAGTATAAGCAATTAAGATGGTCTCTTGGCCAGTGGTAGGAGATGTATTAAATTTAGTTTCTAACGCCTTAATGTCTTCGATCTGGCTGCTTGATAAACTAGAAAACAATATATCGCTCCGATCCATAATAAAACTCCTTTCTTTGTAAGATTTCGACCCACTTGCGTTCAACACAGCGCTTAATTAAAAATCTGATCTTAAGATAAATGTGGTTACATAATTATTGTGCACACATTAATGGGAATATATACCTTTTTCTTGTTGAACTTAAGCATTATGCACAATTGTTTGACATTTATTAGATTTACTAATAACTTTGAATGTGTTATATTATTGTCGACAGAATGGGGATGGATAGTAGCTGGTGCTGCTCCCGGACTTCAAATCCGCGTGTCGGGACGCAGAACGTTCCGAGGTGTGTTCGATTCTCACGCA
Organism: Desulfosporosinus sp. OT; assembly: GCF_000224515.1. Classification (GTDB taxonomy): domain Bacteria; phylum Bacillota; class Desulfitobacteriia; order Desulfitobacteriales; family Desulfitobacteriaceae; genus Desulfosporosinus. The sequence continues at coordinate 115,230 of NZ_AGAF01000148.1, read as the reverse complement.
TCCCCGCCATAATCGTGTTTCGCGGTTCGAACTTCGCTTATCGAATGCTATAGTTGTGATTTTTATAGTCCGAGCTTCGCAGTTCGAAAATCAAATACCGAATATCAATATGAGGCAGCGAGCAGCTGTCTTTTTGATTTCCCTGATGAGGGTTGTTTTATCCTGCAGGATTTTGGACAGTTAGACCGAATATTAATGGATTAGTGAAATATTATTGTTTAGTTTTGTTGCGCTAAGATAATTTTAAATTAGCTTTTATAAGGTAGGGGGGAGTACATGAATCTTATTGATGTGCTTATTATGGGGTTTGTTCTGTTTGGAGCCTTACATGGTTATCAAAGAGGCCTTATAACTAGCGTTATTAATTTCTTGAGTAGTATTGTAGGTTTTGTGGTAGCATCATGGGAGTATATGGCTGCTCTTCAGTGGGCAGAGCAACATTTTCCGCTGCAAAAATGGTTGGAACCCGTGATTTATCAAGCAATCCTTCCCATTGTTCAGTCTAAAGCCAGTAGTCTACAACAACAGGCTTTAGGGAATATTTTAGGGGCCCTGCCGTCAGAATGGCGTAATATTTTCGCCTCGTTAAACCTCCCTAATGTACAGATGCCCCAAGCTATTGAGCAAGTGACCCATCGCTTAGCGGAGGCGCTTACTGAGCGTGCTCTAAGCCTTATTGCCTTTGGTTGCGTTTTTTTTATAGTGGTGATTTTGATTCACTTGTTGGTCTCTATTCTTCTTCGTCTTTTTGGTATTTGGGGTGGGGCTTTTAATCGAGGAGGAGGTCTCATATTTGGGGGATTGAGTGCCCTTATTTGCCTAGCCGTCGTTGCAGGGTTGTCTTCCCCGCTCTTGAAAATGGGAGTAGGTGGAGGCATTAATGACCTAATTCAGAACTCGAACTTTTATCCTTATTTAACAGGGATCTTTCAGACCCTGGATCAGGCGTTTTCTGCGCAACTCAGTCAAAAACTGCTTGAACCGCTTTCACTTGGCAAGGGAGTTTGGTTTTAAGATGCCCTAGTCAGGGAGAAAGTATAAACAGTCCAGCCAAGGGATAGTGTGAGGCGCCAATTGTATAAATCAACCAGAGAAGAAGAAAACTTAAGCTAAATATAAAAATTGCTTAAGGTTGGAAAGGTGATTATATGAGTTCAAAAATAGTGAAGTTGGCATGGGATGAACTAAAGATTTCTGAGAAGGAACGTCAAGCGATGACAGAATACTTAGCTTTTCTCAGTGAAGGAAAAACAGAACGGGAATCATGGCAGATCCTAGAGAGATGGGCTAAGAAGTCAGGTTTTATATCGCTTGACGAGGTGAAGGATTTTAAGTCAGGTCAAAAGGTCCGACTGGAAGTTCAAGGAAAAGCGGGCATATTGGCAATTGCAGGTCTTCGTCCTTTAAGCGAGGGTTTTCGAATTGTTGCGGCTCATATTGATGCTCCTCGGTTAGATATTAAACAGCGCCCCCTTTATGAAGAAGAAGGCCTGGCTTTTTTTAAAACTCATTATTATGGAGGGATTAAGAAATACCAATGGACAGCTCTGCCGCTTGCCCTTCATGGAGTGATCATTTTGAGGGATGGTCAAAAGGTTAGTATTGTGGTCGGAGAAGATGAAGAAGACCCGATTTTCACTATTACCGACTTACTTCCTCATTTAGCGAAGGATCAAAATGACAAGAAATTAAGTGAAGCCATTACAGGAGAAGGATTAAACTTATTGCTTGGACATGATCCTTTTAATGGGGAGGGAGAAGAACGGGTTAAGTCCGCTATCCTCTACATTTTGAAGGAGAAATATGGTATTGAGGAAGAAGACTTCGTCAGTGCAGAATTAGAGGTCGTCCCAGCAGGAAAAGCACGCTATTCAGGTTTAGACCGAAGTTTTATCGCGGGGTATGGGCAAGATGACCGAGTCTGTTCATTTGCTGCCTGGAAAGCAATTGAAGCTATAGAGCAGCCGGAGTGGACAACGATGGTTCTATTTGCAGATAAAGAGGAGATTGGCAGTGACTCCAATACAGGCATGAAAGCTCGTTACTTGGAGAACTTCGTTGCGGAACTTATTACCTTGCAAAGTGGTACATATGATGGATTGATGGTTCGACGTGCAATGGCCCGAGCAAAAGCGCTTTCGGCAGATGTCACCGGTGGATATGACCCTAATTATACAGAGGTTATGGACAAACGGAATTCGGCTTTCCTGGGTCGAGGTATGGTTATTAGCAAATACACTGGTTCTCGAGGTAAATCAGGGTCGAGTGACGCGAACCCGGAATTCATTGCAGAGGTTCGCAGAATTTTTGATGAGGCAAAAATTGTTTGGCAAACTGCTGAATTAGGAAAAGTTGACCAGGGCGGCGGTGGTACAATAGCTCAGTATATGGCAATTTACGGAATGGAAGTATTGGATTGTGGGGTAGGAATTCTAAGCATGCATGCCCCGTGGGAAATCTCTTCAGTCGCAGATTTGGTCATGATGATGCGTGGGTATTACGCTTTTTTAGCATATCGTAATTAGCAGAAATTACAGCAAAGGACCACTATAATATGAATTTCACTTGGATCCCGGATAAATTGAGTGATTTTGACTGGCACAAAATAGGGATGTCGGCGTTAAATACGTTACTATATATTGCTGTTATTCTCGTTGTTGCCCGTATTGCCTATGGATTATTAATTTATCTGTTAAGGCGCATGTTGGTTGAGCGTAAAGGGAAACAACTTCTAGATGAACGTAAGGCCAATACAATATTCTCCCTTCTACGAAGTATGGCTTTTTACGTGATTACCTTCACGGTCGTAGTTCATATCCTTAAACGACTGTTTAATTTTGATACAGGGACACTACTGGCTTCGGCCAGTGTTTTGGGTGTCGCCCTAGGTTTCGGCTCTCAAAGCTTGGTTAAAGATATGATTGGCGGTTTTTTTATTCTCTTTGAAGATCAGTTTTCTGTTGGAGAATATGTTCAAGTGGGTGAATTCTCGGGCATTGTTGAAGAAACTGGAATTAGGGCGACTCACCTCAGAGACTGGGGCGGCGAACTGCACATTATTCCAAATGGTAGTATTACGGCAGTTACTAACTTCAGCCGCGGGAAGATGCGGGCTTTGGTTGATATTCAGATTCCCTACGATGAAAATCTTGACCATGCAAGGGAAGTAATGAATTCAGTTTGTGAGGTAGTTAGTACTGAATTCGGAGAGAAAATCATAGAAGCTCCCACAGTGCAGGGTATCATTCAATTCGGCGATCTCAATGTTGTTTTACGCATTGTTGGCTTCACCCACCCTAATGAACAGTGGGGTCTGGAACGAGAACTGCGTCGTCGAATTCACAGCGCATTTTTAGAAGAGGGAATTCGTACGCCACAACTAAAAATTTTGTCTTTCGAAGATCTCAAAAAAGGTTCACCTAATGACGAACAATAGACGATGGGCCCAGTAGAAATAATGGATAAAAAAATACTTAGTCAATAGAGTAGTAAAACTCCGTCGAGTTCAGTGAACTTATCAGGAGCTAAATAAGCGAAGTGCGATGCCCGAAGCGAAGTGCGATATTAAATTTCGAACTTCAAACTTCGAACCTCGAACCTCGATTAAGGGGGAGTCGATAGTGATTCCATTGAATGTTGGGGATATTGTTCGTCTTCGTAAACCGCATCCTTGTGGAAGCGTAGATTGGAAAGTAATGCGTACAGGGATGGATTTTAGGATTCAATGCTTAGGATGTCAACATCAGGCCTGGATACCTCGTGTTAAACTCGAGCGCAATTTAAAAGAGATTCTAAAGCGGGCCGAAGAAAATGAGATGGATTAGTGGGTGAAAATCACTTATAATCTGTGGAGATAACTTGTCACATAATTAAGAGGAGGTAAAGCATGACATTACATGCAGGAATTGTTGGTTTGCCGAATGTGGGTAAATCAACGTTGTTTAATGCAATTACCCAAGTGGGTGCTGAAGCGGCGAATTATCCATTCTGTACCATTGATCCGAATGTGGGGATGGTAGAAGTGCCTGATTCTCGCTTGCAGAAACTAGCGGATATGGTTCATCCCAAAAAGATTGTTTCTGCTACCGTCGAGTTTGTGGATATTGCCGGACTTGTCAAAGGGGCGAGTAAAGGCGAGGGACTAGGGAATAAATTCCTTTCCCATATCCGTGAAGTCGATGCCATTGTGCATGTTGTGCGCTGCTTTGAAGACGATAATGTGATCCATGTCGAGGGAAATGTTAACCCTAAAAGAGATATTGAGACCATAGATCTTGAGTTGGTCTTAGCGGACATGGAAAGTGTGGAGAAGCGTGCAGATCGTACGTCTAAACTCTTAAAGGCCGGAGATAAAAAGGCTCAAGGCGAAGTGGCTCTGTTAGAGCGGTTGAAGGAAGTCTTTAATCGGGGAAAAGGGGCACGTTCTTTGACTTATACGGACGAGGAACGGGAAATTCTAAAAGGTTTTTCACTTTTAACTTTAAAGCCGGTGCTTTATGTTGCGAATGTCAGCGAAGCTGGCCTCTCTACAGCAGCCGATAACCCCTATGTTCAACAAGTTATGGCAATCGCAGCAGAAGAGGATGCAGAAGTCGTTGTAGTTTGTGCGCAGATTGAAGCGGAGATAGCAGAACTTGAAGAAGACGAGAAGGAAGTCTTCTTACAGGATTTAGGACTCGAAGAGTCAGGACTGGACCGATTGATTCGGGTTGCTTTTCATTTATTGGGACTCATGACCTTTTTTACTGCTGGTCAGGTGGAAGTGAGAGCGTGGACGATTCGTCAAGGAACAAAAGCGCCTCAAGCAGCTGGAGTCATTCATACCGATTTTGAGCATGGGTTTATCCGGGCTGAGGTGGTCGCCTATAAGGATTTTGTAGAGCACAACGGGTTGAATGGTGCTCGTGAAAAAGGGTTAGTTCGTTTGGAGGGCAAAGAGTACATGATGCATGACGGCGACATTGTTCACTTCAGGTTTAACGTATAAATCAACAAGGATTCTTGTACAACTAAGCGTTCTGCCTGCGCCAGCCAAGTTTTCTTTCATAAATAGCCTCTAAACGACTGGAAGTATATATTTTATACAGAAATATTGTTGCTTTTCTACTAACGAGATGGTATAATTTTTGCTTGGTAGTATAAATATCCCTGCTCCGTTTAACGGGGCCGTTTAGTCCGAGGGGAGGTGCAAATATGAAAGCGTACGAATTACTTTATATCATCCGGCCAGATCTGGATGAGGAGGCAACCACAGCACTGGTTGACCGTTTAGGTGGGCTCGTAGCCAGCAATGGTGGAGAAAACTTAACGGTCGAAAAGTGGGGCAAACGTCGGTTGGCTTATGAAATCCAAGATTATAAAGAAGGCCAATATATCCTGATGAACTTTGACGGCGAAGGCCGCACATCTCAGGAAATTGAACGGGTTATGAAAATCTCCGACGATGTAATCCGTTTTCTAACCGTTAGAAAAGATGACTAAAAGGACGGTGGGGCAAACATGTTGAATCGTGTCGTTTTGGTTGGCCGTTTAACTAAAGACCCCGAGTTACGTTATTCACCTAGTGGCGTAGCGGTAGCTAATTTCACTTTAGCTGTTGATCGTAAGTTTAAGAATGCTCAAGGTGAGAAAGAAACTGACTTCATTCCATGTGTTGTGTTTAGACAACTTGCTGAACTTTGTGCCAACTATTTGGCTAAAGGAAAGCTTGCTTCGGTAGATGGACGAATCCAAATTAGAACATACAATGATAAGGACGGCCAAAAGCGCTGGGTTACAGAGGTTGTTGCTGAAGATGTTCATTTCTTAAGTCCGAAGGACAGCGGGAGCGGCAATATGGAATCAACTTCTCCAAGAGGGATTGGCTCGTTTGGACATGAAGTAAATTTGGATGATGACATCCCATTCTAAGTTGGGAAGGGGAGAATTAGTATGAAACGTGAACGCGGACGTCGCCCACGTAAGCGCGTATGCAGTTTTTGTGTGGATAAAGTTGTGTCAATGGATTACAAAGAGACACACAAAGTACGCAAGTACGTTACGGATCGTGGTAAAATATTGCCTCGCCGTATTTCTGGAAACTGCGCCATGCACCAACGTCAAGTGACATTGGCTATCAAACGGGCTCGTAGTATTGCCTTGTTACCATATAGCGTAGAGTAGAAAGGGGGAGCGTAAGCTCCTTTTTTCTATTTTTGCCTAGTTGAAACCCCTTGTCGCAGTGCGGCACCTCTGACGAATGAAACTTGGTTGGCGAAATTTTCATGCTTGTAAAGTGCAGGAGATTTGTATGCTTATCACGAAGTGTTTGTAGATGTTTGTTTATTAGTAACATTTATTGAGAAAAATGACTTTAGGAGGGGGCAACCCTGGAGCATATTGAAGTTGATGTTGTCAAAGGCTTAAGGGCTATTGATGAGCTAAAGGTCAATTTAATTCAGGCACAGTGGCTTATTCAACATGGAACACTGTGTGGTTCAGAGGCAGAGATGATTCAGGGGTTGGCTGATCTTGTGGGAATGAGTTATTTGCTGGCCAGACGGTTGGGTTTTGACTTTTCTCGGCTTGATCGCATGCTTTTACAACGCCTTGAAAGCTTGAAAGATGCGGATGAGATGAATCTTGAGAAACAGTGGGGAGATTTAAGTTTACTTTTGAGCTATCTGGCCCCTGAAGACTAAGTTTATAGGAGAATTGGCACATGTTTTTAAGTGACGAAACGGTTGCGAGCTACTTAGCGGGTGCGATCCTGTTGACCTTTCCTTGGCTGGGGGTCGCTTGGGGGACATGGGGACTTATCTGGGAAGCACTTATGCTACTTGCCGTGTTTTTGGTCGGCCGTCGAAGTGGGTTACCTATAGCCACGTTTTTTCTGTTGATTGGTTATGTTGCGCCGTTGATTGTTTTAGGAGTAACAACCTTTAATCAGATGAGTCTTGTTCCTTTGGCCGGGTTACTAGGCGTCTTGGGCCAGCAAAAACATTGGCCGGTGCGCATGACCTTTTTTTGGAGTGCTATGTTAGCTGCAGTTTTAGGGGCCATACCAACCCTCTCTTTGATGGCTCAAGGGTTTGATGCCAAAACTGTGAGTGACGTGATTAACACAATAGTTGAGCAATATGAGGCTTCAGGATTGCTGGTCTTGATGCAACAACAAGGGATTAGTGAGGTACAAGTTCGAGATCTATTGCAACAAGGAATTCACTTTTATGCCTTAATCATTCCCAGTTTTGCTGCGATATCCGCTTTTGTTGAGTTTGGATTGATTTTCTATATTGTCAGGCGTTGGTTTAAGGATGATGGAGGACGGGTTCCGTTCTCGCGTTGGAGTTTACCTTGGTATACGGTTTGGGGTGCCGTTTTAGGGATTGCCTGTTATCTTTTAGGTGATCAATTTTCTTGGACTGTTCTTCGTGGTATAGGGATTAACATAATGGTTGTATATGGAGCCTTAGCTTTGGTGTTGGGTACTTCAGTGTACCTGTATTTCTTACAATCACCTAAGATCCCGCGCCTGCTTAAATTGGCAATAATTTTGATCAGCATTCTATATTTCTTCTTCAGTGTTGTTAGTATAATAATGTTTGGGCTATTTGACCTTGTTTTTAATTTTCGCCGTTTACCGGAAGAAGTGTAAGGAGGAATTCATATGAAGGTTATTCTTCAAGTAGATGTAAAAGGAACGGGTAAAAAAGGACAAGTCCTCGAAGTGGCTGACGGGTTTGCTCGAAACTTCCTTTTCCCTAAAAAATTAGCGATCGAAGCGACAACCGGAAATATTCAGGATATCTCGCATAAGAAAGAGCTGGAAGATCGTCGCAAAGAAAAAGAAAAGGTCGATGCGATTGAATTAGGAGGTAAACTAAATGCTCTCCTGATTGAAGTCAAGACGAAGACGGGCGAAGGTGGGCGCTTGTTTGGTTCGGTTACCAACAAAGAAATTGTCGACGCTTTAAAAAAGCAGCATGGGTTTGAAGTGGATAAACGTAAGTTAGACATCAAAGAACCGATTAAGGCCTTGGGAAACTATGAGGTTCATGTGAAAATTCATCCGGAAGTGACAGCAAAGCTTCAGGTAAAAGTTGTTGCAATATAAATGTTAATCTGATCTCGTGAAAGGGGATCCTTGATGAAAGGGCTTTTGACAAAATGGCTAGATCATACGAATCTTAGTGATCGGTTGCAGGATGAGGAAGAGTGGCGACGAGAAGTCGATGCACTCTACGTTTTACTTTCAAATTATCATGGAACCGACAAACTGGTTCTTAAGGCCAGTAGGTTAGAAGCGCTTAAACTTATGCGTTCAGATGTGCTTGTTGAACGTGTTGCCGGATTACGCAAAATTGTATCTGATGACCCTACAGTTCAGAAGATTCCGAAGCTGCAGGAAGTGCCCAAGCTCTTAGATGAAATCGAAGAGCAGATTGCGGAACTTATTGCTCGGCGTTCAGTAGAGGAACGGCTAGAACGCGTTGTCTCAGAAAAGATGCAGGAGCGGCATGAGGATTACGTTAAAGAGATTAAGATTCAAGTCCTTCAAGAAACGACCGGACCGGAAAATGCCCAGACGCTTAAGAGGCTCGCCATCCTTGAAAAGATGAATACCGTTTCACTAAAACGTTCCGCGTTTGACGTATTACGTCCGCAGACTGTGGAAGAGATTGTGGGGCAGGAAAGCGCTGTACAAGCCTTGTTGGCCAAGTTAGCAACGCCCTATCCTCAACATATCCTAATGTATGGTCCCCCTGGAGTCGGTAAGACATCTGCCGCCCGGGTTGCGTTAGAAGCGGTTAAGAAGCATTCCCATTCTCCCTTTGCCAAAGACGCTCCCTTTATCGAAGTGGATGGGACAACGTTAAGATGGGACCCCCGAGATGTAACCAATCCTCTTTTGGGATCGGTGCATGATCCGATATACCAAGGGGCAAAGCATGATTTGGCTGAAACGGGTATCCCTGAGCCTAAAATGGGACTAGTGAGCGAGGCTCACGGTGGAATTCTGTTCATAGACGAAATAGGGGAGATGGATCCCTTACTTTTAAATAAATTGCTTAAGGTGCTAGAGGATAAGCGTGTTTCATTCGATTCTTCATATTACGATCCGAGTAATCCCCAGGTTCCTCAGTGGATCAAAAAACTCTTTGATGAGGGGGCTCCCGCTGATTTTGTCCTCGTTGGAGCCACGACGCGAGATCCAGCAGAACTCAATCCTGCTCTGCGTTCCCGCTGTTCGGAAGTCTTCTTTGCGCCGCTGGAGCCAGGAGATGTTCAGCATATTATACGCCAAGCCTCTCAAAAACTAGGTGTGACTTTGGAAGACGATGTCCCGGGAATTATCAGTGAATATGTGATTGAAGGACGAAAAGCAAATAGCATTCTTACTGATGCCTATGGTTTGGCGAGATATCGCAATTCAGATCAGGAAGAAATAAGAGTAGCAAGTGCCGATGTTTATGAAGTCCTGCGTTCGGCCCGGCTCACTCCTTATATTGTACGAAAAGTGCAACCCAGCATGGAAATAGGAAGAATCTTGGGATTGGGTGTGTCCGGGTTTCTAGGTTCCGTGTTGGAGATTGAGGCGATTACCTTCGACGGACGGGATGGCAAAGGAACGGTACGCTTTAATGAAACGGCAGGAAGTATGGCTAGAGATGCAGTATTTAATGCTACGGCGGTCATCCGTGATCTGACCGGAGAAGATTTGCGTAATTACGATGTGCATGTCAATGTGGTCGGTGGAGCAAAAATTGACGGTCCTTCAGCTGGATTGGCAACAACGCTAGCTATTTACAGTGCTTTGAGAAAGCAGCCACTGCGTCAAGATGTCGCGGTGACTGGAGAAATTTCTATTCAGGGTAAGGTTAAACCAGTTGGTGGAATTTACGAAAAGATCTTTGGAGCAAAGCAGGTTGAAGTTCGCAAAGTTTTGATTCCCCTAGAAAATATGGCAGATGTACCTCAGAGTCTGCAAGGTATTGAAGTGGTGGCAGTTAGTACGATTGAAGAGGCCATTAAACATGTTTTTTAGCAGTTGAAGAGTTTCAAGTTACAGAGCTTGTGAGAGCAAGAATGACCAGGAGGAGAGAGGTTATGGAACTAATAAAAGTTCCACCCCATAATTTGGAGGCTGAACAAGCAGTCTTAGGTGCGATGATGCTCGATCCCGAGGCCGGAAGTTCTGTCTTTGAAATGCTTCAACCGGAGGATTTTTATAGAGATAATCATCGTTTGATTTTTTCCGCCATTCAGGATCTGTTTGAAAAAGGAGATCCGATTGATCTGGTCAGTGTTGCGGAGATTTTGCGACAACAGGGGCGTCTAGAGCAGGTAGGCGGGATTGCCACGATCTCGGAGATCGCTCGTTCAGTCCCTTCATCAGCCAATGTGGAATATTATGCTAAGCTGGTGACGGAGAAGGCGCTTCTTCGACAACTCATTCGGGCGACAAGCAGTATCTTAGAACGGGGATATGAGCCTGGAGAAGAAGCGCGTAGTCTGCTAGAAGAAGCAGAAAAGCTTATTTTAGATCTTTCACGTCGACGCATCAAAGATGGATTTAGCTTCATTCGCGATGTGCTCTTAGAGACGTTTGAAAAAATAGAGTATCTTTACGCAAATAAAGGAAATCTCACAGGCGTTCCTACCTTTTTCACAGAATTGGATCGAATGACATCAGGGTGGCAGCCGTCTGATTTGGTGATTATTGCTGCCCGGCCATCCATGGGAAAAACAGCTATGGTTTTAAATATGGCCCAAAATGCTGCAGTTCGCGCCAAGGTTCCGGTGGCTATCTTTAGTTTGGAAATGTCCAAAGAGCAGTTGGTGCAGCGGATGCTTTGTGGCGAAGCAATGGTCGATCAACAGCGTGTAAGGACCGGAGAATTACTTGATGCAGATTGGCCGAAGCTGACGCGAGCAGTGGGTCCTCTGTCAGATGCACCAATCTTTATTGATGATACCGTGGGAATTTCTCTGGCTGAACTCCGATCGAAGGCCCGTCGCTTGAAGATGGAGCATAATCTAGGGATGATCATTATTGACTATCTCCAGTTATTATCGGTTGGGAAAAAGACGGAAAGCCGGCAGCAAGAGGTGGCTCAAATCTCCAGAACCCTCAAAGGGCTTGCCCGGGAACTAAAAGTACCGGTCATTGCTTTATCACAGCTCAATCGGGGCGTTGAGCAACGCCAGGATAAACGGCCAATTATGTCAGACTTGTTGGAATCTGGAGCTATTGAAGCGGATGCTGATGTGATTTCATTTATTTACAGGGATGAGTATTATAATCATGAATCGGAGAAGAAAGGCATTGCTGAGTTGATTATTGCCAAACACCGTAATGGTCCAGTAGGAACTGTCGAATTGGGCTTTCTTAAAGAATTCACAAAGTTTGTTAACCTGGAACGTCAGCATCAAACCGTTTAATCTTTTTCCCCTGGCCATTTTGTGGGCTGGGGGATTTTTTAGTACTAGTCAGAAAGTATAAACTTCGTTTGTATACTGCAAGAATGCTAATTCGTGCGAAGACAGTGTCTTCGGGCGCCAGCCAAGTTTTCTTTATACTTATCAGACCCCCATGCCGCTGTGTGGCACCACTGATGAATGGAATAAGTTCTTATTACAGGGCAGAAAGTATAATTTCGTTACATACTGCAACAAGGCTAATACGTGCGAAGACAGTGCTGCAAGAAGGTTTAACCCGTGCGAAGACAGTGTCTTCGTCGTCTGTAGCATAAGTGCAACCAACGGTTTCGCCTTCGCCAAGGCTCGGCGAAGCCGGGTTTTCTTTATCCTTTTTATGAAGAATATATTAATTAGAAGGAGTTATCCTAGAATAACTTGAACTAAAAATGCCGAATGTTTTTTGTATATTTATCGTCAATGTTCGGCAATTAGATTGACAAGGGAGAAGAGGATTGTTAAGATGAAATTGTTTGTGACTAGAGGTTCTTGCCTGTTACGGAAAGTAGACGGTGCTAGGAGGAGTTACAATTGAAACATGAAGTGGATGTCTTAATTATAGGAGCTGGTCCGGCCGGAATTTTCACGGCCTTAGAGTTATCAGAACACAATAAAGACTTAAAGATCTTGATTGTAGATAAAGGAAGAACCATTGACAAGCGAAAGTGCCCTGCCCGTGCCACTGGGATTTGTGCGGGTTGTAACCCTTGTGCTATTACTCGGGGATGGTCAGGTGCGGGAGCATTCAGCGACGGAAAACTATCCTTAAGCCCTGCAGTTGGCGGCAGATTAATGGAATATATGCAGGAAAAGCAGGCTCAGGAGCTAATAGATTACGCCGATTCTAAATACCTTCAATTTGGAGCGCAGGAAAAGGTATACGGTTTAGATACCCCAAAGGTTGAAGAGATTCAATATGAGGCGTCAAGACACAATATTCAGTTAATTCATTGTCCTGTACGGCATTTGGGAACAGAACTAGCCTTTGATGTATTGAAGGGTATGTATGAATATCTCCTAAACAAGACAAATACAACTTTTTGGGAACTTGCTGATGTTCAGGATATTTTGGCCACTCCTGAAGGAGTTAAAGGGGCAACCATTCAACGCAGAGATGAGTCAGACCTGGATGAAGTTGCCGCTCGTTTTGTAGTTGTAGCCCCAGGCCGAGGGGGTGCGAATTGGCTTGCAGAGCAGACCATTCGCTTAGGTGTGCCCATCGTAAATAATGAGGTAGACATCGGAGTACGTGTTGAAGTCCCGAACTCCATTATGGATCATCTAACGCGGGAGCTCTACGAACCGAAGCTGGTTTATTATTCTGACACGTATGACTTAAAAACACGGAGTTTCTGTGTCAACCCGGGTGGTGTGGTTTCCGAAGAACACTACGATGGTGGTATTGGCGTGGTAAATGGGCATAGTTATGCTGATCCAGCAAAAAAAACGAAAAATACAAATTTTGCTTTGTTAGTGTCAACTAGCTTCACAGAACCCTTTAATCAACCGATCGAATATGGGCGATATGTTGCTCGACTCGCGAACATGTTAACTGGTGGAGGCGTAATGGTCCAGCGACTGGGGGACCTGCTGCAAGGGAGACGAACAAACGAAACCCGTCTAAAAAAATCGACCACCACTCCGACACTTCTCTCCGCAGTTCCGGGTGACCTAAGTTACGTGTTGCCGGAGCGGTATTTGACGTCATTAATTGAAACTCTCAAAGCCTTTGATAAGATTGCTCCGGGTATGTATTCAAAAAACACGTTGTTATACGGGGTTGAGGTTAAATTTTATTCTTCAAAGGTTATAGTTAAAACAAACTTTGAGACAGCCATTCCCCGCTTATATGCCATCGGTGATGGAGCGGGGATTACTCGCGGGTTGATGCAAGCTTCGGCGACGGGGATTGTTGTAGGGCGAGATATTGTAAATAAGGTATAACACCCCAATTTACGGGATGCTACGAAATGACAGGGGGCGAAAGTTGTTGCTCAATCGATATACTCACCCTGAAATGGGAAAGTTATGGCAGGACGGGTATGAATATGAACGCTGGTTAGAAGTCGAACTAGCGGTCGCTGAGGTAATGGCGAAGCGGGGAGAGATACCGTTTGAAGCCATGGAAGAAATCCGAGCCAAGGCGAAAGTGAATCCGAAGCGTGTCTTGGAAATTGAAGCAGTGGTGCGTCATGATCTGATCGCTTTTCTGCAAGCAGTTGTGGAGGAAATCGGAGAGGCTGGAAAACACCTGCATCTCGGCTTGACCTCTTCAGATGTAAAGGATACTGCGTTAAGCCTTGTCTTAAGAGATTCCGGGCGTTTACTGAAGAAGGACCTTCAAGCGTTGCGGACTGCCTTGGTTAAGCGAGCGCTGGAGAGTAAATATACTGTAATGGTCGGTCGAACTCACGGGATTCATGCTGAGCCACTGACTTTTGGATTGAAGTTGGCTTTATGGATCGCTGAGATTGATCGGCAAGATGAACGTCTCGACCAAGCGATTGTTACCGTAAGTGCTGGTAAGATTTCCGGAGCTGTAGGGACGTACGCGAATGTTGCGCCTGAAGTCGAGGAGGCCGTCTGTAAGCACTTGGGATTGGAAACGGCTTTGGTAAGCAATCAGATCTTGCAACGGGATCGGCACGCACACTTTATGACGACACTAGCTTTAATCGGCGGTACACTAGAAAAAATCTCGACTGAAATTCGCAATTTGCAACGTACAGATATTCTTGAAGTTGAGGAGCCCTTTGCTGAGGGACAAAAAGGTTCTTCGGCGATGCCGCATAAGCGCAATCCGATCGTGTGTGAACAGGTGGCGGGTATGTCGCGTCTTTTGCGTGGCAATGCGTTGGCGGCAATGGAGAATATTGCGCTCTGGCACGAACGGGATATGACCCATTCCTCTGTGGAACGTGTCATCCTTCCGGATAGTTGTCTTCTTTTAGATCATATGCTTCGTCAAATGACCCGGGTGATTTCTGGGCTTAGGATTCGTGAGGACCAGATGAAACGCAATCTGCAAAAAACGTATGGACTGACATCTTCCCAGCGTGTTCTCTTGGCCTTAGTTGAACACGGATGCATGCGGGAAGATGCCTATGCATGGGTTCAACAGGATGCTTTTCAGGCTTGGGATAATGGGATTGACTTCATAGAGGTCGTTTCTGCAGATGCTCGCGTTCTAAAGTATCTGACCAAAGAGGAAATCCAAGGTTTGTTTGATTTAAAATATCACCTGGGGCATGTAGATGATATCTTTAAGCGACTGGGATTAGAAGCTTAGGATAATTTAGGTTCACGTTGCTCAAACACTCAAGATGATATAATTAACAAAAGTTAATCAAGTGTCAATTTAGCTAAGGATGGTTAGTTGTTGAATAGCCAAGTCCCTGTAACCAAGTATGGCGAGAAGGGACTATCGCCATGTATGGCTAGATACTGTTGCTGCCATGGTGGAGGAACGTTGGATGATGGTAGACACAGTGATGGCGGAAGGGACCGCAGGCCACGGATGGCCGAGAGTCGCTGAAACCAGGACTCAAACAGGACGTATGAGGTTAGAACGCCGACCAGGACTCGAACAGGACGTTCGAGATAGAGCATCGCCAAGGATGGCTAGATGCCGTATAGCAAGGCGCTGTGATGGTGAAAGCGACCGTCTGATAGAAAGATAGGAGGAATTCTAATGGCTGCTGTTGTATTAATTGGTTCTCAATGGGGAGACGAAGGAAAAGGTAAGATTACGGATTTCCTAGCTGAAAAGGCGAATGTCGTTGTCCGTTACCAAGGTGGAAACAATGCGGGTCATACGGTTGTTGCAAATGGAGAAGAATTTAAACTCCACCTCATTCCTTCGGGAATCCTATATGAAGACAAGACCTGTGTCATTGGTAATGGTGTTGTGATCGATCCTAAGGTTCTGTTGGATGAACTTGAGTACTTAGCCAAGCGGGGGATTAAGACGGGTAAACTGCTGATTAGTAGTAATGCTCAGGTGATTATGCCTTACCATAAGTTACTTGACGGTTTAGAAGAAGAAGCACGCGGTGATCATAAGATTGGGACAACGAAGCGGGGAATTGGTCCTGCTTACATGGACAAAGCATCGCGGATTGGGATTCGCATTATTGATCTCTTGGATAAAGAAGAGTTTGCGGATAAACTGCGTCGTAATTTGGTAGAAAAAAATAACTTATTCGTAAAAGTCTATGGGAAGGAAGCCCTTGAATTTGATGAAATTTATGAAGCCTATTTAGGTTATGCCGAGCGAATTCGTTCATTGGTCGCAGACAGTTCACTGGCCATTGATGCAAGCATTCGAGCTGGAGAAAAAGTACTCTTTGAAGGCGCTCAAGGCACCTTACTTGATATTGATCATGGTACTTACCCTTATGTGACCTCTTCTCATCCGATTGCAGGAGGAGCGTGTGTAGGCGCTGGAGTTGGTCCAACCCGTATCAATCGTGTGATCGGGGTAATTAAGGCTTATACCACACGTGTCGGAGAAGGTCCCTTCCCTACAGAGCTTCTAGATGAGACCGGGGAACAAATGCGGGCCAATGGACATGAGTTTGGAACCACAACCGGCAGACCGCGTCGCTGCGGTTGGTTTGATGCTGTAATTGCTCGCTATGCTGTTCGGGTGAGTGGAATTTCTGATTTTGCTGTTACGAAACTTGACGTTCTGACGGGATTTGATACACTCAAAATTTGTGTCGGATATCGTGTCAATGAAGAAACCATTCATGAATTCCCGCAAAGTCAAAAGATCTTTAAGCAATGTCAACCCGTTTATGAGGAAATGCCTGGTTGGCAAGAAGACTTGACTCTCGTCCGACGCTTTGAGGATTTACCGGAGGCAGCACAAAATTATATCCTTCGGATTGAAGAGCTAACTGGCGTACCTGCTACGTTGGTCGCAATAGGACCAGGACGCGAACAAACCATAGTACGCGGCGAAATGTTTTAGGACTGCGAAAGATAGGGAATCAACAATTTTAATTTAATTAAAAGTAATACTACAAAAAGTCTTGACAGATACTATACTTTCGTGTAATATTTAAATTCGTTGGTGTACTTATTTGAGCCATTAGCTCAGTCGGTAGAGCACCTGACTTTTAATCAGGGTGTCCCGCGTTCGAGTCGCGGATGGCTCACCATGACATCTTAATTGGCCCGTTGGTCAAGCGGTCTAAGACACCGCCCTTTCACGGCGGTTACACGGGTTCGAATCCCGTACGGGTCACCATTTGCCTCGGTAGCTCAGTCGGTAGAGCAGAGGACTGAAAATCCTCGTGTCGGCGGTTCGATTCCGTCCTGAGGCACCACACAAATATAAGGGGCTCTGATCTTATCCTTGATGGAATAGATCAGAGCCTGTTTTATTGTCAGGGGTACATTGCTTATAAAACTGTTAGGATAAATATTTTTTCAAAGATAAAACTCCTCATTTCGTGTTTGAGGATATTTATCTATAAATCCCAATTTGATACTTTATAGTCAGGGCTCAACTTTATGTTCAAAGAACTATAGCGCAATTAGATCGCTTATTTTGCACGTGTTTTTTAGTTCATTTACTGAATTTGAAGATGAAGTGATTAAGTTGTCACCGTGTCTGGAAGATTTTAATTTTGGATTCACATACATTGATTGATATATGTAATAACCACTAATCACTAAAAAGATAAGTGAGAAGAAATTTACCATAGAATTAACCCCCTGTCTTTCATTTATATAATATTCATACCGCTACCTAATAGTATGATTTGTACAGTTTAAGAGTGCTTGTCAGACTAAAGGCTTATAAGTGCCAATATAATACAAACATAGAAATTGTTAGTGGAAAGCAGGAAACCTCGGTACTTTGGAAAACTCATTTGATAACCATTTGACCAGAATGAGTTGACATAATTGATTTTTACGCTTATAATCTTCTTTGTTGGGAAAAGGGATTTCTGGCGGTCTTAAACAGGCTAAAAAGGAAAAAACCCTTTATATACTAAGCGGACGTGGCTCAGCGGTAGAGCATTGGCTTCCCAAGCCGAGGATCGCGAGTTCGAATCTCGTCGTCCGCTCCATAAGTAATATCAACGGTCTCACGGTTTTCAGTGAATGAAAGCGTGAGGCTTTTTTGTTTAGGCCGAGGCTCTGAACGTGGTATCTCGGACTAGGCGATTTTGACTACGCCGAGGCTCAGTTAACGCCTATTTCTTGCAAAGAAAATATTTTGCAGGAGTGATGTTAAATGGCAAGGCTCAGACGAATTGATGGAAAGAAATTTTTAACGCGAGAAGAGTGTGTAAAGGACTTTACGTTGTTTAAACTAGCTCAGGGTGTTTCTGAACGCACGATAAAAGATTACGAATGGCATCTAGGACATTTCTTTAAGGAGTTCCATGAGGGGTGGGGGGATTATGCCATAGTCAAGAAGGCAGTCATTCATTATTTTGCCAATGGAAATCATTTAGCTCCGGCGACACACAATATAAGACGTAAGTATCTAAAATGCTTTTTCACTTGGATGGTACAAGAAGGCACATTGACCGCAAACCCTGTTGATGGCATTCCACAACGTAGGGAAGAGCCAAGGGTAAGAGAAATAGACGAGATCAAACTCAAACAATTGATCGCCATTTTCGATCGTAGAACATATTCAGGGTTACGTGACTATGTGCTGCTGTGCCTGACGATCGATACGGGGATTAGGCCAAAGGAGGCACTAGCATTGCTCTCTGAACATTTTAATCTGCGTGGGATGGAAGTGCACATTCCTGCCTCAATTGCTAAAACAAGAATAAGCAGAACATTACCTTTGCTTCCACTAACTGTGGACGGTATTAGAAAGCTTCTTTCCGTACGTCCAGAAAGCTGGGGTAATGCTCCGCTCTTTGCTTCCTCCGAAGGAAAAGCTATGGATACTCATGCTTGGACATTAAGGTTACGCCGATATGGAGAAAAACTAGGCTTTAAGATTTCAGCATATGATCTTCGCCACGCCTTCGCTTTAATGTTTTTAAGAAACGGTGGGCATGCTTTGGCACTACAAAGGACATTGGGGCATACTGATTTAACGGTTACAAAAAGGTACGTGGCACTAACATCGCAAGATTTGCGAGAACAGCATACCATTGCCTCACCACTAAATTCTATTGTTCAGAGGCAAGAACGTATGAGGAAGTTAAAGCGTTAATAATTTGATGGGCTACCTTACGGGGTGGCTCTCTTTATTTTAACATCTGTAAGAAATGCCAAATCATACGCCCAGCAAAACTGGAGGACGATATTGGACGGTTGCTACTATTTGTTTAGACAATTGATATTAATTTTATTAGGGTTTGTCATTTGCAATTCGGTTGCAGGCTTAAAAATAAAAATGGAGTGTTCAACAAATTTTACAAGAACACTCCGTCTATCATTTTAAGCAGTTTCAATATCTATAATTATTCTCGGAAAGCCTATGCAATCTATTCCAAACTTCTCCTTTAGTTCATTGTTCAGTGGTACACGTTTCAGAAGATATTTGTCATACATGTCTGGTAGCATTCTCTTTATCTGAGTCTCTTTAAACCTCTGCTGTCCTCGAAAATGAAGCTCGATTTGTTCTAGTATCTCTTTCTCTGTAGTCCACCCTTTTTGACGGATCATTTGAAGGGCCACTCGTTCCATTTTAGAAGTCACTTCCTCGTTGAGTTGAGGAATAGCTTTTCCAGCCATTTGAGGGAATATTCGGTTAGCTTCGGATTCGCCAAGGGAAAGCAGCAACATGTGTCTACTAAAGCCTTTCATGGTGAAGCCCTTCGTTTTAAATTCGATTGCTTTGGTTGTGATGAAAGCCAATGATTCACTGTCATAGGATGGGATAGAATAAAATCCTACCAAGTATTTGTGGTTGTGCTTAGTGGCTTCATCGATTGCCCGTTTCAGGAAAGGTTCTGGTATTTCTTCTTCCGAAAGTTTATTTACTAAGCCCAAGTAAGTTAATGCTGCTAGTTGAACGGATATATTCTTACTGTCCTTCTTCAACTTCCGTGCAAGTTCCCGTATACTCACAAAGAATACTGGCCTACCAGATGATTCAGAGAATGTTTCAGTGTAGATATGCTGTTTTGCAATTTGGTGGAGAGTGTCAATGAGTGGCAGATAGTTTTTTACCAACTTGTAAACCTCTGGATAGAGTTCGTGAATAGTTTGTCCGTTTATAAGTTCCAGGTTGCGTTCCAAGGTTTCTCTATGATTCTTTCCCCATTCTGCTTCTGCTAGTTCAATCTTATAAACCTTCCTTAGGAAATTAAGCGTGTTAAATAGATTGAGACCTATTAGACGTTCGGTTACATCAATTATTGTTCCTCTGAAGTCACAGTTACTGCTGCCACAACAGTAGATATGATGGCCGGATTCTTCGTTGACAATTATGCCTGCACTGGGGTTATTATCTTCGTGGATAAGACACCGGAATGATTTTTCGGTTACTCCTAAGAATTGATATAAGGGTTGCTTCTTCAGGTAGTCCCACACTTCATCTTTGGGAAGCGTTATCGGTTTAGGGGTTAGTAATTGTTGTAACGCTTGGACGTTCAGAGTCTTGATTAACTCAATATTATCGTTGGTAGGTTGAGGGTTATTAGTACCATCAATAACCACTAGGGTTATACATTCGTGATTATTGTTGGTACGAAAATCCCTATCAACGATTTCCACTTCTGGTAAAGCATTGAGAATGTCCTCAACTTTATATCTATGATTATTAAGCTCAATAATCTCTACCAAAAACTTGTTATTAACGTCCTTACACCAGTAAAATCCTGGTACTCTCATTAAGTTACAAGGCTTCTGTACTTTGGGGTCTGCATTAAACTGCTTAACAAGTCTAGCTTCACATTCTTTAAACTGTTCAATCGTAGCCCCTTCATGGAGAAGCCAGTAAGCGTGGTAACCATTTCTAGACTCAACGATAATTGATGGACTTAGCTGAAACTCTCGAATGGCATCCATCGATTGAAGTTTAAACTCGTTTACATCGTTTAATGACGGTAGCTGACCGTTAACTTTAGGACAATCAAGGTCGATGAAAACGGCATTTATCTTGATAATGTCACGGTTCTTATAGCCCCCACCGTTAACGACAAAGTAAATCTCGTAATCCTGGCTATTGTACTGCTCAAGAACATTAAGGGTATTTTCATTATAGAGTCCGTTAATGGGGGGTGATGTTCTTCCAGTTTTATAATTAATGCAGTTAAAATTGATTGCTTCTTTTCCGAAAATGGCATCAAAAAATTCTTTTGATTTTGTTGTTCTGCCAGTGGATAATTGCATTTAATGAAAATGACCCCCCAACTTTATTTTCGAATGAAGTGTCAACCAAACACTCCTTCGTGAAATTGCGGAGGTGACCGCCGGGTTTATCCGGTCAATCCCCTCATTAATGAAAAAATATTAGGCAATTAAATCTGGGGAATAAGGCAATACAGGAGTGCAAGCAGGTTTTAGATTAAATTTCTTACTCAAGTACATCAAACCTTTGGGGGTAATTAAGATAACTGGGAAGATATATTTTTTACCTCCAAAAGTTCTAGGTGCAAAAGTTATATTGAAATAACCACGGTCGATATATTTTTGCAATGGAGCAGTACCATCTTTTACAAAAAGTTTCTGCTCTTTTAACAAATCTTTAAAATGCTTTTCTCCAATCCCAAAATATTTTGCTGCATTTCTTATAGTACAGGCATTTTCCACAGAGAGAAACTCTTCAAAAGCTTGAGCTTTGGGAAATAAATCTGCAATAACTTGCATTGCTTCTCTATAGTTTTTGGGTGCTGGCAGTTGTTGTTGAGCGTGTTGTTGTATTGAATACAAACCTGTTTTACGGATACTAGGAAGGACATCATGAGTAACCCATCGTTTAAACTGATTTGCCACTTGCTTACGGCTACGAAGGATCAGGGAGTAGAGTCCAGGTTCGTTCACAATATATAATTGTTGGCTTCGTCCGATTGAATCGATGAGTGGAGTTAAACTCCGTTCATCTTCGTCCAGCCGTTCAACTGCTCTCCTTGTGTCAGATAATTCAAGAACATCACAAACGTCCTTGGCAACAAACCAAGGTTCACCGTCTTTGATGATGATCCTCACGTTGTGGTTCTGGAAAGCAAATTCCTGTAAGCTACTATTTAATTGATTATTAAGTGTTTGCATTTTTAGCATCCTTTCATAATAAAGTAAGAGATTTAGTGACTAAATTAAACTTCGGGAATAAACTGCACCTATTAAATTGTGTCGCAAATCCATTCTTAGTCTGTTTGTTGCATAAAATTACCTCCTTGTTTTTAGACGCAAAAAAGATGTGTCAAATTATTGACACACCTCGCTGATGATGGCTAATCATCTAAATACATAGCCTCGCTGATGGTTGGCAAGTCCATCTAAAACATAGCCCTCGCTGATGGTCGGCAAATCCATCGGAAACACTGCCTTCGATGATGGTGGCGAACCATCGGAAATACTCGCCTCGTTTATCTCGATGACGGTAGTGTGAATACCATCTTTTTTTACTTTTAATTTTGAAACATCGGGAATCAAATTTCCCTTGACTACAGAATAACATGTCCTAAAAATAATTTCATTAGGATATTAATGGAAATTTGTATAAAATTTCGTACGCCAGTTTTAGCCTTGAGAGATTTTTTTCGGTTTGTGAACCAAAGGGGGTCGATTTTTTTCTAAAAGAAATATTATAAACCCTAAACCAACTTTTCATATTTTGCTATTTAGTCAATGGGGTGGCCCTTATTCGTTCATTGTTGTACTAAGAAGTAGCCAGTGCCTCCGATAGAATGGTGAAGGGTCGTGTTTAAAAAGTAGTGAACGCATTTTCCTTGCACTAGGTATAGGCAATATGGCATGGGGGGGTAACTTAACTTAGGGTGGCATCGGTCGGTTTACGTCAGGGCTATTCGATCTGATCCCTCATGCTGATATCGGGCAGAAACGAAAATTAGCCAAAGGATCCCCGGCACACTATCGATGAACGCATAGCTAATTACGCTAAAATGATTGAACAGGAAACGGATCCAGTCTTTAAAATGCTCTATGAGTTGAACAGGAATTTATTAATTAAGCTTAAAAATGTAAAAGGCCAGGACAGGGTCATAATTTGCACTGAAAACTTGGATAGTGAGGAGAGGGTAGAATAATATTCGCCCCCTCTTTTTAACTCAATACAGGCCAAATATGAGGCGGAGTTTTTCCGTGTTATACGCTATTTTTGTATCCTATTGCATTTATGAAGAAATAGGGTCAGAGGGTGCAGAAGTAGATATTAACGAATAGTTTCTGCCCTTACCCTCTATTTCATTTTTGTATCCAAATAGCATTTGTAGTTGCGTATTTGGATATCCCATTTTTAGTCTACAATCCTTGGTTGATAAGTCTTGGTTTTCTAGCAGAAGTTTTTGTAATTTATATATTTCATTCGAATCATAGACAGCTTTATACATTATAAATTCAGAAACATACTCGCTTAATGGGACTTTTGTCGGGTTAGGTGTATTTTCGTCCCATCTATAAATAATAATTTTCTGTTGGAAATTTAAAAGGTTGTTTCCTACCATAAGGAGTCTATAAATTAAATCACTTTTAATTGTCGAAGTGTTGGAATGATTACGATAAGTTTTTTCCATCAAAAATACTACAATACCCATCAAAACGTCGGCAATTTGGACATTCAAACAATCTTCAGAATTAGTGCTTTGAACTTCTTTGACGATATAATTCTTCTTACGATAAGCTGAATGAGCGTTTACTTGATCTCTAAGTTTAGTAAATAAATCGAGCTTATCATATTCACTGCTTTCATCTACAAAGATGTTTATCCTAGAACTTTCTTGGAAATCCCTCAGCATACCATAGAATAAGCGTTCAGGAATTTTAATATAAAAAAGACTGCGAAGTTCAAATATATTAATATTTAAATCTTTGGCAAGTTGTAGAGCATCTTTGTTATTTACAATAAAGATTCTAAACTTGGGATTAGGATTATTAAGAACGGTAGATAATGCGAGAAAATACTTCTTTAAATGTTTATCGTGATTGTATTGACTAAAGTGAAGTTCACTTTTGGTGTTTAGTGTATAAAAAATTGATTCGATTTCCTTGTTTAGTTCTTTAATGACATTTGCTGTTCCACCATATGCACCATAATAGGAAAAGACTTTTCGTTCGTCTAACTTATTCGATTCATCAAAATACAGACAAAAATCCTGCATGAAGACACCCGGACCTTCCTATAGAGAACTTTATTTAATATTTTAGCAAATTTTGTAACAATTCTCTACAGTAGTTAACAATGTACTAGAACATTGACATCAAGAATTGTATATTAAATAATTGAACGTATCTTTGGTATAAAATGGATAGCGATGAATAATACTGTAATAGGACGTTTCCCCAGCTTCCATTTTAGCAGGGCTGGCGATCCCATAACCACCCCTTATGGGGCGGTTATTTATATTTGTATTGACATTTATGTCAAATAGCTTATAATTAATTGAAACAAAGCTTTCCTCGCTTACTTTTGGTGAGGCTGGCACATTTAGCAATAGGCTTTTCCCAGCTTCCGTTTTAGCAGGGATGAGTTTATTTTTTTGCGCATTTAAATAATCAGGAGCAAGGGAACTTTTGCATAAACCCAAGAATGGCCGCCCACAACAGGGTAACATATTCTATCCTGTTGTGTCGAATGTCAATGTTTTTTAGCAAAGGTACGTATCTTGGAAGTGACCTGAATTAGTTTTTTATGTACTAGTCATAATAGATACAAATAGAATAACTACCGTTGAGTCCGTATTGAGTTACGTCTATAATTGGTTAATAATTTTGTACATTTCAGACGGTACGGTTCGCCTCCACTCACCCCTACAAAAAACTCCCTTTAAGATCCTGACTGTAATTTATACTGCAACCACGCCAAAAAAGGGTGAGATAAGATAGAAAGATAAACTTCATAGAACAGTCCAAAAAGCCCATAAATAAAGGACTTTGCATTAACTGAAAATTAATCAAAACCATAGGGATCGAATTCCCAAGCCGAGGATCGCGAGTTCGAATCTCGTCGTCCGCTCCATAAGAAATGTAAGGCACTGCAAGGGATTGCAGTGCTTTTTGATTTAACTACTAAAGCCTTACTAGCTCCGTTTGACGACAATTTGACGACAACCAGAGTTTTAATAAGAAAATGAGAAGCGCTGAGGGAACCCTCAGCGCTTTAATTGACTGATTTAAGAATAATATTACCTAACCGGGCAACTGCTCTAACCTTGCCCTCAGGAGTGCTATGCCCGTAAATATCTAACGTCGTGCTTTTCTTGGCATGTCCTAGAAGCTCGCTGACGTTTGTTACAGCTTCTCCATCATCAAGGAACAGGGAGGCAACCGTATGTGTGAATGATAATGTAAAAGTAAGAATTTTACGAAGTATGCTAATTGCGTAAAACGGTTTAGTGCCAACTGAAATTTATCGTCATCTGACGATGTGGTAATTCAAAACAATATTTCAGCGTCTAACAGGGGCATTATGATTATTATTTGCGAGTCATTTTGCGTAAATTATTTTGAGTTTAAACCATAACATGAAGATTATTCCAGTCTAGTATGTTTGAATTTGGAGAAATTAACTGAGTTAGGAGGGCTGAGCATGATATTTAAGCGAATAGGAAAAATGCAAGATTCAATTGTTATTGGAATGTTGGTTGGGCTGATAGGCACGATCTGTATGGAGATATCAAATACTTTAATTTACAAAGTCAAGAAAACGGAAGTAGTATATCCTCAAATTACAGGTCAATTCTTTTTTTCGCCAAAACGAGTAAACAGAAAAGAAAATTACATTTTAGGAGAAATACTTCATATAGGAGTGGGTGTTGATTGTCAATGAAAATTGACCCCTTTTTCATAAAAATTTCACTCAAAACTGACCCCCATACTATTGGATAAAAGGGGTCAGTTTTTCATCCAAATTTGACCCCCAAATTCAATTGATTGTTAAAGTGTAACCATCGCGCTGTAGGCGTTCAGAGTTAATATGAATCTCCTTTGAACTCTGTTCAAAGACAATATATTTTGCAATTTCTGATAGCCGGTCTTTCATTAGGTCAATAACAATCGTATCAAAGATTAACTTATCCCGATTAGCGTTGGCTTTGATCTCCATTTTTGTAGAGGTCACCTTAGTAGTACATAACTCCTCTAAGCTCATAAATTGATCCTCGTTGTCTCGAACTCGATATTTCTTGGCACCACGATCATAAACATAGTTGGATTTACTTCGCAGTTTCCTCTGAAATGCTAAATAATCCATGTTACACTCCTGGGTTATATATTCGATGGCAGCCACTTTACCTTGGGAATTAAATAGCTCAACGTATTGATCGAAATGGGTGTTAGCGAGATTTTTCATTTAAATTAATCCCTTTCTTCTTTCCCTTTACACGATAGCTATCACCCGTTATACTGACGATATGGGAGTGATGGACTAATCGGTCTAAGATTGCAGTCGCTGCAAGCTGGCTGGTAAATACTTCGTCCCAATGGTCTAACGGTAAGTTAGTCGTTATGATGAGAGCATTCTTTTCGTATCTGTGGCGGATAAATTGAAAAAATAAGCTCTCTTTTTCTTTGTCCATTTTTAGGTAACCTAGCTCGTCGATCGCAATTAAAGGAATTCGTGCAAGCTTTTTAAATAGAAGCTTTAATTTTCCCTGAGTTGCTTGGGCTGCTAATTCGGCAATGAATTCTACAGCATTAACGAATAAGACCCTCTTTCCGGCTTCACAAGCCTTTATTCCAAGTCCTGTAGCAATGCAGCTCTTTCCAACGCCTGGCGGACCAATGAGGATAATATTCTCTTTTCGATCTAGAAATTCCAGAGTCGATAACTCTTGTATCTTCTTCATATGTTGGAAATTGTGAAAACTAAAGTCATATTCGTCTAAGGCTTGCTCTTTCTCAAAGTGAGCTTCTCTAATAAGCTTAGCGATCATCCGACGTTTCTTTCCTTGTTCCTCATGCTGAAGAATGTGGAGCAAAAATTGCTTGTAGTCCAGTTGCTCTTTCTTCGCCTCTTCAATGAGATCAACGTAATTCTCACGAATATCTACCAGTTTAAATTGCTTGAGTATGGAATAAATGTACTGATCCTCCTTATCCATTGCTAGATTCACACTCAAAATTGACCCCTCCATAGTAGGATAAAGCTCTTGTCAGTCCCGGATTTTCCGTGGTAGCCGCTGCAACCTCACGGCCCATACTTTCAACTAAAATCTCTAGAGATTTATTTTTTAAGATTTCTTTAATCCCATCGATGGTATAAATATTATGGTCGATACAATAACCAAGGATTTGATTGAGTATGGATATTGTGTAAAGCTCCTGTAGCTTTAAGATTTGTCTCGCATGATAGCTGGATTGTTCGATCACCGAAGCCGATTTTTCAAGGTATTCCGCGCCCCTTTCGAAGGTTGTGACAAATCGTCTTCTAATCTCTGGGATAGATTTTGGAACCTTTGTCTGAATCTCTTTATAGTGGAGATCATTACGTGTGACTTCATGGTTTCCCCGCCTTAACTCATAATAATCAATGAAATGATCTTTCTTGTCATATATGAGGAGCTTGTAGCCGTAGACGATACGACACTTGACCGTTTTTCCTACATAGGCTACGGGAACACTGTATTTATTACCTTTTACACTAATCAATGAATCCGGGCTTACTTTACGTGGTTCAGGCTGAACTCTCACAAAACGTTTTGCTGGTAAAGGGAGAAGACATTCTTTTTCTTCTCGAAAGGCTTCTTCAGGAATTCTCCGAGTGGTTGTATGCATTACTTTGCACCATTCCTTCATAAAGGCTTTTCCTTTAGCATTAAGTTCGTCCATTGACGTGAAGGAATTCCCTTTGATGAATTGCTCTTCGATGTACTGAAACGGCTTTTCTACCTTGCCCTTCGTTCGAGCCCTGTAAGGGTTACAGGCATTTAATTCAGTTCCTAAATGGGTGGCCAATCGTAAGGCATCAATATTGAATTTTGGGGGAAGACCTTGTTTATTCTCAATGACTAGAGCCTTTGGGTTGTCAATCAGAAGTTCTTTTGCAACGCCTCCAAATGAGCTAAAAGATCTTGAATGGCTTCGTAGATAGCATCTCCATCGACTGTAAGTGAAAACACGATGTCTTTTACTCTGCTTGATGAAAGGATCATAGAAAAACAATAGACTTTTGTAATTTGATGGTTGACTACAATAGTGTACTCAGCCCAGTCGAACTGAGCTTGATCCCCAGGAGGTGTTTCTATTCTATCGGTAGCAATGCTATTAATTTTGCGCTTTTCATCCTTAAGAATAGTAAGGTATCTGTAAACCGGACCAATGCTACCGGTATAACCTAGAAGTTTAAGCTCTCGAAAAATCCGAGTTCCAATGAAATTAAATTCTGGTTCTAGATACCACCTTCTAATCTGAGTTTTATAGCCGTCGATTTTTGTCGTGTTTACAAACCTCATATATTTGGGTTCTTCTTCAAGTTTAATAAGCTTTTTGACGGTATTTTTGGATATCCCCAACTGTCTTGATATAGTCTTGATTTTCATGCCGCTCCGGTATAGTCGTTTTACTGCGATCCAGTCTTGCACATCTTTCATTCTCCCCCTAGATATCCTTTCTCTATGTAATTCCTGCTGACCGAGAAAGGATATCTTTTTATTGCGAGGGGGTCAATATTCAATGAAAGAGTGGGGTCAGGTTTCAGTATAAATCAATAGTGGGTACGTTTTTTGGTTTACCAATAATGCTTATTCTAAAATTAACCGGCAAAGATCACCATCTAATTAAAGGACTTTTAGGTGGGATGTGTACTTGGGGCATATTGTATGCGGGCGGTCAAAAACTCAAGCTATTTAAACGACCCATTAAGTCTAAAACCCATTATTCAGCGATATTTAACAATTCATTATTTGGTCTAGCATCTGCTCAGGCTATGGTTACCCTGGCCGATTCCAGAATATTTGCCTCTAAAAACAAACTAGATCAACTGCCAAAAGAACAAATTGAGACAAGTTACTTTGGATTAGAAAATAACGATCAAAATCAAGAAGTAATCGCCTACCATTAAATGTAACGATTTAGGAGGTTGAAAGATGAACAATATGCAAGAAGCTAAACAAGGCCAAGTTGAACAAGATCCCTTCATTGCTGTCCAACACAATATTTTCAACATCAAACCAACATCCTCTGAAATTAATCATCTTTGGGTAACATATATGGCTGAATGCATGTCAGTAGCTATGTTAAAACACATGGTTTCCAACTCTAAAGACCCTGATTTCCATAATGTTTTGCAACTTGCCCTGGACACATCAACCCAGAATATAAATGCTTTAGAGGAAATTTTTAATTCGATCCATCACCAAATTCCTGATGGTTTTGGTGAGAAAGACGTGGATATTAATGCTCCGGAGTTGTTTAGTGAGGAGTTTTCTGTAAGATATACAAAACTTATGCAAAGATATATATTAATCAATCATACTTTAGCTTTTAGTGATTCGTCACGTTCTGATATAAAAGACCTATTCTCTAGATTTATTGAAAAATCTAAACAGGTTATTCAAAAAAACAGATGAAGTTCTTTTAGAAAAAGGTCTTTTCTCAAAGTCACCTTACATTGAACTTCCAGATCGCGTAGAATATGTACATGATAAAAGCTATTATGGCTCGTTCTTCGGAAAAAGTGATAGATCGTTAAACACAGTTGAGATTAGTAATATATTTAATGTCATTGATTTTAAAACTGCAATGAGAACACTAAAACAAGGTTTTGCCCAGGTCACAAAAATAGATAAAGTAAGGAATCATTTTTACCGTGGGGTTAGAATGGCTGATAAACAATTAGAAGTACTGGGTTCTCTATTAGAAAAAGATGATTTACCTAAATCAGAAATTCTTAATGACCTCATTACAGACTCTACACAATCTCCATATAGTGACAGACTGATGATGTTTCATACAACAATAGCGATGGCCCGTATTATAATGGCTTATGGTATCGGACTAACAAATAACTCAAGAAAAGATATTGTTTCGGACTTTACCCGTCTCATGGTAGAAATCTTGGAATTTAGTAAGGATGGAGTAGATGTAATGATTGAGTATGGATGGTTGGAACGAGTACCACAAACAGTTAATCGTGAGGAATTAACTCATTAAATATTGTCCCCGAGAATGTAATTAATTTAGCAGCTCTTTAGCCAATTAAATATTCAGATTCATATGGATACTTCGCCAAAGCTGTTCTATGTGGTTTAAAACCTAACTTTTTATAAAATTCCTCATTTCCAAAAGTTGATGTTAAATGAATGCACAGGTGGCTATTATCCTTTAGTATTTCTATAACTAAGCCTTTGCCTATACCTAATTTCTGATATTCTGGCAAAACGCCAACGTCAAAAATCATCCCATAACAGATCCCATCCGATATCATTCTAACAGCACCTACAAGAGTGTCGCTATCCCAAGCAGTAACTACTTTATAACTATGTTCGAAAGCATTTTGAATCTTAGTGAAATCTTGTTTCTTTCCATACCCTGCGACGAGTCCGACAACATCATAAAGATGAAAAAGTTGATGCCAATCAATACAGTCTAAACCCTCACTATAGGTAACCATTGTGCACCCCCACTTTCAAATCAAGCAGTACGAATCCCATGACGTATTTTAACTTTATATGTCTTCGTCCTATTGGGACTGATTTCCTTCTGAGTCCTATAATGAAGATTATGGCAAGGGCCCCAGCATTCCATTAAGGACGCTGGGGCCCTTGCCTGTATGATAATTTATTTATTTAGTTTTCGGATCTTTCTTCCCCCCTTTTGGTATCTACCCTTGAAAAATTAAAAGAATTTATTAAACCGTGAACCATTTTGAATCTCAAACACTCTAATGGATGTAATCGCGTTACAATACAAAGAGCATTGGGGGATGATTAATGACTAGCATGATACTCACTGAAGATATTCGAAAAATTAATAAAATTGATAATTCAAATGTAAAACTCGCAAAAGCAGGCGATAAAACAGCGTTTTCTGCTCTGATTGACTGCCACAGGCTGGCTCTTTATAGGATTGCCAAAGGCCTTTTGGTATCAGACTTCGATGCAGCCGATGCAATCCAGGAGACGATCATTTCCGCGTATACCAATATTGGAAACCTTAAAAAAGATGAGTTTTTCAAGACCTGGCTCATACGCATACTTATAAACGAGTGTAAGAAAATTTCACGAAGGTCCGATAAAA
The DNA here is from genome assembly GCF_000224515.1 of Desulfosporosinus sp. OT. Classification (GTDB taxonomy): domain Bacteria; phylum Bacillota; class Desulfitobacteriia; order Desulfitobacteriales; family Desulfitobacteriaceae; genus Desulfosporosinus. Next base: position 84,426 of record NZ_AGAF01000148.1, on the reverse strand, counting down.
TTGTCTCCCTTGAAAAAGTAAGCGAACAGGCAGTTTCGGATACCTACCCTTCCGATGACGCGACTTTAGGTTTTATTAATATGCTTGATCTGAATCTCAAACAAGTGACCATCTTACATTATTACGAAGATTTTAACGTGAAAGAAATTGCCACAATACTTAATATTTTTCAAGGGACTGTAAAATCTCGTCTGTCGAGAGCTAGAAAAGAGCTTTCAAAACTGATGGGCGTAAAAGGAGACGATAAATATGAAAAGTAGCTTTGACCGGGATGAATTGAAGTCAACACTAGAGATCCCTTCTGTTGTGCCGGAGTCTATAAATGCAAGAATCGATGACACTTTAAGAAATCTTGAACAGAGGAAAAAGAGCCGCAATTTGCCCAAAAAGACCTTTTTATTGCTGGTAGCATGTATAAGTATTATGGGCCTTAGCACATTAGTCGCTTTTGGGCAGAACCTGCCTATTCTAAATTCGCTTGTGAATATTGTCAATCCATCGGCAGCTAAAAATTATGAAAGCGTTAAGGTAGATATCACAGGCGGTACTAAAAAAACCGTTGTGAATAAAAAAACAACTGACAAAGGAATAACCCTCACTGTCAATGATTTGTCTTATGACGGAGCCACCCTCATTGTTGGTTTCAATTTAAGTAAGCCTGGTGGATTTGGGAGCGCTGAACCTGTTCTCGGTACAGACTTGATGCCGCGTTTTGTAAGCACTAAAGACGGCACTCCTTCAAAAAACCATGTATCTACAGGAAGTGACTACTTAGTAAAAAAAGACAATGGTGATTATCAGGGCTATGGATCTTATTATTTTGAAGATTCCAATATTGAAATTCAAGAAGATTATACGTTGACTTTAGATGCTGAAAATATTGGGGGGAATGTTGGAGAGGTGCACGGACTGTGGACAATAGACACAGGTCTTACAGAAAAAGATATTTACACTGCTGCCCAAACTACAGAGTCCAATGTTGTGCATGAATTTAAGAATGGCAAGGTCGATTCCGTTAAGGTCATCAGAAGTGCGCTCAGCAATATCATCAGTTTGAAAGGTACCGATAATATTAAGCAAATTCCAAATTTGAGATTAGGATTCTTTATTCTTGACGACAAGGGAAATTGCCTGAACTACAAGCCTCTTTCCGGAAGCTCCACCGATTCCAGCTTCAATACCGCCATCAGTTTGTTTAGAATACCTAATGATACGAAAAAGCTTACGGTGATCCCTTATAGATGTGTATTTAGTAAGAAAGACAGTGATAAGGAAAAGCTATATAAGGCAGATCTTACAAAACTACCTGTTTCGATTAAAATTCAGGATCTAGCTTTTAACATTTCTGACATTGAACGCAGTCCAGGGAAATTCACGATGCATTACACGATTAGCGGACTTGCCGACGATATATATTACAACTTCTTTGAACTTGAGGATAAGGATGGTAACAAAATAAAACAAGTAGGCTCCCCGTCAAGAATGAGCGCTATGGACTATGAAACCCACCAGGGCACTTATGAGTTTAAGACCGATCATCCAGAAGATATCGCTAAAATTACTTTGTATGGTCATGAGTACGAGCTTATGACGGATTATAAGTTTGATGTTGAACTGAAATAGATTAAATTTCTAGGGGGAGGAGTCTATATCGAAGGACTAGATTTTTTAGTAATAGCCGTCTGCTTCTCTGTTTTAGGGTATGGATTATGTTACATGACTCTTTCGTGTAATTATAAAGTCAAAAACGAAAAACAAATTTAGAATATAACAAAGAGTAGTCTTCCTTATATTTGGGTCCTATAATCGCAACTATGACAAGTTTACCAATAACTAATTCCCTATTTTAGTCCGAATTCCTCACTGACAATCTTAATCTGTATGTAGGTACGGTCATTTCAGATCCAAGTTAATCGTGCAGTTGCAGACAAAATTCAATTGGAGGAATATATCAAGCACGCTCAGGAAGATATATTAACTCGTATTGCGCAGGCTACTGAGGCGGTTAGGGCTGGAAAAGATGAATTAGCAAGAACTGCACTTAATCTTAAAAAGCAAGCTGAGGCTAGCCTAAAAGATTATCAGAACCAGTTAAAAGAGCAAACTCAAGCTTTGCAAGATTTGCAGGAGAACTTGCGTATATTAACGGATAAGCTTTCCAAGGCGAAAGCTGAACGTGACAATCTTATTATGTGTCAACGCCGTGCAGCGACTATGAAGAAGGCCAATGAGGTTATCTCAGGGATTACTGGTAATGATCCTCTTTCTAATATTGATCGGTTTAAGGACAAGGTGGAGCGCACAGAAGCAGAGGCCAAGGCCACCTCAGTTATGGTCACGCAGCCTTCAGAGGACCCATTTGTAGAGCTGGAACATGCTAAGGCTGAGCAAGATATTGAGATGGAGTTGGCTGAACTGAAGAAGGAACGTGATCGAGGTAGTCTTAGTGATATTTAAAACTCAAAGGACCCCGCTTATGGAGTGCTCTATGTGTATATACCCCCACAATCCGTCTTATAAGAGCATTCGTTATTAACGAACGCAATCTTTTTTTACATGGAGTCCTATAAGAGGGTTAAAAAATAGCACCAGCATTCTATGAATAAAGGACGCTGGTGCTATTGGTTATTGTTGCGGGTCACCCCTGCGATAGTAACGGTTAAAACGAAGTTGCCTTCCGCATCAATTCACTCGCAAGATACCCACCCAGGCCGATAACGGTCTCGATGTGCAATAGGAGTTCAATGGACGGCTCGAATAGGATGGTGGCATTGGCCGAAACCTCTTCATCTCCTTCCCAAATAATAACACACAAAGGAATTTCGGGAAAAGCCTGAAAAATAGCAGACGCATTGCCAAAGGATGTAGGTTGTCCGCCCAAAGCGGCTGCGCACACCAATAATTGTTTCGACTGGTGTCCAAACGCCTTGATTAGACCTACGATTGAAACTTTATGAAATGCAGGATAAAACAATGAGCCACCGTTCGGTATTTCTTTGAGACTGACCCATTTTTTAGTAATTTCTTGGGGCGATCCTGCATAGGCCAGGTAATTAAGCATTATTATAGATTCGGTTATTTCTGGGACATGTCCGTCTGTTTTCCTGTAGATCGTTTCGGTATTACAATCCAAAATATACTCTAAGTTAAAAAACATCACGACAAATTGACGGGTATTGCTACAGTAAGTCACAGAGAGCTGTGTTGCAATTTGCTCCGGTACCTTTCTTTTTATGTCCCGCCAGTATTTATCATAAGCAACTCGGTAATTAGTTTCCATCTCAGACACCACCACTCACTAGTAATACTGAAAATGCACGAATAAAGTGCGGAACCAACCCGCGAATATTAGATTGTCAACTGTCGATAAGCCGGGCTCAACCCTTCTTTTCACCTGAGATATGAACGTGGGCTTGAAGGCTGAGTGCTGACCCTGCAAAAGCCCTGGATACTAGATAATTGGATTAGCTGAAAACCGAAGGAGACTCTCGCTTCTGATATAAATGAGACGCATTCAACGCTCAGGACCTTGAACGTAGTGGTAGGGTTGCCTCGGCCACCTCCACAATGCGTCGGGCCATAATACGCGCCCGTTCTATGGCATTAACGTCTTCTTCGGACGGCTGCTGGGCGCAAACCCCATGGTGCCCGCAGTCGAAATCCCGGTGACCGTCTCCAACAATGATCATCCCCTGCACCAGCATCAGGTCATGGATTGCCTTCAGGGTGGTTTCCTGGCCGCCAAAGCGGGCCTGCGCAACCGTTACCGCTCCTCCCACCACGTTCAGCAGGGCCTTGCTCTGCCACAGCGTATTGGTCTTGTCCCAGAAAGCCGCCAGTTGCCCGCTAATGGTGCCGTAGTAGACCGGGCTCCCGATGATCAGGCCGTCTACCTGTCTGATTATTGCAAGCGCCTCGCCCAGCTTGTTGCCTTCGGCGCAGGCAGCGTTGCAGGGATAGGTACAGCTATCACAGAAAGGCTGGTCGAGATCATTCAACACTTCAGCCACATTGATTAACTGGGTTTCCGCTCCCAGTTTCTCAGACGCCGACAGAGCTTCCCGGAGCAGCAGAGCTGTGTTACCGTCCCGGTTGGGGCTTCCGTTGATCGCCGCTATTAACAATGATGCCACCTCCTTAATAGAATGCACCGCTATATCCTACATTTAGCGCATTAATTAAGCTCCAACAACAATCCCTGTTAATACTTATACGAAAAAGTTCGTATAAAATTCCTTTATTGATACCTCGAAATTATTCGCCATCAATGAAAAATTTACCTTTATTTTACTTTAATACAAAAATCTTTAATTGGTCAATTGACTAATTCTTTTTTCCATTTATATAATCTGAAAGCCAATTAGTATTAATTTCAGTTACTTTATTTAAAGTGTTTAATGTAATCTTGTATTCTTTAATATCTATCAATAATTTTTGTGTGCCTGAGAAAGGCTATTTAGACTCAGTCTTAAAAAGCTTTTCTCAGGCAACTGGACAATTCTAATTTTCCATAATCCTTCGGTAGACTTGACCCGCTTCTGGTCCAATACGCCTTTTAGCGCCTAATACACATTAGGCACATCACTTTTTGTACAGCTTTTGTTCATAGTTTAGCTGAGAGATCGAATCTATAGTAAGCGGTGGACTCGACCATTTCTATTAAGATTGCCGTAATCCTTCAATCCTTACTTTTCTATCTAAAACATACTCCAAGCCGTACCTTGGAGTTGAAAAACACTAAATTGAGAAGTCCGCTCACTGCAATGAGTGGGAAGTGAACCCATATTAAAAGTTAGAGGAGCATTCCTGTAGTAACAAAAATCATTGGACTACCTTTTAAAGGTAAATCATTTATTGTTGGCGAATGAGTCAGTCTTAGTAGGTATCTTAATTCGGTTCGATCGAAGGAGAGAAGTAGACATTGGTTAAATGGATAACAGTTTTGGTGGTGGAGCCAGGGAAAGCTCCTGATGTTCGTGAACTACCTAATAACCTTAAGGCCTTTGAATTAACAATTCAGGGTTATATTGAAACGGCGGAAACCATCCGTCCTGGGTGCTTAATCGTCTGCGATGGAAACTATCCGCTACCCCAGAAACCAATCAAAAGGGCGGATATACAAGGAACATTTATTATTATTCGAGTAGACAATACGGAGCCTGTGTCACTCAACGAGGAGGATATTAATATTTTCTCAGAAGTCTTTAAATAGGAGTAAATCTAACTTCTGACTAATAACTTTGCTATTGATGTCGAAATAGATACTTGATTTATGAGTTAATAATTCGGATTAATCCAGAACCTTACAAACTCCATAAGACGTTTCCCTTCGACAGTAAGTATTTTTCCTTTTCCGTGACATTCTCTACAAATAAAGAATATGGGCTCAGTGGGTTGACCATGATCCGCATTTTCGACGCTGGTTTCTTGTGCTTGATCAGTTAAGGTTTGAAACCCGTCTTTAAGATCATTTTGCATGGTCCAGAACTGTAACCATGTGGGGTTCTCAATTCTGCCGAGTCCAAAACATTTGGGGCACTGTTTTTCAAGGGCATTAATGTTAATCATTAATACAACCTCCCAGATACTATAATATAGTTTATTTTCCATATTCATCCTCATACCTATTTATCCTGCTAATTTCAATCAGAGTGGGGACCTAATGCCTACTATCTCACGACTAAAGTCCTATAAAAAAATACCGTCAATTCCTATAGTTTAGACCTGATGCTAAGATCAATCGTCGACGTGTCGGAACGCCCCTTGGATTTCAACAAAAAGAGCGGGTAATTACCCGCTTAATGTGTTTATTTCATACCCGACTGGTCGAGAATCATAAACTAAATGAGGACACTCAGTTATATTATTCTGAGCGTCCTCATTAGTATTATTTGACAATCATAACCGGGCATGTTGCTTTGCTTAAAATACGTTGGCTAATACTTCCAAGCAAAGACCCGGCAATCGGTCCATACCCACGACTACCCATAATGACTAAGTCAAAGTCTCTGTTCTCGATTTCTTCTAGAATAGCAACAGCTGGATGCCCCGGTCTTTGTTTCATTTCAATGGACAGATTCCAGGTATCAATCCCATCCAGAGTTGCCGTTAGGGCCTCTTTCCCGTATATACTAATCTCTTCTTGAGGTACGGTAACCCCGCTTGAAAGGGTATAGCCCAAAGCCTCCGGTGTAAAAACCACGTGCAGGAGAACAATTCGGGAGCCGTACGTCTTCGCCATTTCCAAGGCAATCATCAAAGCACGTTGTGCTGGTTCTGAAGCGTCGGTCGGAACCAAAATATTCTTAAACATTTGTTCTCACTCCCATTATATTTAAGATAGATTATATCCCTTGATATCAATTTAGTTATATTACTCGACTCTTGGATCAAGAATCATGATTTATAAGGTTCGATTCGATTGTTCTCTCAGTACCAATACCTTGGGTAGTGTCTATTTGGGGATAGGTTATTTACGAGAAGCCCGATTATTACAAGGATCACGGCACCCAAGGCAATCGGGGTCAAAATATAGCTAGGATGGGCCTTACTCAATACCGCAAATAGTGCAGTTGCTCCTCCCGGTGGATGTGTTGTCTTAGTGAGAATCATTATGATTAAAGCTAGGGCAGTACCTAAGGCAGGTGACCACCAGGTCAACCCAAACATTATAAAGGTTGTGACGCCCGCAACGGCCGAAAGAGTATGACCCAAAATAACATTACGTGGTTGGGACAGAGGGGCATCAGGAACCCCATAAATTAATACCGCAGATGCGCCAAAGGAAGCCACAATCGGAAGGCTATAATTTTCAGCAAATAAGGCAATAGCTGTTATCCCTAAAAAAGCGCCCAGCCAGGTAATAATTATGTCTAGAGGTGGTGGAGTTACAAGGGGCGTTGTCCTTTTATAGCCTTTCATTTTAGACAGATACCTAATAAACAAGGTCGCCACCATCTGAATTAATGCTTTCGTATTTTCTGGCTTAGACGGACTTTCTACCCTCAATATCTCAACTTCCTGCATTTTGACTCACTCCTCCAGCTCAATTTTCATGACTGATTATAATCTGATTGAGGCGGGGAAGTTGTGAATTGTGTCACACTTTTGCAGTTATGGTCGCTTTCATTGAGTGAACACGTTTTGAGATTTACATTTAGTTGAATAGTGTGACCTCTATCACACTATTCAACAACAAATCCAGATATAATTACCACAAAATTTCCAACTAATATAGACTCACACATCGTCTCAGTACATGCTCTAGGGTTGCTAAACTATTAAAGAGGAGGAGATCACATTTAGATGCCATCAATAACACGACGCATGATCGCCATCTTGGCGATCGGGACTATCTTTATTGCCGGTGTATTGTTCTTGACCTACCATTTTCTCATTGGCCCCACAGGACTACAAACAAGTATGCCAACATTAAGCGTTGCGACCCTTGGAGAAAACAAGGCCTGCGTGGAATGCCACCAAAAAGAGAACCCGGGAATTATTCAACAATATCATGACAGCAAGCATTCCGGTCGCGGAGTTCAGTGTCTCGATTGTCATAAACCGGTCAAAGGTCAAGAAACCCTGACAAAGGATCATTACAATGTAGCTCTCATCGCCAAACCAACTCCCAACAACTGTGTCCAGTGTCACGCTACAGAAGTTCAGCAGTTTACGGACAGTAACCATGCCGCTAAATCCTGGTATGCAGTCCAAGGAGCAAAGAATTTTACGCCAGCGGAACTTGCTAAGTATCATTTGCTTGATGCAAATGGAAAACCTCTTAATGGCGGTAATGCCAATCCTGTTTTTAATTTGATCGGTCAAGATGCTAGCGCTCAATCCTGCGAAGTCTGTCATGCTGTTGGTCAAAAGAACAGTGATGGAAGCTTTGGAGATTGCACAAAATGTCATTTACGACACACATTCGAAGTAGCACAAGCCCGCAAACCAGAAACTTGTGCCCAATGCCATTTAGGCCCTGACCATCCTCAAGCAGAAATCTATGACGAATCTGCGCATGGCGCTTATTATCAAGCCAACGAATCAAAGTTTAACATGGATGCACCTGCGGGAACCCTGACGGTCAAAGATTTCCCTGCCCCAACTTGCGCCACGTGTCATATGTCGGCTTTTGGCAGTGTTCAAGGAACCCACGATGTGGGTCAACGTCTTAAATGGACCCTGGCTCCCGAGATTGCTTCAGTACGCAAAAATGGAGATGTTCACCAGCAAACGATGAATGCTGTCTGTCTCAACTGCCACGTCCAACCGTTTATCGATGATGTGATGAGCAAGGCGGAGAAAAATATTGTCCTGACGAATCAAAACCTTGCTAAGGGGAAATCAATTATCCAAGATCTTCGCGCTACAGGGTTGCTTGGAACCAAGCCATTCGGAACTCCTATTGATTTCCTATATTTTGAATTATGGCACCACGAAGGCCGCAGGGCACGGTTCGGAGCCGTGATGGGAGGGGCTGACTACGTGAACTGGAATGGAATTTACGAGCAAGAAAAAGCTCTCGTAGAACTGCAATCTCAAGCCGAGGCATTGAAAGTGAAGCACTAGGAGGATTCAGATATGATCGATCGGCTTAATCGACTAACCATCCCGTATAAGACTTCGCTTTTGTTAGGAATGATGGGTTTTAACTTCCTCCTGACCGGTGTTGATGTCGTAATGGCACACTCTCAGAATAATTTTTTCCGCTGGGAACTAATACCTTTAATTTTTAGCCCGCTTGCGGTTTTAGCAATTCTTGCTCAAGTCATAATCCAATCTAATACCGTGATTAAGAAGACCTTTCAAACTGTGATGTGGTTAGGCGTTTTGGTTGGTGTGGTGGGCACATTTTTTCATTTGACAGGAAACGCCACCTCCAGTCAGGAAAGTCTTCACCGTCTCCTGATTGAAGGTTCTCCGGTTGCAGCTCCGATTGCCTTTGCGGGGATTTCCTGTTACGCCTTGGTCAGTGAGCACTATCGAGGAACAGCTCGACGTTCCAAATTATTGCTCTTAATGGGTCTGGGTTTCTTGGGCGCGGTTGTGGCAGCATTTTTAGACCATGCCCGCCTCGCCTTTATACCCAGTTACACTCTAATACCTCTAGTTTCAGGCATACTTGCCGCGATAGCTTGTTTTTATATTGCTTATACTCAAGCTGACCCTAAGGAAATTTATATTTATCTATCCATATTAGCTCTTAATATGTTGGTAGGTTTAGTGGGATTCGGATTTCATGTATGGGGAGATTTGGCCGGAACTCAGAGTATCATCTGGGCTAGATTTTTATATCGCAATCCATTACTGGGTCCGCTCCTCTTCTGTAATCTCGCGCTTTTGGGAGGATTAAGCCTGTTGCCGGAATCGTCTGTTATGCTTGAGGAGAGCAAAAGAGAGGAGACCATGCCCCTAAGCACATCCTAAAGCTATAAATACAGCACATTATGAGCAATTACTCGGTATGGATAGTGCTTAGACACCCACGGACGTCATGAGGAAGCTTTCGAAGATAGTTCCCAAGATAGTTCGTGAAGTGTTGGTGTGATTTATCTCACACCGGAAGAATCTCCCCAATCACAGTACGACACCTTGTAATGATCTAAACTAAATTTAGTCAAAGAGATTACGCCAAGAATTAAAAATAAGAATTTAGGGGGAGACAAAATTGAGTATGTTTTGTTATCAATGTCAAGAAACCGCCAAAGGGACTGGATGCACAATCAAAGGAGTATGTGGAAAAACTGAAAATGTTGCCAAATTGCAAGATCTTCTGATCTACACTCTAAAAGGGATTGCAATTTATGCAGTACAAGCACGTGAACGCTATCTTGTTCGTAAAGATGTTGATCAATTCATCATGGAAAGCCTTTTTAGCACAATTACAAATGCTAACTTCGATAAAAACCGTTTTGTAAAACGAATTCAGGATGGTCTCGAACTCCGGGAAGATCTTAAACAAGCAGTTATGCGAGTGGGCGGCACTATTCCGGCAAACCTACATGATGCAGCCACTTGGACAGCTTCGGCAGAGGAGTTCGAAGCGAAAGCTGAGCTCGTAGGAATTTTAGCGACAGAAAATGAAGACGTCCGCTCACTCAGAGAGTTGCTTACGTATGGTCTAAAAGGGATGGCAGCTTATGCTGAGCATGCGTATACACTTGAATACAAAGAGTCCGGGATCTTCGCATTCATCGAAAAAGCCCTGGTAGCCACTCTAGATGATACGCTTGCCGCCAGTGATCTTGTCGCCCTCGTTTTAGAAGCGGGGAAATATGGGGTTGATGTTATGGCCCTTTTGGATAAGGCTAACACCACTTCCTATGGAAATCCAGAACTCAGCAAAGTTAATATCGGGGTTCGAAGCAACCCAGCCATTCTCATCAGTGGCCATGATCTTAAGGATCTCGAAGAGCTGCTTATCCAAACGCAAGGTACCGACGTAGATGTCTATACACACGGGGAGATGCTCCCCGCCCACTACTATCCCGCCTTCAAGAAGTATGACAATTTTGTCGGTAACTACGGAAATGCTTGGCATAAGCAAGATAAAGAATTCGAGACCTTTAACGGCCCCATTTTCTTAACCACCAACTGCCTCGTTCCGCCGAAAGATTCCTACAAAGATCGTGTCTACACTACCGGAGTGGTCGGTTTCGAAGGTGTTAAGCATATTGCTGATCGTGCAGATGGAAAGCCCAAAGACTTCTCCGCACTCATTGCTCACGCCAAGAGCTGTCCAGCACCGACGGAAATCGAGACGGGAGAAATCGTCGGGGGATTTGCCCACAATCAAGTAATGGCCTTGGCCGATAAGGTCGTAGATGCTGTCAAAACGGGAGCAATTAAGCGCTTCTTCGTCATGGCCGGTTGTGACGGACGCATGAAAAGTCGTAACTATTACGCAGAATTTGCCCAAGTACTACCCAAAGACACCGTGATCTTGACAGCAGGGTGTGCAAAATACCAATACAACAAACTGAACTTAGGGGACATCGGTGGTATCCCTCGCGTTCTCGATGCTGGACAATGTAACGATTCCTATTCTTTAGCAGTGATTGCCTTAAAACTCAAAGAAGTTTTCGGACTGGAGGATATCAACGAACTTCCAATCTCCTATAACATTGCTTGGTATGAGCAAAAGGCTGTCATCGTTTTACTAGCCCTTCTCTACCTGGGTGTAAAAAATATTCACCTAGGACCGACATTGCCAGGTTTCTTGTCTCCTAATGTGATTAAGGTTTTGGTTGAAAACTTCGGTATTGCGGGCATTACCAATGTTGAAGACGATGTCAAAATGTTCATGGCTTGATATAGAGAAAACCCTTTAGGGTCTGATGAAAATACAAGATACATGAAATACAAGAGTTGTTTCGTCTTCGGTGATATAGTAAACTTAATAAACAAGTCTCTGCGTAGAGCAATTAACGGCAACGAAGCCTCTCTTTTATGAGAGGCTTTTTGTTTTAAACGGGCTACCTTGTAGACGTAATTTTAACCTACAAAGGAGGCACACATAGTATGAATTTTTATTGGATAATTGGCACAGCATCTTTTTCTGCTCTTTATTTTGAATCTAAATTAATTTCTATAGGGTGGCTGCGAATTATAATATATATCTTGATAATGATTGTAATCTGTCTATGGGCTTATCGTCAGGAGCAGGGATTTCTGACTCTGTGGCAAAAGCTTGTCAACACAATCCAGAACGGGGGTCATCAATCAGACCTTCCAAGCAAAGGATACAGCCGACTATTAAAATATATTATGCAACCGATGAAGAACTTTGAGCAGAAATTGCGCAAGAATAATTTTGGAGTTCAAGTGGCGGCCGGCCAAATTTCCGCATCGACCCAACAACTTACGTTTACTTTGAGTGAAAGTCACACGTTTGCTCGGCAACTTTCTGAAGAGGCTCAGGATATCGTACAAGTTAACGACAGTAGTCAAAAGAGTTTAACCAAGGCTATAACAACTTTAAAGGAGTTGGTCACGGCCTTAGAAAGTGTGGATAATATCTCTCATCAGGTCCGGATTACTGGTTCGGAGTCAAAAAAGAATATTAACGTAGGATTGACTCAGATAATGGAGATATTATCCGGCGTAAGGCAGGTGGAGGATTCTACGCTAGAGGCTGTGGCTTCTATCAACCAGTTTCAGGAAACGTTCCGAGCAATCAGTGGTATTTTAGGTGCTGTCGATGATATCGCTAATCAGACACAACTGTTGGCTCTTAATGCCTCCATTGAAGCGGCGCGGGCAGGGGATCAGGGGGTGGGTTTTGGCGTCGTGGCACGAGAGATCCGAACACTTGCCGACAATAGTAAACAAGCCGTTTCGCAAATAAGTATGCTGGTTTTGAAAATGACAGGGGATGTAAAAAACATAACAGAAACTATGGGACGCAACCGTGGTTTTGTCCAAAACTGTGTTGATCTTTCCAAGAGGGTAGAAACTGGGTTAACCCAAATCAGTGCCTCTCATGAAAAGGTGCAAGAGCTACTTCAAGCGATCTTGTTAGGAACGAGAAAGCAGTATGAATATGCTATAGATATAGGACAACAGGTTGATGTGGTTGAAGAAAGTTTTCAGGAGGTTAATAACCGGTTTTCTGACATTTCTTCCGCGATAGCCACGCAAAATATGAATCTAGAGAATATTGAGATTCTAGCTCAAAATCTATTAGATGCTGAGCGAGGATTATCAGGATTGATTGCCTCAGAACACAATTTAATTGACGAAAATCAGCAAGCCCTCCTAAGGACGGCAGAACTTGCTATCCAAATCATGATGAAGAAATCAAATGATTTTGAGTTTAATTCTCCACCACAATGCAAGGCCTTACTGGACGGAGTCTTGAAGGACAACGATTTTATGGAGGCTGTGTGGTTAAATGATCAAGACGGCAAATTCGTCTATTCTAATCCGCCGGCCCAAATTGCAAACGCTAACGTGCGAGAATGGTTTAAACGGGCCATGAATGGAGAGCGATACGTGTCTTCAGTATATATTTCCGCGATTACTAATGCGCCTTGTCTAACTGTCTCCTTGCCAATCAAGGATGCTGTTGGAACGACTACTGGAATAATCGGTGCAGACATTAAAGTTGCTGTATGACTTTGAGTACTATACAAAATAAGACACAGTGGATAGTACAAATTTCCCAATTCAAGCATTATAATGCTTGAATTGGGAAATTCTAATTCTGTGGAAACAAGTATAAGGAGTGTCAAAGATGAATAATTTGCAAGGAGCTAATCAAGGTCAAGTAGAACAAGTTCCCCTTGGAACTGTCCAACATAATTTATCTGACATTTCACCAACGTCTTCAGAAATCGGTCATCTTTGGGCAAGTTACATGGCAGAAAGCATGTCCATATGTTTTCTTAAAGGCTATGTTCATCAATCGAAAGACCCCGATATTCAATCGGTTTTGCAACGGGCACTTGATGTCTCAAGCCAACGAGTACAAACTATGGAGGACATCTTTATGGCTATCCATCATCCTATTCCAGAGGCTTATGGTGATAAGGATATCGATGTCAATGCCAAACAGTTGTTTTCTGAATCATTTACCTTATTATATACCAGATTAATGCACAAATTTGTTTTACTCTATTACAGCAACGCTCTGAGTGTTTCTTCTCGTTCCGACTTCCGAAGTTTTTTCTCTGAATGTATAAGTACTTCTCATGAAATACACCAAAAAGCCACTGAGCTACTTTTAGCAAAAGGGCTATTATTAAAGTGCCCTAGCATTGTTATCCCTGACAGAGTCGACCATGTACATGATAAAAGCTATTTTGGTTCATTTTTTGGCAGAAAGCGCCCCCTCAATGCCTTGGAAATCAGTCATATTTTCTCATTAATGGAAACCAAGATGTTGTTAAGAACTTTGAAATTAGGATACAGTCAAGTCGTTAAGTCTGAAAAGATTAGAAATTATCTGTCCAAAGCCAAACAAATTTCTGATAAACAACTTAAAGTTCTGGGCGCTTTCTTAACGGACGAAGATTTACCCACACCGGCACTCCTTGATATCTTGGTCACCGACTCTAGGGAATCTCCCTTGAGCGATAAGTTAATCATGAGCCATATTACTTCAGTTACAACGTTTATAATCGCTGGATACGGATTTGCCATGATAAATACAGCCAGAATAGACTTAATAGCAACCTTCCGTGATTTCATTACTGAGCTCCTTGGATTAGCAAAGGACGGAGGAGAATTAATGATTGATGGTGGCTGGCTAGAAAGAATCCCGCAAACGGCTGACCGTAGAGATTTAGTACATTAGTCCGACACGATTTTTTTATAGGCATCGTAAAGAACCGAAACCCTAATCCTATATAGGGATGTTAGAGAGTTTGGAATGCTGAACAAAGATTTAGTGCTAATTGTAGGCACTCTGGAGAGATCCTGCTGAGTGCCTAAGTTTTATCTTTTTAGGTTATGGTGATAAAATCTCAAATTTAGCATCGACTCCTAGCCCATTCTTATGACCTGTGTCTCTATGGCAATTGTTGCACCCCACGCCATTTTTAATTATTTTAGCATGACTTTCGGGCATAAACGGTGCTTTACTCTCAGGTTTATCATTCCCTATGTGGCAGGTAATACAGTTTGAATCATGATATATGGGGTTTGTGAAAAGTCCATAATCACCTTTTATTTTTATGGATACGTCTCTTATACCTCTAATTATTGAATCCAGCCGATGGAAAGCCCCTCTTGTTTCGTGACAATCTCGACAGTCTGTATTTTTATGAGCTGATTTCTGCCATGAAATATAATAGGGTTCAATTTCATGGCATTTTTGACATGCCGATGGTGTTGTGTACCACGCATAAGTAAACCGAAAGACAGTATATGCTAATAGAAAAATCAGTCCGAAGATTATTAAATTTCTTTGATAGGATTTCATTTACATCCACCTTCCCTGTTAGATTCTAATAGGTTTCTCAAATTTACTTATAAAATACGATAATCAACAAAATCGTGGAGAGGTCAAAGATCTACCTTACTGTGGTTCCTTCGTAATAGTTAAGCTGTATACCTAATGCCCAAAATAAAAATATTTCGCTACGCTGAAAGGAGTAGGATAACCGTTTTTCAACTTTAAATTTTAGGGATTTAAAAAAGAGCAACTGCCTTTCTACAAAGAAGCTGCTCACCGTTATAAATCTTTCGAATTATCTAATAATTTTTTTACTAATTCAATTTAATAAAAGTGTAAAAATTTTAATAAGGGAAGACTAAAATTGTGAAAATTGGCTTATTGACGATGAAATAAATTAATAAAGAGGTATCTTGATTTCTTAGGTATAATATACTAAAATATTCCAAGTGAGGGTGTGCTTGTGAACTTTATAAGTACTCTTCCAGAAACGATTGTGTCATGGGAAAGAGGTGTTGATTATGAAATACTATCTTGATCTATTAATGAGCTTAATTGAAGATGCCCGAATGAATCTCAATGATTCTGCAAAATATATGAGCCTTACCGATCCAGAAATTATCGGTATGAGCCAAAAATTAGACAGTTTACTTAACGAATATTATTCGATCACGGAATCTTATCGTATAGCTTCATAAACTGATGCGATATGATAAGAGGAGTGTAATAAAAGGATTTTATAAAAGGGTTGTAACAAACTTTTTTTCAGTCTGCTACAACTCTCATGAGGTTAAAGGGCAACATACAAAGAAGGATTATTCACCATGTGTTGGTGAATAATCCTTCTTTGTACTAAACTACCATGCCGTTAAAACGGAAGGTCCCATCTCGCCATCCATGGCAACGTCATCGTCATCGGTCGTTTGCGTGCATATTGGGCTCTATAATCACAGTAAAGCAAAAACATTACCTATAAACTCTGGAAACAAGGTTGATACAAGCAAAAGCAGGGTAAGGAAAATTAAGATGAAGGTGAAGGCCCAGGAGATGACATTGAATAATTTTGTATTGACATACTCCCCCATAATGCTTTTTTTACTGGCAATCAGAACCATAAAAATGAGAATGGGGGGCAATAGAACCCCGTTAACCACTTGAGTGGTCAACATGACGTGATATAAGGACAATTTGGGCCACAAGACTATGGCTGCCCCCAAAACGATGAGGACGGTATAAAGCCCAAAGAATACGGGCGCCTCTTTATGAGATTTGCTAATGCCATGTTCAAAACCAAACGCCTCGCAGACAGCATAAGCGGTACTTAAGGGAAGTACAAATGCGGCCAACATCGATGCACCGAGTAAACCGAAGGCAAAGAGGAAGGTGGCATATTGTCCAGCTAATGGTTTTAGCGCCAAGGCCACATCCTTTGCTGTTTCAATCGGGATTTTGTTGACAAAGAGTGTCGCTGCAGTGGCTACGATAATAAAGAAGGCAATGAATCCAGTGAAAAAGGTTCCAATCAAGACATCCCAGCGAGTGTAGTGGTAATCTTTGGCAGTGATTCCTTTATCCACGACGGACGATTGAACGTAGAACTGCCCCCAAGGTGTAATGGTCGTTCCGATCACCCCGATAGCCATCAGCAAAAAAGCAGGGGTTCCTGAGAACGTGGGGGTAACAGATTCGACGAAGACTTGAGGCCAGGGCGGATGGACCATAATTCCGGAAACAACATAACTAAAAAATGTCAAGCAGAGCAACAAGAGGATTTTCTCCATTTTTCCATAATCGGTCTTAATCACAAGCCACCAAATAATGAAGGCCATGGCAGGTACGGAGAGATACTTACTTACTCCGAAGATTTCAAAGCTTGTGGCTATTCCGGAAAATTCAGAAGCTGTGGTTCCTAGGTTGGCAATCAGGAGAACGCTCATGGCAAAGAACGTCCATTTCACCCCGTAATTTTCTCGGATTAAGTCGGACAGTCCTCGACCAGTTACGGCACCTGTGCGCGCGGAGATTTCCTGAGCAATGGCGAGAAGGACTGTACTGATTAGCATGATGAAGATGAGTGAATAGCCATATTTAGCACCTGCTGAGGCATAAGTGGCAATTCCCCCGGCATCATTGTCGGCAAAGGCTGTGACGATTCCTGGTCCCATAACGGCAAAGAACAGGGCAAAACGTACTTTACGGTTCATTCGCTATACCCCCCTTTCGGCAGATGACGGAGGGCGATTAGGCTAGAGAAAATTTCCCCACGAGGGCGCTCGGGCATTAATAATTCTAAAACATCGTCCACCGTGATGATTCCTAAGATATGATTTTGGTCATTGACGACAGGAGCCGCAAGTAAACCATATTTGTGGATAATGTCAGCAACTTTTTCGTGATCGTCATACGGAGAGATTTTTACAATCTTCGTTTGCATTATATCTTTCAAGGGGGTCTCAGGGGAAGCGATGATCAACTGGCGGAGAGAGAGAACCCCCTCAAGTGTTTCTTGTTCATCAACCACATAGAGATAATAGATTGTTTCCGCATCAGGAGCTAACCGTCTTAATTCGTCAATAGCTTGTTCAGCAGTAAGCCAGAACGGTAAGCCGATATATTCAGTGGTCATTAGCGAACCAGCAGTGTCTTCCTGATATTGCATTAATTCGCGAACGTCTTCAGCGTCGTCAGACTCCATTAAGCGAAGAATTTCTTCGGATTTTTCCACAGGCAACTCGCCTAATATATCGGCGGCTTCGTCGGGTGGCATTTCTTCAAGGATATCAGAAGCCCGAACCTCATCCATTTGATTAATCATTTCTACTTGGGCATCCAATTCCATCTCGGTTAGCGCATCAATCGCCTGTTGAGAATCGAGTGTTTCAAGAAAGTTAGCGCGTTGTCTATAGTCCATTGTTTCAATAATGTCAGCGATATCTGCAGGATGAAGTTGGCGGAGTTGTTCTTTTTCCCTAGTAAGTTGAAGGGCTGATGTCCTATTTTCTAAAGGTTTAATGTATTGGCAGCCGACAAAATTATTAGCGATACGGCTCAATAAGAACTCAACACCTAAGCGGCGGAATAAACCACGCACACCGATATCCACAGCAACCAAGACCAGATATTGATGATCCTCATGGGAAACCCAGGATAAGGCAATGTCATTCACACGTACAAGTTTAGAGCCTTCTAAGTCAATAATTTGTTTATCTAACAGCCATTTGCCAATAAGCGTTTCATCTTCATGCATCGGGCACGTTAATGAGGGGTCAAAAGTAGTATTGAGGCGCAGTCCGTCTGCATTCCAGGAACCTATCCACCCAATAGGAATTAGGGCATGAAGCCCTTTGGCATATTGAATGCCGGTAACATGGGGAGAGATACTGTCCCAGCGCATGGCCATGTCTAGTAAGCGACCAACTCTACGTCCCTTGGCATCCCAGATCGGCTTATGTGCCAACTGACTAAAATAAAATTCTCCTAAAACTCTTAATTCATTCATTTACTTCCCTCCTTTGAGTGATGGAGCCTGGCACCTAATGCCAACATGACTCCGAATTTGAGTGATACTGGAATTGAACAAATGATATGGGCCAGAATCCATAAAACCACCTCCTTTAAATTCCCCGCGAGGACGATAATAATAATTAATAAAAAGAAAAAGACCTCTATTACAAAAATAGAAGGTCTTAAAACTCAAAGGTTTTGGACCTCCCTACTCGTTGAGCTTTAGCACTGCATAGCGTAGAGTTTTCTCAGCCACATTAAGTAAAACCTTATGTCGGTAGTACCTGTTCTACCCGTTGGCGTCTCTCGACATTTCTGGGCAGTGGCCTATGTTTATGCAGGAGCCTCACCTAACAGAGAATAGATTTTAAGTACACTTTATTATATGCGTCATTTAGCAAATGTGTCAAGATTTTTGCTTTAAATTCAATAATTGGCGTATTCTTTATTGTTATATCTATTTTTCTTTTAATTACTCGAGGTGGCACAATGTTGTTCAATGGGATGAGGTGGAAAACAGATGGAACGTTAGAAAATTGAGTCGAAGTTGGTATGATTTTGGATTTAAGAGGCTTAAGCGAAAGGGTGTTTTAGGAGGGGGATGTTTTGCCTTTTTCTACGTCCGTATGTTATAATCTAGAATGATAAAATGATGTAAGTTTCGAGAGGAGGGTGTTTGGATGGCAAAACACATTCAGACCATTGTGAAAGCAAACCTAAGTGCTACCGTGAAAACAGGAGGCTGTGGTAAGTGTCAGACCTCTTGCCAATCTGCCTGCAAGACTTCGTGCACGGTTGGTAATCAAGTGTGTGTTAAATAGACCCAAGCCTTCAGGCGCTCCTGCGTAGGTATGCTTTTTGTGAAGGTTAGAACATAGGATTTCAGAACCCACCCCGCATATGGGCTGGGTTCTGTTCTATTTATTTGGTTAGGCAAGAAAGAGAGGTCCCATATTGGAATTATTAAATTTTGAGAGATATCGCCTTAAGAAAAATGTCCATAGTTATCTTCAAGGAGATTTATTTATAGCTCATGACGTCAATTCAGGTTCTTTGCATTTGCTAGATGAGAGGACATTTAATGTACTCAAGGCTATTGAGGATTTGCAAGAGGTGGAAGAAAAGGTTACTTCGGCGGGGATTAACCAGATTCTTAGACAAACGAGAAAATTAGCTCTTACAGAAGAAGAACTGGCGGAGATCATTGAGGAAATGGAAGAGCTTCGCCAAGAAGGAACTCTTTTTTCGGAGGAGGCAGAGGGAATAACCCCGAACTATCCAGAGAAGCCTATTGTTAAGGCCATTTGTCTACATGTAGCCCATGACTGTAATTTGCGTTGCGAATATTGTTTTGCCGGTACAGGGGCCTTTGGAGGCAGTAGAACGCTGATGGATTTGGAGACGGGTAAAAAGGGTATTGATTTTGTTTTAGAGTCATCAGGGCATAGGAATCATTGTGAAGTTGATTTCTTTGGAGGAGAACCACTGCTCAATTTCGGAGTAGTTAAGGCTCTGGTCGAATACGGCAAAAAAGCAGGCTCTGCAAAGAACAAAACTATTAAATTTACGCTAACTACGAACGGTGTGTTACTTAATGAGGAAATTCAAAATTATCTTGAAGAAGAGGAGATCAGTGTCGTCCTCAGTCTGGATGGTCGCCCGGAAGTACATGATCGGATGAGGCCTTACGCCAATGGACGAGGAAGCTACGCAAAAATCACCCCTCTAATCAAACAGTTCACAACCAAACGTCCGGAAAGCTCACCCTATGCGCTAGGGACCTATTACTATGTTCGGGGAACGTATACGCACTATAATTTAGATTTTGATCGTGATGTTATACACATGGCGGATTTAGGCATAAAACAGATTTCAGTAGAACCGGTTGTAGCAGGTCCAGAGGACGCCTATGCCTTCCAAGAAGGAGATATAGACAAAATCCGAGAAGCATATGATCGACTCGGTGAGGAACTATTGAAACGCCGAGCACAAGATCGAAATTTCAACTTTTTTCATTTCAATGTCGCCTTAGATCAGGGACCCTGTTTGCTTAAACGGCTTTCGGGATGCGGAGCTGGTCACGAGTATGTGGCAATTTCCCCGGAAGGCGATCTTTATCCATGCCATCAGTTTGTAGGGCAGGAAGCCTATAAGCTGGGGTCACTCTATAACGAGAATCCTCTTCAACTTAAGCCCGAGGTGGTTAAAGACTTTCGCTCAGCAAATGTCTATGCAAAATCGACTTGCCGGGAGTGTTGGGCACGCTTTGCTTGTAGCGGGGGGTGTCATGCGGCTAACGTAGCTTCTACTCAAAAACTGACGGAAGTGTATACCTTAGGGTGTGAACTTCAAAAGAAACGCTTAGAGGTAGCACTATATATTAAAATCAAGGAAAGTCTCCAAAATAACGATCGTTTAGCTGATGTATCATCTCCCGTCCCAGAAATCCGCTGTTAGGTTCTTAATATTGGATGGTCTGAAAAGGTGTGTTACAATGGTATCTGGAATTAAATGGTCAAGGAGGCGAGCCGTTTGAATAAAAAACAGCATCGTGGTTTTGCGGTGGTTCTTGTTATTCTGATTAGTATTGCTATGGTTGCGTCCGGATTCTCTCTTTTCTTTAGTGGTAGTGGTTTACCTTCTCCTGACTCAAACAGTCCGACCAATGCTGCCGCCGATTATCAGGCCAAAAAAGTACGCTTAGCAGCGATCGCTGAGCAGGTCAAGGCAAATCCAAGCAATGTACAGCTACAGACAGACTTAGGCAATGAATATTATGATGCTGGAGTAGCAGCCGAAGATGTCGCCCCCACGGAGGTACAAGAGAACTTTAAACATGCTGTTGAGGCTTACCAAAATGTTTTAAAGACCAATAAAGATCCGGGTGTTATGGTTGATATGGCAACCGCTGCCTTTAAAAGTGGGGATAATGATCTAGCAGACAAGAGTTTTAAAGAGGCATTGAGCATTAAACCTGAATTTTTAAACGGATTGGTCAATTATGGCATTTTTTTGGCTAATGCGAAGCAAGATCTTACAGGGGCTATCACCCAGTGGCAGAAGGCTCAGAGTTTGGCTACAGATAGTACAGAAAAAGCGCAAATAGGAGCATTGATAAGCCAGGCTCAGAACCAGCTTAAAGCTCCTACGAACAATGGAGTCACAAATCCTGCAACGAATGGCTTATCAAATCCTACCTTGAAAAATGGACAAGCGAATCCTGCAACGACTGGAAAGTAATATGGGGGGTCTACATATTGCATTTTACAACACTGGCGAGCGGAAGTTCCGGAAACGCAATTCTCGTGGGAGATGACGACAGGCATTTGCTTGTAGATTGTGGCATTAGTGGTAAGAGCCTACTGTATAACCTCTCGCGCTTAAGCATATCGGAATCAAAAATTGAAGGGATCGTTGTTACCCATGAACACGTAGATCATATCCGTGGTGTAGGTGTGCTCGCTCGTAAATTAAAGATACCGATCTATGCCACGACTGGGTTGTGGGAGGTGATGGGTCCTTCCCTTGGCAAGATTGCTGAAAACCAGCGGATTGATGTACGAGATTCGTTTTCTTGTGCAGGTCTAGACGTTTTCCTTTATCCTACGTCTCACGATAGCCGAGAAAGTTACGGCTTAAAAGTCTCGCGGTCGAAGAATAAAGACAAGGGAAACCTAGCGATTGGAATTGCCACGGATAGTGGAAGAATCACCGAAGAGATGCATCAGCATTTGAAAGGCTGTGACGCCTTTATTGTCGAAGCCAACTATGATGATGAACGATTATGGAACGGTTCCTATCCATGGTATCTTAAAAAAAGGATCAGCGGACACTACGGTCATCTAGAGAACAAGCAGCTGGCCGAAGGACTTGCTGAGTGGATTGAAGGAAATACCCAACGGGTTATGCTAGCTCATTTGAGTGAAGAAAACAATACTCCGGAAATCGCGTTGTCGACAGTTTTGCGTATTCTGAAAGAGTTGAATACCGCTAAAAGGTGCCCAGATGTGCAGGTGCAGGTTGCTCCACGGTATACTCCGCATGAACTGGTTGTATTAAGGGAATAATAGATAGAGGAGGGTTAGGCTATGAGCTATTACAACGATAGAGATGATTATTCAAAGAGAAGACCCCATTATTTCGCAATTATTGTAGTTGCCTTAATTAGCGCTTTACTGGGTGGGGTCATAGCAGTGGCGTTGGTGCCTTCCATCTATGGGAATAAACAACCAGCCCCCACAAATCAAGTGGTCTTAAATGGCGGGACAACAACCCCTATCATTAAAACAGAGGGGGTTACCAATTTTCCTGTCGCTCAGATTGCCAAGGCAACGGGGCCAGCAGTAGTTGGAATAGCTAATTTTCAATCTAAAGGCACTTTGTTCGGTGGGGGCGGGCTTACCGAAATAGGGAGCGGCTCAGGTTTTATTGTTGATTCGCAACATGGCTACATTGTGACGAACAATCATGTTGTTGAAGGTGCAGAAAAGCTCGTTGTAAGTCTGGCCGATGGCCGAAATATTAATGCGAAATTGGTAGGGGCCGACGATCGTACGGACTTAGCAGTGGTTCAGATTGCAGATACCCAAGGTCTAACCGCCACACAGCAGGGAGATTCGACAAAACTTCAGGTCGGTGAACCTGTCGTGGCGATTGGAAACCCAGGTGGGCAAGAATTTGCACGTTCCGTGACTACCGGTGTTGTTTCAGCAACAAACCGAATTCTAGACATCCCGGGGGAAGCGAGTTTTAACCTCATCCAGACCGATGCCGCCATTAATCCAGGAAATAGTGGTGGTCCACTTGTAAATTACCAGGGTCAAGTTATCGGGATTAATTCTGCTAAGAATCAGGAAGCAGGATTTGAGGGAATGGGCTTTGCCATCCCGATTTCAGACGCTTTACCGACGATTAAACAGCTAATTGAGAAAGGGTATGCCAGCCATCCGGGACTTAATGTTCAAATAGATCCTCGGTATACGGCCGAATATGCAAGTCAACGAGGATGGCCAGCTGGGGCTTATGTTTCCAAGGTAACACTCGGAGGCCCTGCTGATCGAGCTGGAATCATTGCAGGTGATGTTTTGACCAAGCTTAATAACAAGGAAATTAAGAGTTCTCTAGAGTTAACCCACGAGTTGTTTAAATACAATCCGGGTGACAAGGTTACCGTTACGATTTACCGCAACAACAAGACACAAGATGTTTCAGTAACGCTTACGGAAATTAAGCCTCAATAAGAAATGGGTTCATGGCCAAGGATAGCGAAGTGTCTCTGCAGGCTAATACTCAAACCAGGATATTGGAGATTAGAGCTGAGCTCTGAAACTTATACTTTCTGACTTGGTATGATAAAGGGAGGCACATTGCCTCCCTTTATCATACTATCGGACTCCCATGTCGCTGCGCGGCAACCACCCTTCACTAAGGCTAACACGTGCGAAGACAGTGTCTGCAAGAAGGGCTAATACGTGCGAAGACATTGTCTTCGTGCGGGCGCCAGCCAAGTTTTCTTGAAAGGGTAAGTTGAACTCTCTCCATGTATGCAGTATTATTTAGGTCAAGAGTGAAATTTGACAGGAACATGAACACATTAGAGAGAAAGGTTGATATGGATGGAAAGCAAATCCACCTCTAATTTTCTTAAGAACATTGTTAATGAGGATTTGAAGTCAGGTAAAGTTCAACACATTATCACGCGGTTCCCACCGGAGCCTAATGGTTATTTACATATTGGTCATGCTAAATCAATTATTATAAATTTTGAATTAGCGGACGAATTCAATGGCAAAACCCATTTGCGTTTTGATGACACGAATCCAACCAAAGAAGAAACAGAATATGTGGAATCCATCAAGGAAGATGTAATGTGGTTAGGGTATGAATGGGATAGTTTATTTTTTGCGTCAGATTATTTTGAGGAAATGTACAACCGGGCAGTGTTGCTTATTAAAAAGGGTAAAGCGTATGCATGTGATTCCACAGCAGAGGAAATTCGAAAAATGCGTGGATCTTTAACAGAAGTAGGTCAATCAAGCCCTTATCGTGATCGGACAGTCGAAGAAAATCTAGCGTTATTTGAACGCATGCGCAATGGGGAATTTGCAGATGGACAAAAGGTTTTGCGCGCCAAAATTGACATGGCCTCACCGAATATTAATATGCGAGATCCTGTCCTTTACCGGATTGCTCATGCCACCCATCATAATACAGGAGATAAGTGGTGTATTTACCCTATGTATGATTTTGCCCATCCGTTGGAAGATGCTATAGAAGGAGTCACACACTCGATTTGTACGTTGGAATTTGAGGATCATCGCCCCTTGTATGATTGGGTCATTCGGGAGTGTGAAATGGAGAACATTCCTCACCAATATGAATTTGCCCGTTTGAATATCACAAATACGGTTATGAGTAAGCGAAAGCTTAAGCAATTGGTTGATGAGCATGTCGTGGATGGTTGGGATGATCCGAGGATGCCTACCATCTCAGGGCTTCGACGCAAGGGATATACGCCAGAAGCAATGCGCAATTTCGCTCGAGAGATTGGGGTAGCCAAAGCGGATAGCGTTGTGGATAGCAAAATGTTGGAACATTTTATTAGAGAAGACTTAAAGCTTAAGGCACCGAGAACTATGGCTGTGCTCGAGCCACTTAAGGTGATCATAACCAATTATCCAGAGGGTCAGATAGAGATGTTGGAAGCCGAAGTTAACCCAGAAAACCCAGAGATGGGTACTAGACAAATTCCTTTTTCTCGAGAAATTTATATTGAACAAGAGGACTTTATGGAGAATCCTCCAGCTAAGTATCATAGGCTTTTCCCTGGAAATGAAGTCCGGTTGAAAAACGCATATTTTATTAAATGCCATGATGTACTCAAGGATGACTCGGGAAAAGTCATTGAGCTGTACTGCACGTACGATCCAGAAACCAAGAGCGGATCAGGCTTCACGGGAAGAAAGGTCAAAGGTACGATCCACTGGGTGGAAGCCTCCCAAGCTGTACCTGCAGAGTGCAGATTATATGAAGCTTTAATTTTAGATGAAGATCTGACAGACGAAGCATCTTTTCTAGAACACATTAATCCCAAATCTCTGGAGATTGTCCAGGGATTTGTCGAGCCAAACATTAAAGATTCAAAGCCCCAGGAAAAATTCCAATTTTTCAGACACGGATATTTCAATGTGGATCCTTCAAATTCCACGCCAGAACATTTGGTCTTTAATAGAATTGTGTCCTTAAAGAGTTCCTTTGAATTGCCAAAGATATAAATATTACTTTGCTTTTCTTGTATTACAAGAAGGAAAAGATCGACTGCATTTGCTGGTCGATCTTTTTTTACTAATCAGAACGTATAACTTTTTCGTTGTATACTTTCTGGAAGGTCCAGCCAAGTTTTCTATATCTGCTTTAACATTTTTTCTAAATTCTTGGAAATACTAAGCAGAACAAAAGAGTTATTGGAGGTTTATAGTAATGGAAGACAAAGAGGTTAGCCAGGAATTTGGAGCGCCTGCAGGGGTAAAAAAGGACGTCGTCAACGAAACTGGAAGTCTAACTAGTCAAATGAATGATTCTATTGGACTTACTGGAGAGAAATTTAGAAATTCGGAAGTAAAAGAGTTAACGCTTTCTTAGTAGTTACATAATTTTATAAGGTTAGAGGTAGAGGCCGGGAAATTAAATCCCAGCCTCTACGTTTTTGCCCATACATAACAGCACCAATGCCGCCCGCTTCATTGAGGTCTTGAAGGTGGTGTGTGCCGGCACTTCAGGATAAACAAATAATTATATGGTTATAATTGGGAGCTGTGTGAGGGGATGAAGAAAACGTAAGTCGCTAGTTCAATTGATTGAGCAAAAGGATGGATAAGCTCTCTGAAAATGGAACAGTATTATGAATATGTAAAATATTGAAGGCGTACAAGATTTTACATATGGATTTTTTGTCGTAATTTGACGATAATTGGATTATAGTTGCCAGTATTGCAAAAGGTTTTATTTGTTAAAGGAAAGGATGGATAAAGAAAGAATGAAAAGCAAACTAACTTTGGCCCTATTTTTGTTAATTTTTTCACTTTCATTATTTTCATCGCCTCCTGCCCAAGCATCGTTGGGAAATGTTTTGCTTAAGGTAGGGTCCACAGGAGCGGATGTTGTAGAACTGCAAACAAAACTTAATGATTTGGGGTACAATGTTGGGAAAGTGGATGGCATCTTTGGGAGCATGACTAAACAGGGAGTGATAACGTTTCAACTGGCCCATAGTTTAGTGGGTGATGGAATTGTTGGACCTATGACCGTAAAGTCGCTCAATGAGGCTTATTTAGCTAAGCAACGTCAGTCGAAAGTAGATTCCGTCATTGTTACGGCAAAACAATATCTTGGCGTTAGGTATCAATGGGGTGGGTCTACACCAGAGACTGGTTTTGACTGCTCTGGATTCGTTTCATATGTGTTTGGGAAAAATGGAATTACGTTGCCCAGGGTTTCAGTTGACCAATATAATGTAGGAACTAAGGTTGCCTTCGAGGACCTTCAACCGGGAGATTTGGTCTTTTTCTCGTTTGCGAGCAATGGTGTTGTAAGTCACGTGGGGATTTATCTTGGCGATGGTCAATTTATTAATGCGTCGGAGTCTAAGGGGGTTACGGTTTATGTTATTGGACCGTATTGGAAATCCTGTTATGTAGGTGCTAGTCGGGTTCTGTAGGGAACAAATTGATTTAACTAGATAAAGTTTGATGAAGGGGCTACCGTGAATGTTTTTTCAGGTAGCCCCTTCAATAGTTTTAAACGAAACTTTGATTGTTCCCAGAAATCAGACAGAATCGCCAATTGACCCTAATTGAGCTTTGGTCACTGAAATTAAATCTATAGGGCGCAAGAAAAGTTGCAAGCCGCGTGATCCGGCGCTGACAGCGATTTTATCAAGTTTTTCTATAGCAGAGTCGATAAAGATGGGAAAGGTTTTTTTCATTCCCAGGGGAGAAACGCCACCCCGGATATAACCAGTCAGCGGTTGGACCTCTTTAAGGGATACAACTTCAACCTTCTTATTTCCGCTGAGTGCAGCTAATCGTTTGAGATGGAGTTCATGATCGCCTTGAATACAAGCAACGATTACCCCTGTTTTGTCGCCGCGAGCTATTAAAGTTTTATATACTTGCTCGATGGGGAGACCTACTTTATTGGCAACAGCAACTGCAGATAAATCGGATTCATCGACAATATAGTCTTTTAATTCATAAGAAATTTTGGCCTGATCAAGAATGCGAGCTGCGTTTGTTTTATGCGACATGTTCTTATCCGCCCTTCATAAATAAATACTTGAGTTATATTAGTTCGGTACAAATAGTGCACCGAGCCATTATTAAATTTTGATATCGAAAGGTAGTCTCAAAAATAAGTTAAAGCCATCGAAACTTTTTGCTTGCTTACAATTATTTTAGCTCATAACATAGAGTTAGCCAAACAAATTTACGAGGTTTGCAGGGAAGTGAATATTACCTTTCTTTTTCCCAAAGATATCCCTATAATATAAGTAGCTCTATGACACTTGCATGAACCTGCGGGCTACTGAGCGGTATAAAAGTTATAAATATTAAATTGTAAAAAGTTTGGTTTACTAGTCGATAGCTAGAATAAGGTTGTTGTAGATGAGAGGGAGGGCCAATCTTTGAAACCGTTAAAGGTTCTCGTATTCTCCGCAACGTTTGGAAATGGACATTTGCGGGCTGCTGAAGCTGTGATTGAAGGGATACTTATTAAGCATCCTGCGGCGAAAATTATCCACTTGGATTTCGGTGACTTTTTAAATCAACCGATTAACACTATGATCAAAAATATCTATAGCGAGATTATTAAATACATACCCAAACTTTGGGGGAAATTTTATTATAAAACAGCTAAGGTACAACCTCGATCTAAAAGTCAACATTTCTTGAGTCAATTGGGGCGAAGTAATTTCCTTCAATACATTCATGTATTTAAACCGGATTTCATTGTGTGTACTTATCCCACTGTTTCGTCGATTCTGGCTCAACTCAGGCTTGATCAACTCCTTGATGTTCCGGTGATCACTGTAATCACCGATTATACAGTCCACAGTCACTGGGTTCATCAAGGTGTTGATGGCTACGTTGTGGCCTGTTCAGAGGTGAAGGCAAGTTTAGAGTCTTGGGGAATTAATGCACAACGCATTCATGTGAGCGGGATTCCGGTAAGCCCTAAATTTGATGAAGAAATAGATCGAGGGCATATTATCACTAAGTTAGGTTTAAAGTCCGATGTTCCTATCTTTTTGTTGATGGGGGGATCTTATGGAGTTTTGAAAAGCGCGAAAAGAATCTGCCAAAAACTTGCAGATTCTCCAGTCCCGGTCCAGACAATAATTGTTTGTGGAAAAAATAAGAAGTTGTATCTTTCTTTAGAAGAAGTAATTGCGCAGGGTCGAAACCCAATGATGAGGTTCGAATTTGTTGATAATGTAGAAGAATTAATGTCGGTTTCGGACTTGATTATCACAAAGGCGGGCGGGTTAACGGTTTCTGAAGCCTTAACGAAGCACTTGCCATTGGTTATTTATAAGCCAATTCCTGGCCAAGAACAAGAAAATGCCCACTTTGTGCAGCATATAGGTGCAGGATGCTTAGCTAGTAACGAGGAAGAACTGGAAAAGCTTTTAAACCGCTTCTTAAGGCATCCGGAGGAGATTGAGAAAATGCGGAGAAAAGCGGCCATTGCTTTACCGGGTCACTCCACAGAACGGGCCGTGGAAAATATACTGCAATTAGTATTACATCTAAGGATGGAGCAGAAAATTGGATGAGCCAATTTTCTGCTCTGTTTTATTTATACTTATCAGAAAGTATAACTTCGTTACATACTGCAAGAAGGCTAATATGTGCGAAAACAGTGTCTTCGGGCGCCAGCCAAGTTTTCTTTAACTAATTCTAGAAAACATAATTTTTGTTGCAACTTTTTTTATACTACAGGCCTCGCCAACCTTCAGGGCGAAGTTGGTCAATGGCATGATTCCTGATGACGTTGTCGAGGGTCTTCAACAATTCGTCCCGCTGATCGGGCAGTGTTGCCCGGAGGGGCAAATAATTGGAGGCATGATTACTCCGAAAAACACAGTGAGTAACTCTAAGTTGTTCAAGCAAGATTTGAATTTCAGTTAGGCATTCGAAGGGTGTGAGAAGTTGAAAGGTTCCGCGTTCGATAGCTTTTGACAAAGGAGCAAGCGGCTCGACCATTAAGGTTAACGCCCCTAAAAAATGAGGGTCAATGGAACTAATAACTCGTGCGGTATCAACGGCATGTTCAGGTGAATGGGCTTTTCCCCCAAGGCCAATAATGACTGTACAGGAGAGAGTTAAACCGCTGGCTTTGACTCGTTGCCCGGCAGCGATCATCTGCTCAGATGTGACGCCTTTACAGACAGCGGTTAAAATCGCGTCATTGCCACTTTCAACGCCCAAATAAACCATCGTTAAACCATGGGCCTTTAAGTTTGCTAACTCTTCGGGGCTCTTGGCGAGTATATCCTTTGGGCCACCATAAATCCCAACTCGTTTAAGTCGAGGAAATCCTTCGTAAAGTTGATCAAGAATTTCGATGAGCAAAGAGGTATCTACCGCTATAGCATCTCCATCCGCTAAAAAAATTCGTTCCGCATCTAAATCCTGGGCAACGGCTGTAGCAATAATATCTTTGATTTCTGCGCCAGATTTAATCCTGAAGGATTTATCCTTATACATAGCGCAAAAGCTACAGGCATTGTGCTGGCATCCCACAGTGATCTGCAAGATAATACTTTTTGCCTCACTGGGCGGACGGTATATTTTTCCTTCGTAAAACACTGTACCATCTCCTAGTCCTTTTTTGAGTATCTTAAATCTCTTTTCTACAGATAGAGGGTGAGTACCTGCATATTAAGGATAACACACAAAATAGAACTCGATCAATGACGATGATAAATGATAGTAAAATATATATAAAGATGAATTCGATATATTGACATATGATTAGAATGATCATATAATATCATTATTATAACAACTAACATTAATATCAAAGCAGGTGAAAGCATGAATTCAAAGCATATGCAGGCGATTTGCGATGTGTTAAATGATTTAGAACCTAAGCAGAAAGCACTTCCTTATCTAGAACTAGACTCAATGATGCTGGCCCAAGTTGTAGAAGTGGCTAAAAGGGTTAGTCAGAATGATATCAATCCCACTCATGTTCAGAACTGGGTAAGGCGTAAGTATGTCCCCAATCCGCAGAAGAAAAAATATAACCGTGAACAAGTTGCTAATATCTTACTTATTAATGACTTGCGCGATATCCTATCACTTGAAGAGGTCTCCAATTTGCTTGGTTATGTTAACGAAAGTCTCTTGGACACGTCGGATGACCGCATTAATCCCACCAAACTTTATCGATATTACAGTGAAATCTTCGACCGATCTCAGATGGATTGGCAGATATCCCTTCAGGGACTAGAAAAAGAAGTCGAGGAGACGCTTAACGGAGAGAAAATGGAAGTGGAGGACAGGGAAAAGGTTGCCACGACGCTTGTTATTCTAAATTTATTGGCGAGAGCCAATTTATATAAACAAATTGCGAAGCGTTGGTTAAACACTTTGGACACCAAGGACTGAAGATAGAAAGAGAGTACGCTTTAGCTTGAAGAAAGGAGGAGAGGGTGGTGCCGCAAGGTATTATTGCTGCGCTGTTTGTGATCGGGATTGTTTTGTTGGCGGTTGAGATATTTATTATTCCAGGTTTCGGGGTTAGTGGGATGCTCGGAATTGCAGCCTTAATCACGGGCATTTTCTTAGTGACTGACTCGTTGCTAGAAGGGGTGCTTTTGACGGGTGGTGCTTTGGTTGTGTTAGGAATCATCACTTTCTTGAGTTTTCGTTCACCTCGCACTCGGCGCTTGTGGCAGAAGTTCTCTTTAAGTACACGCCAAACCTCTAAGGGAGGATATGTTGCCCCTAAAGTTCAATATGAAGTGTATCTTGGGAGAGTTGGGATATCCCTCACCCAGTTGCGCCCAGCCGGTACAGCAGATTTTGATGGGGAGCATTTAGATGTTGTAACTGAAGGGGGGTTTATTGGACCAGGAAATGGGATCAGAGTAATCGCTGTTGAGGGGAATAGGATCATTGTTAGAGAAGAAATAGTCATAAGGAGGTGAAGCTCGGTTACGACCGAGCATTGAATGACCACATTAATCGTGCCGTTACTGTTAATTTTTATTGCGTTTGTACTTGTGAGTGTGCTTCTTAGCTTTATCCCAGTAGGACTTTGGATTTCGGCATTAGCCGCAGGAGTTAATGTAGGGATTTTCAACTTAATCGGTATGCGATTACGACGTGTGGTACCGTCAAAGATCGTGAATCCTATGATTAAGGGGCATAAAGCAGGTTTAGCAATTGCAACAGACCAGCTTGAAGCTCACTATCTGGCAGGTGGAAACGTCGATAGGGTGGTTAATGCTCTGATTGCGGCTGAACGTGCTGCGATTCCGCTTCAGTTTGAACGAGCTGCAGCCATTGATCTAGCTGGTAGAGATGTTCTTCAAGCCGTTCAGATGTCGGTTAATCCGAAAGTAATAGAAACTCCGGTTGTCTCTGCCGTAGCACAAAATGGAATTGAGCTTAGAGTCAAAGCCAAGGTTACCGTACGAGCCAATATTGATCGACTTGTTGGTGGTGCCGGTGAAGAAACAGTTATCGCCCGTGTTGGGGAAGGAATTGTCACTAGTATTGGTTCTTCGGAATCCCATAAAGCTGTATTAGAAAAACCTGAGCTGATCTCGCAAACGGTGTTAGCAAAAGGATTGGATGCGGGGACAGCGTTTGAAATTCTATCGATTGATATGGCGGACGTCGATGTAGGTAAAAACATCGGTGCTCAGCTGCAGATGGACCAAGCAGAAGCGGATAAACGCATTGCCCAAGCAAAAGCTGAAGAGCGGCGTGCGATGGCCGTTGCGAAGGAACAAGAAATGAAGGCATCGGTTCAAGAGATGAGGGCCAAGGTGGTTGATGCAGAGGCGGAAGTTCCTAAAGCAATGGCTCAGGCCTTACGTGAAGGAAGACTTGGTGTTATGGACTATTACAACATGCAAAATATTCTGGCTGACACTCAGATGAGAGGCAACATTGCTCAGACGGGTAAAACGGAATCAGGCAGTGATAGCCTCACGAAGAAGTAGGTGAGATCATGTCGATCTTCACGGTTGTTATTATCATTTTGGCTATTTACCAATTAATGGTCTCGGTTATGAAGAAGAGTGGCAGTCAACAAGTGCCAAGCAAGCCCTCTGACCCATTTAGATTGCCGGATGGTCGCTCAATAAGAGATGTAATTCAAGGAACATCCCTTGGGAATTGGAAAGAGCAGCTAAAACAAGCCTTAGAAAATGTTCCTTACCAAACGGGATCTTTGAAATCGACGAAACCTAAAGATTTTGAAGCACCCGAGGATTATTATGTTGAAACCGAGGGGACTCAAGGCATTGAAGGAACTCAAGGAACCGAGGGAACTCAAGGAACTGAAGGAACCAGTGATTACGTAGGAATACTTGGGCTTGAAGCGTATAAGAGTACTGAAGAGATTCCCAGAGAGGAAGTAGCCAAGGAACCCCTAGGTTTAAGGGGCATTGAGCTTTCGCTGACGGAAAGAGAACTTGTCCAAGGGGTTATATGGGCAGAAATTCTAGGGAAACCCCGAAGTTTGCGCCCTTTTAGGGGGCCGAGATCATAACAGATTAATAGGGCAGTAAATTGGGTAACGAAGGGTAAGGGCGCGATGCATCGTGTCCCTACCCTTCGATTTTTATTTTTATGTTTTATGAGGATAATGTTGGATAATTTCTCTGAACTTTTGCCACACTAAGTAAGCATTAAACAAAGTGAGGTGAGGGTATGAAATTACGCGTTAGACCTTGGAGGGTCGTCTTAATCATTGGACTGATTCTCAGCATTACCCTGTCCGGGATTGCGTATGCAGCTTTAGGGGATCGTCTGCTTGGGCGGGGGAGCAAAGGTCCAGAAGTTAAAGAGTTGCAAGCTAAATTGGTACAGCTTGGTTATGGACTGGGAAAGGTTGATGGTAAGTTCGGCTCGAAAACAGAGGCAGCAGTACGGAATTTTCAAAAGGACCACGGGTTAAGAGTTGATGGATTAGCTGGAACGAATACTATCAAGGAGTTAAAGCGCTTAACCAGTCAAAATACAAATGCCTCAGGAAAGGCTGTTGGGAATAAAGCTATTGACACGAATCTTTTAGCCCGCTGCGTGAATGCAGAGGCACGTGGAGAACCTTATACTGGACAAGTTGCGGTGGCTGCCGTGATCATTAATCGGATTTCAGATCCTGCGTTTCCTAAAACTGTTGCGGATATCATCTACCAGCCTAAAGCCTTCTCCAGCGTGGATGATGGTCAAATTAATTTACCACCTTCGGCATCAGCTTTACGTGCCGCTCAAGAAGCTGTAAACGGATCAGACCCTTCAGGGGGGGCGTTATTCTTTTTTAATCCAGCCAAAACAAAAAATAAATATATTTGGTCACGACCACAGATTAAAAAAATTGGGAATCATATCTTTACAAAGTAGGGGGACAAGCATGCATAGAAAATTTTGGATCGGAGCTCTAGCGGTAGCTTTATTGATCTCATTAGGCTGGGGCTATAATGAATATCGTCTGGCAGGAGAATATCGTCTGGCCGCAGAAAACAATAACCATCGGGCTTTAACTGATTTCGCTAGTCACCTGAACCAGTTAGAGACGGATATGGCCAAAGGAGATGTAGCTAGTAACCCCACCCAAAAGATTCTCTACTTGAGTCAAGTCTCAAGTAAAAGTGATTCTGCGCTCAAAGATTTTGCTCAAATCCCATCCGATCAGGCTGGACTGAGCTATGTGGGCGAGTTTTTAACCCAATCTGGCGATTTTGCCAGGACATTGACCCAAAGAATCGCTGGTGGGGGAACGATTTCAGCGGAAGAGGAAAAGACCCTAAGAGATATGCATGAACGGCTCTTGCCGGTTAATCAAAAGGTTCAAGATATAATGAATAGAATGGACACGGAAAATCTGGTTTGGATAGACCCTAAGCCGTCGCTTAGGCAACGTTTAGGATTTGGCGGAACTCAAATTGCGGAAGCAGCCGCGGATGGCTCGGAGGCCCCTTCTAAATCTGTAAGGTCGGGTTTAGATCAGTTGGATGCCAGCTTGCAAAAGCTACCCCCATTTTCATATACAGGGGAATTTGCTACGCGCGTCGTGTCAAAGCCGTTAGGGTTACCTTCCGGTAATGTAACCCGAGGTCAGGCCCAAGGTGTAGTGCGAGATTTCTTGAACAAGGTAGGATATACTAATACAACGCCAGAATTCGCAGGAGAGTCTCAGGGACCATTAGGTGGGTATATGTGGAAGTATGAAAATGCTGATTTGGAAGTTAGTCGCCAGGGTGGCGTTGTAACCTACTATCGGGATCAGCGTTCAATTGACCCCAGGACAATGAGTATAGAAGATGCCACGAGCAGAGCTAAGTCGATTCTGAAAGCGTTAGGCTGGCAACTAGTATTGACTTCAAGTGAGGATTATGGTTCGTATGTTCAGTTCGATGCCGTTGTCGAAGAAAATGGGGTAAGAATTTATCCGGATAAAGTACGGTTGATGATCGCTTTAGATAATGGCCACCTTATCGGTCTGGATGCTGCACCATATTATGCCTTCCACCATACGCGGACTTTCCCAGCTAAAATAACGATGAACCAGGCGGTACGAAAGTTGCGTGCTAATTTCAAGATCCTAGAGAGCCGCTTGACAGTCATTGCTAAAACCGGAAATCAAGAAATCTATTGTTATGAGTTTCGTGGTCAATATCAAGGAGAGGAATATCTTCTCTACCTAAATGCTTCAACTGGCGCCGAAGAGAAGATCCAACGGATCATCAAGACACCACGCGGAGAATACTTACAGTAAAAATAATTGGACAAAAGCGAGAGGGATGCATCCCTCTCGCTGTTAAATATCTGCAGTCATCTAATCATGACTACGACTAAGGGCAGTTAGTTATTGGGTAAAATTAATTAAGAGTAAAAAAGGGTTTTTTTAGAGTTACCGAGAATAGGCCATTTAAACATGTCATCTCGCAGCCAGTTCGAAAAATAGAGACTTCCTCCCCTCCAGAAAGGAGCACACCATTGCAGAAAAAAGCGACCATTCAGGTCTACGGAAAACAGAAGTATCCGGAAGGGCATGAAGACCAGCAGGAATTGATCACTACAGGAACGTTTTATGAACGAAACGGTGCTTTCTATGTATTATATAAAGAGTCTGAATGTGAGAGTACAGGCCTTGAAGGTGTGACAACCTATTTAAGCATTAGAGAAGGACTAGTTACCTTAAATCGCAAGGGCTCAGTGGATCTAGCGCAAGAGTTTAAAAAGGGAGTGCTCAATCGGAGTATTTACACAACCTGTTATGGGAAAATCTGGCTAAGCGTTATGCCCCATCGAGTAGAGTGTGACTTGACAGTCCATGGGGGACGTATTAGTCTAGAATATGACCTTTTTATCGATGATAATTTGGTCAGTTATAATTTGCTGTTGCTAAACATAAAGGAGGATCTCCCCCAATGAGTCTCTATGAGAACATAAAAACACAAGTTACAAATCAGTTGGTAGAAGCCGTGAATTCTGCAAAAGCGGCAGGAGAATTAAAGTTTGAAGAATTGCCTAATTTCGTATTGGAAGAACCAAGAGAAAAGCAACATGGAGATTTGGCAACAAATCTAGCAATGGTGCTAGCCAAACAAGCGAAACGTTCGCCCCGGGAGATAGCACCTATACTTATTAGACACTTAGACACAACCGGGACTTGGATAGAATCCGCTGAGATTGCGGGGGCAGGTTTTATTAACTTCCGCCTAAATCCCTTATGGCTGACGAATGTGATAGGTGAGGTTATTAGAGCTGGAGAACTCTATGGACAAGTGGATATCGGAAAGGGTCAGAAGATTCAGGTTGAGTTTGTGAGCGCAAACCCTACTGGACTATTACACATGGGCAATGCTCGTGGAGCAGCACTTGGCGACAGCCTCGCTTCGTTACTCTCCACAGCAGGGTATGAAGTTTCCCGTGAATTTTATATTAATGACACGGGGAACCAAATTCATAATTTTGCAATGTCACTGGAAGCCAGGTATTTACAACAACTTGGTCAGGATGCCCCTTTCCCAGAAGGGGGATATCATGGCGAAGACTTGGTCGACACGGTAAAAGGTCTTATTGCCAAAGTAGGAGACAAGTATCTTTCAGTCGAACAGGGCCTGCGACGTGAGTTTTTAGTGCGGTATGCTTTGGACGAGAAAATGCGAGATATTCGGACAACCTTACAGGATTTCGGGGTTGAATATGATGTTTGGTTTAGTGAACAAACCCTGCATGATTCAGGGGCCGTACGCTCAACCATGGAGGAACTCGAAAAAAAGGGATATATTTACGAAAAGGAAGGTGCGCTTTGGCTTAAATCCACTTTGCTTGGAGATGAAAAAGACGAAGTGGTGGTCCGAAGCAATGGAACACCTACCTATTTTGCGGCAGATATCGCCTATCATAGCAATAAATTTGAACGTGGCTTCAATCGGGTAATCAATATCTGGGGTGCCGATCATCATGGACATGTAGCTCGGTTGAAAGGAGCGATGTCCGCGTTAGGGTATGAAGCGGATAACCTTCAAATTATTCTGATGCAACTCGTGCGGCTCATCCAAAATGGCGAAGTGGTGAAAATGTCTAAACGTTCTGGTCAGTACATCACGTTGCGTGAACTGATGGATGAAGTTGGAAAAGATGCAGCGCGGTTTTTCTTTAACTTGCGAGATCCAGATTCTACAGTGGATTTTGACATGGATCTAGCAAAAGCTCAGTCGTCGGATAACCCTGTTTATTATGTGCAATATGCACATGCTCGTTTGTGCAGTATTTTGCGGCAAGCCGAGGAGCTTGGTAATGTCGACACACTTCCTCTGGAAAAAGACCTAAAACGACTTGACAGCTCCGAAGAACGAGATTTGCTCAAGAAAATGGCTGATTTACCGAGCGAAATCACTGTGGCAGCACGTCTCATGGAACCTCACCGTTTAGCCCGTTATGTACTCGATTTAGCAGGTCTTTTTCATACCTTTTATAACAGTCAGCGCGTACTTGTTGACGATGAGGGGCTGCGGCAGGCTCGTTTGAGTTTAGTGCGGGCCGTGAAACAAATTATTAGCAATGTGTTGGGCATACTAGGAGTGTCAGCTCCGGAAAAAATGTAGATAATGTGGAAATTTAAATTTTATGTTTAAACTAACGACAAGCAGGAAATATTTAGGGGTGGGCCGAATATATTGGTATTCAAAACGACGAAGGGCGGTGGAATTTTGACCCACTCTTTAAGCAAAAAAGACAAGCCAACGGAAGCAGATATAGCTTATGAGGTTTTGAAAGCTCAGGGTAACCCTATGCATTATCATAACTTAATTGAGGAAGTATTAAGGCGCTTAGGAATTTCTCAGGAGGCTATACGGATTGCAGCGGCGCTTACTCAGATCAATCTAGATACACGATTTACGTTTCTTGGACGAGGTGAATGGGGTCTGAAGGTTTGGGACTCGTCGAAAATCCCCAAGCGAATGACGACTATAAGTTTAATGAATAAAACATCTTCTGATGAAGACGACAAGTCAGATTTAGAAGACTTAGATGACGATGCCTTAGATGACGATACTTCAGAAACAGACGAAGTTTTTGACGAAGCGGATGAGGGTAGACGCGGAGAAAAATGGTAAAAGAAGTCCTTTGGCTTGACATCTTTTAGAAGTGTGGCTAAAATAGATCAAGTGGGATTGAGAAACTTGGCTTGTGCCAAGCCGTCAGGCGGCGGCACAAGTCTTCATCGTACGTATACGCTGGTCATGACTCGGACAGGACGTGCGAGGTTAGAACACCACCCCAAAACATAGTCTTACTGATTGAGAAAATAAAGCTAGTGCGGCTCGCGGACTAGCTTTATTTACGTGTTTTTTTGCAGAGGGTAATCCTGATAACTATCTCCTGCTTGAGAATAGAAGAACTCGTTCGGTATACATTTAAGGTCTGAAAGGAAATGGTAAAGCGCATGACAAAATTTATTTTCGTAACGGGCGGCGTTGTGTCTTCCCTTGGAAAAGGAATTACAGCGGCATCCCTTGGTTGTCTTCTGAAAAATAGGGGTCTTAAAGTGGCGATACAAAAATTTGATCCCTATATCAATATTGACCCGGGGACGATGAGTCCATATCAACATGGCGAAGTGTTTGTTACCGATGACGGGGCAGAAACGGACTTGGATTTAGGCCACTATGAGCGCTTTATTGATGTACCAGTTTCGAAAAATAGTAATGTTACGACAGGTAAGATTTACTGGTCAGTCATTCGTAAGGAACGTAAAGGTGACTATCTGGGAGGGACCGTTCAAGTCATTCCTCATATTACTAATGAAATTAAAGAACGGATCTACCGTGTGGCGAGAGAAAGTCACCCGGATTTCGTAATTACAGAGATTGGCGGTACCGTAGGAGACATTGAATCTCTGCCGTTTCTCGAAGCGATCCGCCAGATGAAAAATGACATAGGGCGCGAGAATGTCATCTACATTCACGTTACCCTAGTTCCGTATTTACCCATGTCCGGGGAATTGAAAACAAAGCCGACACAGCACTCTGTTAAAGAATTACGGGGAATTGGGATTCAGCCCACGATTATTGTTTGTCGCTCGGAGAAAGAGCTGGCTGGTGATATGAAAGAGAAGCTGGCCCTGCTCTGTGATGTTGAATTAGAGGCCGTCATTCAAGCTTTAGACGCACCAACTATTTATGAGGTTCCTCTGAAGCTTCAAGAAGAGGGGCTTGATGATATTGTCCTTCGTCGCTCAGGTATTGAGGCTCCTCCGGCCGATATGACTGAGTGGAAAGCTATGGTAGAGAAAATTAAATCTCCGACGTTGGAGACCGAGATTGCGATTGTTGGTAAATATGTAGAACTTCCAGATGCTTACTTGAGTGTCGCAGAGGCTTTACGGTCAGCTGGGACTGAGCATGGGGCAAAAGTAAACGTGCGTTGGGTGAATTCAGAGAGCATTGAAGAAGAAGGCGTTGAAAAGTACCTAGAAGGTGTTGATGGAATCCTTGTCCCAGGAGGGTTTGGCAACCGGGGTATTGAGGGTAAGATCGAAGCAATCCGTTATGCTCGAGAACAGAAGATACCATTCCTTGGGATTTGCTTGGGAATGCAAACAGCTATCATCGAATTTGCGCGTAATGTCTGTGGTATGGAACGAGCCAACAGCACAGAATTTGATGCAGATACAACATACCCGGTCATCGACATACTCCCGGAACAAAAAGACATCGAAGAAAAAGGTGGCACCATGCGTTTAGGAATTTCCCCAGCAAAGTTGGTCGAGGGAAGCCTGGCGTATCAAGCGTATCAGGATCAAGTTGTTTATGAACGCCATCGACATCGCTATGAAGTTAATAATCAGTTCCGGGGTGAGCTCGAGGCTGCAGGATTGAGGTTCTCCGGGGCATCGTTGGATGGCCGTCTAGTAGAAATCACTGAATATCCGGACCATCCATGGTTTGTGGCTTCTCAGTTCCATCCGGAATTTAAGTCACGCCCAAACCGGGCGCATCCTCTTTTCAGAGAGTTTATTCGGGCTGCGTTGAAGTAGGGGACTTGTATGACCCAGCGCTCGGTCCTACGACGCAGAGCAAACTAACCGTTCAAGCTCCTGCTTTGGGGAGCGGGGTTCATCCTACGCCGGAAAGTATTCCTTTCGGGATCGCGGCTTCGGCGATACTAATCCTACGCCGGTAGGTATTCTTTGGGGATTAGCGGCTTCGGCGATAGTCTCCACTGGAGACTATCGTCACTGGAGACTATCGTGCCAGATGAGCCATCCTTGGCTCACTGGCGGCAGCGCACATCCTTGTGCGCAGCCCCGTATCTGGGGTCGGTCGCTTGAACGGAAGTTTGCTGGGCTGCTTACGTAGAGACGTCGCGCTTGTGTCATACTGCGTCCCTGGGCTTGGGTCGGGGGGATGATTAGTCCTGCTTTGAAGACCGTTGAGGATTCGTTTTGGGTGACGAGTATTTGGGAGACGGCACATTTCATGTGCACCGTCTTACTTGGGTCTTTTTTACGGATTGCGTTATTCTGACGGGAGCAGGGACGGTTCTTAACTTACATTCAGCTTCCTTTAGGGATTGTTTTTCTCAGGTTTATTATTCTGCTTACATAAAGACGTCGCACTCATGTCACAAATGCGACTCAGGGGCTTGAAACGGGGGAATGTTCGATGGCACGATCCTCGGCGTATAGGTTGACTTAGGAGAGTTCTGCTAAACCTAGGATTAAAGGTTATAGCACGAACTCTTATGTTATATCATTGGTTATTGATTAGACGAGTGTAACCGTGGAAAGAATGGCAAGAGGAAAGGGGATTGAACCGATGGCCTATGTAGCCAGGTGGATCGATAAAGGTGAACATGAACGCTATAATGCTTTTTTGGCCAAGGATTCGAAAGGGCATGTGCTCCAGTCTTGGGAGTGGGGAGAGATTAAGAGTCGGACTGGATGGGCGCCATGGAGGTTGATTGTTGAAGAAAACGGTGAAATTGTAGCGGTAGCTTCTATTCTGGAACGTAAAATTCCGGTTGTGGGGATACCTATTTTCTATGCTTCTCGCGGGCCGATTGTGGATTGGAAGAATGTTGAGCTGGCAGATTTGGTGTTGGCGGAGATTCGCAAGTTGGCGAAAGCCCGGGGGGCTATTTTCTTAAAGATTGATCCAGATGTGCTGTCTTCGGAAAAAGAAGTGGAACGGTTTTTTGTTGCTAGAGGATTCAGCTCTGCTGAGAGTGGTAAGGGCTTTGAAGGGGTTCAGCCTAAGTATGTGTTTCGATTAGATATTTCGCCGGATGAGTCGACCTTGCTGGCCAATATGCAGCAGAAAACTCGTTACAATATTCGTCTTGCTCAGAAGAAAGGGGTTCAGATTCGGCGAGGAACGCGTGAAGATTTACCGGAATTTTACCGGGTTTTAAACGAAACGACCGAACGTGACCGCTTCTTGGTGAGAGCTTATTCCTATTTTGAAGATCTTTATGATTCCTTGGTGCCGGTGGGTTTGGGGGAATTATTTATTGCTGAATATGAAGGCAAAATCATATCTGGAACCTTAGCCTTTGTCATTGGAGAGAAAGCCTGGTATATCTATGGCGCTTCGTCGAACGCTCATCGAAATGTTATGCCTAACTACTTGATTCAGTGGGAAATGATTCGTTGGGCAAAGTCGTTGGGTTGTACTCTCTATGACTTCCGGGGGGTACCTGGACATTTGACGGAGGATAACCCGCTTTATGGGCTTTATCGGTTTAAGAAAGGGTTTAACGGAGATTATTCAGAATTTATTGGAGAATGGGACCTAGTGTATCGCCCAATAATCTATTTTCTTTGGAATCACTTGGAACCAATCTATTCAGAGGCTGTAAAGGGGATTATTGGCAAGTTACGGCGAGCTCGGAGGGGATAAGCCTATGGCTGGAACGTGGATTGAAGTTGACCTGGATGCGGTCGTTAGAAATTACGAAGAAGTTGTAAAGCTCCTTCGTTCTGGAGCCCGATGTATGGCGGTGGTGAAAGCAGATGCCTATGGATTGGGCGCAATTGAGGTTGCACGCGCTTTGGAGAGAGCTGGGTGTGAGGCGTTTGCAGTTACAAGGCTCGAAGAAGGTCTGATTTTACGAGAGCATGGAATCAGGGGTATGATTTTAGTGTTAGGGCCTACTTCGCAGGAAGAATGGCCTAGGGCTATCAGCGCACAGTTACAGCTGACACTTTCAGAACTGTCTTCAATTGAGGAATTGAATGTGGTTTGTTCGGAGATGGAACAGGAAACTCTTCAGCAGGTTCAGGTGCATCTCAAATTAGAAACTGGCATGGGACGAACCGGGTTTCAACTTCCTGAGGCGGAGGCACTTTCTATAGCTTTGCTAAAAGCTCCCCATATCCATGTTGCGGGAGTTTATACTCATTTTGCTCGTGCGGCTCAAAGAGATAGGCAGTATTCTCTAGGGCAATATGAACGTTTCCTGATTTTTGCGTCCCGTCTTGAA
Organism: Desulfosporosinus sp. OT; assembly: GCF_000224515.1. Taxonomy (GTDB): domain Bacteria; phylum Bacillota; class Desulfitobacteriia; order Desulfitobacteriales; family Desulfitobacteriaceae; genus Desulfosporosinus. The sequence continues at coordinate 41,784 of NZ_AGAF01000148.1, read as the reverse complement.
GAACTAAGGATTTATCCGACTTGGAAACATGTCTGCAATAGTGCAGCTTTTCTCGATTATCCCGAATGGCATCATGATTTTGTGCGTATTGGAACATTACTGATTGGGCATTATCCAGGGCCTGGTTTCAGTTCGAAATTAACATTAAGCGATCCTTGGGTTGCTAAAAGTCAGATTGTTCACCTGCGCAAAGTCCCGAAAGGGACCTATGTAGGCTATCAAAGTATTTATCGCACGAAGGCCGCAACTCAACTAGCAGTGATTCCTGTGGGGTATGCGGATGGGTTTGGCGTAACCCCGCATTTCGTCCCTCAAGGATGGCTTGATTTTTTAAAAATTGTGATTAAAAACTTTTTAGCTTTATTTGGCTTTTTCCTTGGGCAAGAACAGGTAGAACTGAAAGGGCGGAGGGTTCATGTCGCTGGAAAAATTGGTATGCAGCTTACAGTAATTGAGGTGGGAATGCAGGATTGTGCGTTAGGGGATGAGGTTCAGATTCCTTTGCGACGGACTGTGGCAAATCCTCGGATTCCAAGGAGATATAGACAAGGTGGACAAATGTTGTCAGATCGGGTTATGAAAGAAGGAGTTTTACCAGCTCATACAGAATATTCACTGCAATAAAGAAAACTTAGCTGGCGCCAAGCCTTGGCGAGGCGGCCGCCTTAGTTGCACTTATGCTTAGAAAGTATATAACCTAAGTTTGTACTTTCTGATAGTATGACAAGGAGAAACTTGAGGGAAAGGGATGTAGGGAATGGCTAAAATACTTGTAGTAGATGATCAACTTGGAGTGCGTCGCCTGCTCTTCGAGACCTTCAGGGAGGATCACCATGAGGTTGAAATGGCTGCGAATGGGGCAGAAGCTCTTCAGTTACTGGAAACGTTTGAGCCAGATCTTATATTGATGGACATGAAAATGCCTGGAATGAACGGTTTAGAAACATTGGGGCAAATTCGTGCCTTAGATCGGCGAGTCGGCGTGATTATGATGACCGCCTACGGTGATACTCAGAATATGGAGCAAGCCAAAGATCTTGGGATTCTCCATTACATGGGTAAACCTTTTGATTTATTTGAGTTGAGAGAACGGGTGAAGGAGATATTAACGACTACCTAAGTTTTTCAATAGTTTGGAAAATACATATGTTTTCAAGTTAGACGACCAGTACATAAAGCCGGCTTTTTTTGACGTTTTTCATGGACAAGCACGGACTGTTAAGGTAGTTACTGTAGTATCAGCAGCCGCACACGATATACTTTTTGTTGGTCGAAAGGCAGGAAAATCTTCTTGTATGACGAAGTATATGCTGTAGGAAGAGGTGGGAATTATGATTCTAACGACAAACACAACGATTGCCATTCAGTGTTCTCAATGCGGAGAACTAGAATTTCATGCCCTCTCTCTCTTTGCATTTTCTCAGCGAGAACGCAAGAAGCTGCTTTGTGGTTGCGGCCTTGAACTTATGTCAGTAACTAGTCGAAACCGTCAGCAGTTTAACATCACTTATGCATGCGCTTACTGTGGGGATACCCATTATTTAAGATTAAATCGCCATGCCATTTGGGGCAAAGAGGCTTTGCCGCTTGTTTGTCCGGCGGTGGAAGCTTCGGTTGGATATATTGGGCCTAAACAGAAAGTCACTCAGGCTTGTCATGAACGTGAAAAATCCATTGGAGATTTGGCGGTAGAATTAGGTTACGAGGAAGAGTTCGAAAATCCTGAGGTCATGCTTCGGATTTTAGATCATCTTCATTGTCTAGCTAAGCAAGGAGATTTAGGGTGTGCTTGTGGAAACCATCAGTTATCCTTTGAGTTATTGCCGGATCGCATCGAGCTGTATTGTGAATACTGTGAAGCTATGGGAGTTATTTATGCGGACAGTTCGGATAATGTTTGTCAAATTGAAGGGATAAATTCGATGTATCTGGAAGAGAATAAAACTTGGCTCATCAATAGTCCGTTGCGGGGCCAGCACCTTTCAAAGACGAACGAGGAGGAAAAAAAATGGCGTTAGTTTCGATGAATGAGTTATTAGCAAAAGCGCAAAAAGAACACTATGCAGTAGGAGCCTTTAATTGTAATAATATGGAGATAGTTCAAGCGATTGTAGCCGCAGCAGAGGCCGAAAATGCTCCAGTTATTATTCAGGCCAGTCAAGGTGCGATAAAATATGCAGGAATTGAGTACATTACAACCTTAACGAAGATAGCTGCCGAAAAAGCAAGTGTTCCTATTGCCTTGCATCTCGATCATGGAACAAGTTTTGCTCAAGTCATGCAGTGTGTGCGTAACGGATTCTCTTCCGTGATGATAGACGGTTCCAAACACTCGTTGGAAGACAATATTGCGTTAACCAACAAAGTGATTGAAGCGGTACGCCCTCTGGGTGTTTCAGTTGAAGCGGAATTGGGTAAAATCGGTGGGACTGAGGATGATATCACCGTTAGCGAACGAGAGGCACTGTTTACAGATCCTGCTGAGGCGGAGCGCTTTGTTCAAGCGACACAGGTGGATGCGTTAGCGATTGCCATTGGGACTGCTCATGGTCAATATAAGGGGGTTCCCAAACTTGATTTTGAACGATTAACACAAATACGCGAACGCGTTTCAACGCCGATCGTTTTGCATGGTTCTTCTGGAGTGCCGGATGAAGCACTTCGAGAGGCGATTTCACGAGGTGTATGTAAAGTTAACATTGACACGAATATTCGCGAAGCCTTTGTAAAGGCTGCACGCCTTGTGCTCGAAGAGAATCTCAAAGAAATTGACCCTCGCAAAATGCTGGGTCCCGCTCGCGAAGCTGCAACCGCAATAATCCGCGAGAAAATCCGAGTCTTCGGCAGCAACGGGAAGGCGTAAACTTTTAGAAAGAAGGTAACGTCATGCGTTTTTTTTTGGACTCTGCAAATATTGAGGAAATTAAACAAGCTTGGGATATGGGGGTTATTGCTGGTCTAACGACAAATCCTAGTTTGGTAGCTAAGGAAGGAAAGGACTTCCACGAACTACTTAAGACGGTGGCAGGGATTGTTGACGGTCCTATAAGCGCAGAGGTTATTGCGCTTGACTATGAAGGAATGTTGCAGGAAGCACATGTTTTAGCTGCAATCCATCCGAATATAGTGATTAAGATACCGATGACAGAAGCTGGCCTCAAAACTGCAAAGACCTTAAGTGCAGAGAAAATTAAGACAAATGTTACTCTCGTGTTTACTGCGAATCAAGCCTTGCTTGCAGCACGGGCGGGAGCAACTTATGTAAGCCCATTTTTGGGGCGACTGGATGATATCGGTGAAAATGGGCTCAATTCGTTGGCAGATATGTGTGAAATCTTCCAAGTAAATGACATCGAAACAAAAATCATCGCTGCCAGTATTAGAAACCCGGTTCACGTCACAGAATCTGCCAAATTAGGAGCAGATTATGCAACAGTTCCCTTTGGAGTTTTAAGGCAACTTTTTCGGCACCCACTGACAGATGCTGGAATTGAGAAGTTTTTGGCAGATTGGAAAAAACTTTAATTAACTGGTTTAGCTTAGTAAGTCGTTGAATTATTAGAGGAAACTCGCTTAAGGTCTAAATTTTATATTCTATACTTACAGTAATTACGAATGGCCTCGGATTTCGAAATATAAATATCAAATATGAAATTGGCATCTGCCTATCTGGACATTAGATAAGCTGATGCCAACCTTTTTGTGAGTTTAATGAGTTTATGTGGTTGAAAACCCTTGAAAAGTATGTCACAATAAACGTATTGAGAATAAATGTTATGACATAATTTGCGATAAATATTAGCGAAGATGCGTTTGTTTCTGTCTAAATAATTACTGCGAAGACAAGGTTGGAAATAACAGGTGAAAGAATTAAGGAGGGGTTAAAATTGGAAAGAGAACTCACGATGGAATTTGCCAGAGTGACAGAAGCTGCGGCTCTAGCTTCTGCACGTTGGGTAGGATTAGGGGATAAGATAGCCGCTGATAATGCTGCCGTTGAAGCGATGCGGGCAGTTTTTAACACGATTCACATGGATGGCACAGTGGTGATCGGAGAAGGGGAAATGGACGAAGCCCCGATGCTCTATATTGGGGAACGTGTTGGAAATGGAGAAAGTCCAGAATTAGATGTTGCTGTTGATCCCTTGGAAGGTACCAACAGTTGTGCAAAAGGAGTGGCAGGGGCGATTGCCGTTGTGGCGATTGCCAAGAAGGGCTGCTTACTTCATGCTCCAGATATGTATATGGACAAGATTGCGGTAGGACCTGCTGCTGTTGGGAAGATAAATTTAGATGCAACTGTGCACGAAAACATCTCAAATGTGGCTGAAGCGTTAGGTAAAAATATGAAAGACATAACGGTTGTCATTTTGGATCGTCCACGTCATAAGAAACTGATTCAAGATGTGCGCGCTTGCGGGGCGAGAGTTCGTCTCATTACCGATGGAGATGTTTCACCGGCTGTGGCTTGTGCATTTGAAGATACTGGGGTCGATATGATGATGGGAATTGGTGGAGCGCCTGAAGGTGTTCTAGCCGCAGCGGCCCTTCGTTGTATGGGTGGGGAAATGCAAGGCCGTCTTTGGCCGGAAAATGATGAAGATGTGGCTCGGGCTAAAGTCCTTGGAATTGAGAATGTCCAAAAATTATTAACGATGGAAGACCTAGTGAGTACCGATGACGTCTTTTTTGCAGCGACTGGGATTACTGAAGGCCCTTTATTGCGTGGTGTGACCTACACCTCGAAAGGTGCATTGACCCACACCGTTGTCATCCGAGGAAAAACTGGGACAGTTCGTTTTATCGAAGCACGTCACCGCTTTGACAAGAAGCCGGATTATGCTATGAAGGGTTGTTAAGCCTTTCCTTGTATAATTTATTTAGAGTTTGGGTAAAATGCTCAAGTATGATACAATCGGCAGATATATTGAATAGGAATAAGCCATTTATTAGAAAATGAAATATTGACCAGTTGATAATATCTGTGCTAAAATAGTAAGAGTTGACTGAAATCGTTTTTTAAGCAGGTGCGGCAAAAGAGCGCCTCGATCCAAATGGGAAAGAAGGTGAAGACATGAAAGAAAAAATTCACCCTAAATACGAACAAACCACAGTGACATGTGCTTGCGGAGAAGTCATTCCAACAGCAAGTACAAAAAAAGACATCAAAGTAGAAATTTGTTCGAAATGCCATCCCTTCTATACCGGGGTACAGCGGTTTGTCGATGCAGGCGGACGGGTTGATCGGTTTAAAAAGAAATATGGGATGTAAACAACGGCCTGCGGTCGTTGCTGGTGGAAAAGCAGAGCGCAAGCTCTGCTTTTTGCGTAAAGGATAACATAAACTATTATTTTGCACCTATGCCATACGTTAGTCATAGTTATAAATGGTAGGATCCGAAGATAAGGAGGAAGTTCGATGGGTAGACCAGTCCAATATGGCGGGCAAGCGGTCATAGAAGGGGTCATGATGCGTGGACCTCGGGAGAGTGCTATAGCGGTCAGGCTACCAGATGGCAAGATTGAGGTTACTCATATAGCACTTAATTCATGGTCAAACAAACCTGTTTTAAAGTTGCCGTTGATTCGAGGGTTTGTAGCGCTGGTAGATTCTTTGATTGTCGGAACGCGCGCGTTGACCTTTTCGGCCAATCGTTCAATGGGGGAGGAAGATGGCGAAGAGGAAGAACTCGGTTTTTGGGAGTTAGCGTTAACCATAGGATTTGCTTTTGGCTTGGGTCTTTTGCTTTTTGTCGGATTGCCAACTGGGGTAGCTCACTTGCTGCAGGGAAGGGTCACTGGAGTCGTGTGGCAGAATTTATTGGAGGGAGCAATTCGGCTTGTTGTTTTTTTTCTCTATATCTTAGGCATTTCCAGGCTCAAAGACATTCAACGGGTCTTTCAATATCATGGTGCAGAGCATAAAGCAATTTTTACCTATGAAGCAAAAGCAGAGCTCACGGTAGAAAATGCGCGCCCCTTTCCAAGGTTGCATCCTCGCTGCGGGACAAGTTTCCTCCTGATTGTGGTCGTTGTAAGTATCTTTGTGTTTGCTTTTGTGGGTTTACATCCCTTGTGGTGGCGATTACTTTCTCGAATGTTGCTCATGCCTTTTGTAGCTGGAGCTGCTTATGAAATTCTTAAATTCTCTTCACGGCATTTGGAATCGCCGTGGCTGCGTTGGCTTATTGTCCCCGGCTTGTTATTACAGAAATTAACCACACGGGAACCAGATGATGCGCAGTTAGAGGTCGCCCTGGCAGCATTAAAAGGTGTTTTAGATTCTGGTCAGGAACTAACGTAATTTTGAGGTGTAAAAAATGTTAGAGAAACTTTATGAGATAGAACGAAAATATGATGAATTAACGGAACTTCTCAGTGATCCTGAAATCCTTGCCAATCAGAGTGAATGGCAGAAGTATGCCAAAGCTCAGGCGGGCATGACAAACCTGATCACAGCCTTTAGAGAATATCAGGCGGTACTTCGAGGCATAGAGGATACAGAGAACTTACTCAAGGAAAAACTTGACTCAGATATGCAGGAGATGGCGGAGCAAGAGCTTGATGAGTTACGAAGCCAATCGCTGGAATTGGAAGAAAAGATGCGCGTCTTTCTTCTGCCGAAGGACCCAAATGACGAAAAGAATGTCATTATGGAAATCCGGGCGGGGGCAGGTGGCGATGAAGCGGCTTTGTTTGCAGGAGATCTTTACAAGATGTATACCCGCTATGCGGAAGGACAGGGGTGGAAAACAGAAGTCCTCAGTGCCAGTTATACAGATATTGGTGGTTATAAAGAAATTATCTTTTTAGTGGAAGGGTATGGGGCTTTTAGTAAATTAAAGTTTGAAAGTGGAGTGCACCGGGTTCAAAGAATTCCATCAACAGAGTCGGGGGGGAGAATTCATACATCGACGGCGACTGTTGCTGTTCTTCCTGAAGCAGAGGAAGTAGAAGTATCAATCAATCCTAATGACTTGCGCATTGATATCTTCTGTTCTAGTGGCCCCGGTGGACAGTGTGTAAACACCACGCAATCAGCAGTACGTATTACCCACCTGCCAACTGGAATTATAGCGTCTTGTCAGGATGAAAAGTCTCAACTTAAGAACAAAGAAAAGGCCTTGCGGGTTTTACGGGCACGCATCCTAGAGAAAGCTCAAGAAGAAGCGAGCGGGGAGCAGGCATCTGAACGTCGAAGTCAGGTGGGTACAGGTGATCGAAGCGAACGGATTAGAACATTCAACTTCCCTCAGGGAAGGGTAACAGACCATCGTATCGGTCTAACGTTGCACCGCCTGGAGACGATCCTAACGGGAGATTTAGAAGAAATCATTCAAGCTCTGATAACTTCAGATCAGGCAGAGCGACTAAAGGCTGAGATCAAATAAGACGAGATTGAAAATACTCAGTGAATTATTCATAACTAAGGTAATGAATTTATTCAGGGCCTAATTCGATATTCGATCTTCGAACATCGAGATGGGGGGCTAAGCAGTTTTGAAGGTTCTAGAAGGAATGCATTACGGCGAGGCACAGCTCTTGGAAAAAGGTATCGAAAATGCTCGCTTTGATGCAGACTTATTATTGGCCGAAGTTCTAGGTGTGTCGCGTCGTGACCGCCTCTATTTCGATCTTGACCGTAATTTGTCAAAGGAGGAAGAGGCGGACTTTCGAGAGGTAATTATTCGTCGAGCTGAGCATGAGCCGCTCCAATATATTTTAAAGCGACAGGATTTTATGGGTCTTTGTTTCAGTGTTGATAAAAGGGTACTTATCCCTCGCTCGGATAGCGAGATTTTGGTTGAGAAATGGCTGGAAATAGTAAAACAGGAAGAGCGATCGGGGCAAGAGCAATCGATCAAGGTTGCGGATCTTTGTACCGGAAGTGGTGCTCTTGCGATTTCGATGGCCTATTATTATCCTAAGGCGGAGGTGGTCGGAACAGACCTTTCACCAGACGCCTTAGACGTAGCACGACAGAATGCTGTACGTTTAGGGGTTACTGTGCAATGGCGTCAAGGGGACTTTGTGACACCTATTCAGGGTGAACTTTGGGATTTTATTATTACGAACCCTCCTTATGTTTCTCCGGAGGATTATAGTCAGTGCGCTCCTGAGATTTTCCGCGAGCCCTCTATGGCTTTTCTAGGGGGACAAGATGGATTGACATTCTATCGTCGTCTGTCAGAAGAGATACGTCGGTTATTGACCCCTCAGGGCAAGCTGCTCATGGAAATAGGTTGGAATCAAGCGGAGGCAGTTTGCCGGATTTTCCAAATGAAAGGTTTTGAAACACAGGTTTTCCCGGACTTGGCGGGGCGAGACCGGGTGATCTTAGCGAGGTGAGCATAGATGCAGACCAAAAGAAGTTATATTGATGGAGTCCATCCGGAAGCAGAATTATTAAAAGAAGGTGCAGAGTGGCTGCAAGCAGGGGAACTCGTCGCCTTTCCGACGGAGACTGTCTATGGGTTAGGGGCAAACGCTCTAGACGTTGCAGCCTGTGCCAAAATTTTTGAAGTTAAAGGTCGGCCCCAGGATAATCCCTTAATTGTGCATGTTTGCAACCGTGCTATGGCAAACATCTTAGTTGATAGCTGGACGCCGGCGGCAGAGCTTTGTGTTCAACACTTTTGGCCAGGTCCATTGACTATGGTCTTGCCGAAAACAGCCAACGTTTCGGATTTGGTTACAGCCGGGCTAGCTAATGTGGCAATTCGTATGCCAAGCCATCCGGTTGCCCTCCGCCTTATCGAAGAAACGGGACTTCCGATTGCTGCTCCAAGCGCGAACCTCTCAGGGAAACCCAGTCCGACAAGTGGAAGCCACGTCTGGCGAGATCTGAAAGGCAAAATTCCGCTGATTCTCGACGCTGGGGCTTGTATGGTTGGAGTGGAATCAACCGTGCTTGATGTGAGCGGGGAAGTTCCAACCATCCTACGTCCAGGCGGAGTTTCTAAGGAACAACTAGAGAAAGTATTGGGCGAGGTTAGGGTGGACAAGCCGTCGAAGATTCAAGTACCTAGAGCACCCGGCATGAAATACAGGCACTATGCCCCACATGGCGAGATGATTCTAATGGTTGGTTCATCCGAGCGCGTTGTGCAGCGGATGGGACATGAAATTCACAAAGGACATGCTAAACTGAAAAAGGTCGGAGTTCTTTGTACTCTTGAGAGCGCACCTTTTTTGCATAATCGGCTTCCTGATCTTTTGTTTGTTTTAGGATCAAAAGATCGTCCTGAAGAAGTTGCAAGTAGCTTATTCGAGGGATTAAGACTATGTGATGAGAGAGGAATGGATATAATCTTGGCTGAAGGGGTTGAAGAAGGTGGCCTTGGGACCGCAATAATGAACCGTTTACAGAAAGCCGCAGGCCAGAGGATTCAATACATCTAGTAGCAATAGGTTATAGTGCAGGTGTACTTGGCATTAGTACTGGTACTAATATAGGCTCTTCCCTGTGCATATACTATAACGAGAACGGAGGGAAGGTATTGAATTTAGCATGGGTTGTGGCAGTAGCAATTGCCTTAGGGGCAGACGCTTTTTCTTTGTCCTTGGCAATTGGTTTGTCAGGAATCAGAAATCGCATGATGTTGCGATTGTCGTTGGTGGTGGCGGTCTTTCATGTAGTTATGCCGCTTTGTGGCATAATGTTGGGTCAAGCACTGGGGTCAATTCTCGGCCGTTATGCAAGTGTAATAGGGGCATTAATTCTTATCGTGTTGGGGGGGCGGATGCTTTACAAGGTTTTTCGGCCAACCACGGAACATTTTCCTCTAGGGGAGGCTAGAGATGCCCTTAAGCACAAAAATGTTGCTAATGACATTTCCCTGAAGGGATTTGGTATTTATGTATTTGCCGCCAGTGTAAGCTTAGATGCTTTAAGCGTCGGATTTTCACTAGGAACGATCAAAACCGATGTCTTTATAACGGTTATGATCATCGGTGCGATCGCTGGGTTAATGACTGGGATGGGCTTGGTTTTAGGACGGATACTAGGAACGTGGTTGGGAGACAAAGCCGAACTGCTTGGTGGACTGGCGTTATTGCTTATTGGTGTTAAATTGTTGTTCTAACGGATTGAGGTGAGGTATAAAGTGAGCTTAAAACTTTTGTTCATTTGTACAGGAAACACATGTCGGAGTCCTATGGCGGAGGGATTGGCTCAAGAAATGTTTGGTGATGCTGTTCAAGTCAGCTCGGCGGGAATAGAAGCATGGGAAGGAACAGAAGCTAGTTCCTATGCTCTAGAGGTTCTTAAAGAGCGAAACGTGGACCTATCCCGGCATCGTTCCAGAAAGATTAGGGCCGAACTATTAGCAGAGGCGGATTGGATTATCCCGATGACTCAAGCACAAGAAAAAGTGTTGAGACATAGTTTCCCTCAATATGAACAGAAAACTAAGTATTTAGGAAGCTGGGGAGAACAAAAACGAGATATCCGCGATCCATGGAGCGGTTCTCTTGAAGTTTACCGTGAGACAGCTTGGGAGATTAGTGAGCTGCTAAATGCTTTAAAAAGTCACCTAGCTCTAACGGATGACTAAGCGCACTCAGACCTTTATTTCTTATACAAAGTGGCGCTTAGTCTCGGCATGCATGACTGAACATTTTGAAGCTTGGGGCTTTACAAGAAATAGTTTCCTAATATACCCAGATGGCTAAGAAATGGTATAAGATAAGCGAAAGATGTCTACACTAGCGGCGTAAAACGTCGCTTTATTTTGTATTATTGCAGGGATTTTGTAACTAACTGTAGAACTGAAAGTATAGAAAGATGGAGGGATGAACGTGAGAGTTGTGCTGGGATCCGATCATGGTGGCTACGAACTTAAGGAAGCCATTCGTAAACATTTAGAAGCACAGGGGTTAGAAGTCCAAGATTTAGGGACTCATTCGACCGACTCAGTGGATTATCCCGAGTATGGTTTTGCAGTAGGTAACGCGATCATGAAGGGTGAGGCAGACTTGGGGATTGCAATCTGTGGAACAGGGCAGGGAATTTCCATGGCTGCGAATAAAATTAGAGGAATTCGTGCTGCGCTTTGTACAGAGACATTTTCCGCCCGAATGGCTAGAGAACATAACAATGCCAACGTTTTAACCCTGGGTGGCCGGGTAACTGGCGTGGGTCTTGCTCTGGACATTGTGGATATCTTTTTAAAAACAGACTTTGCTGGAGGCCGGCATGCCCGCCGTGTAAATTTGATCACTGACATCGAGTGCGGTTAAATTTGAGTCATGACGATTCGAACTACAAACATCCCTGCTTGAGTCCAGGATCAAGGGGAGGGGGAAACTTTCTCGTGGATAAAATGTTTGCAGAAAAATTAGCTGATATGGCCAAAGTTTGGGATGAAGTACTTGATGCCTTTTTTATAAAGGCTAATTTGCGTTCGGGGCAGATCCTCGTTCTAGGATGTAGCACTAGTGAAGTTATCGGTCAAAGGATTGGTCAGGGAAGCAGCTTAGATGTCGCCGAGGTGTTACTGCCATCTTTGTTGGAACGGGTTCATCAGCAGGGAATCTTTTTAGCAGTACAAGGATGTGAGCATATCAACCGGGCCTTGGTAGTGGAAGAAGCCTGTGTAGATCATTATAGATTAGAGGCAGTTACAGTGCTTCCGGCGCTACATGCCGGAGGCGCAATGACGGTGAAGGCGTGGGAGAAATTCTCATCTCCGATTATGGTAGAGAGAATTCAAGGGCATGCGGGAATCGATATCGGAGACACATTTATCGGTATGCACCTGAGACCCGTAGCAATACCTATACGCTTACACGTGAAGGAGATAGGAGAAGCTCATCTAACCCTTGCCCACACCCGCCCACGCCTGATAGGTGGCCCTCGGGCTATGTATGAAGAACAGAAATGAAATTTTTTTAAACCTTCGTAGACCCAAGCCAGAGGAAGTTTCTTAGCTTAGAGAGCACTTTAGTGGAATTGCGTCAAGCGAATAGCAATGGAACGTGTGCGAATGGGCTAAGACACTTCCTCCCCCAATGAGTAGGAGTGAAATAAATGGATTATATTGATCAGTGGGTGAAACCCCAAGACCCAGAAGTCGCGCAAGCCATTGAACGAGAAGAAAATCGTCAAAGAAACACCATTGAGCTGATTGCTTCTGAGAACTTTGTCAGTCGGGCAGTGATGGCAACACAAGGGTCTGTTTTAACAAATAAGTATGCCGAAGGGTATCCTGGAAAACGCTACTATGGTGGATGCGAATATGTTGATGTGGTTGAAGACTTAGCTCGTGATCGTATTAAGAAACTTTTTGACGCTGAACATGCCAATGTCCAGCCCCATTCTGGGTCTCAGGCCAATACGGCAGTCTATTTTGCAATGCTAAAACCCGGTGACACCGTATTAGGGATGAATTTATCACACGGTGGTCATCTGACGCATGGGAGTCCGGTAAATATCTCTGGGGTATATTTTAACTTTGTTTCTTACGGGGTTGATTCGAAGACAGAGCGGATAGACTATGAGCAGGTCCGCCAGTTAGCGCTCCAACATAAACCGAAAATGCTTGTTGCTGGAGCGAGTGCCTATCCCAGAATAATTGATTTCGCCAAGTTACGTGAAATTGCGGATGAAGTGGAAGCGTTTTTCATGGTGGATATGGCACATATTGCTGGTTTAGTAGCTGCTGGATTGCACCCATCACCTGTTCCTTATGCCCATTTTGTGACCACGACTACTCATAAGACCTTAAGAGGGCCTCGTGGCGGCTTAATTCTTTGTAAGGCTGAACACGCACAAGCAATTGATAAGGCCATTTTCCCGGGAATTCAGGGGGGGCCACTGATGCATGTTATTGCCGCGAAAGCGGTTGCTTTTGGCGAAGCACTTCAGCCAGACTTTAAAGCGTACCAGACTCGTATTGTTGAAAATGCTAAAGCTCTGGCTCAAGCGTTAGTGGATCGAGGATTCCGTCTTGTCTCGGAAGGAACGGATAACCACCTTATTCTTGTGGATGTACGAAGCAAATCGGTAACAGGGAAAGAAGCGGAAACAATCTTAGATCAAGTAGGAATTACTGTGAATAAGAACACAATTCCGTTTGATACAGCAAGTCCTTATATCACTAGCGGAATTCGGGTAGGGACGCCTGCAGTAACAACGCGTGGCATGAATCCTGAAGCGATGCATCAGATTGCGGAGGCGATGGACCTTGCCTTGACCTCGCAACATGAAACTGATAAACTGGCGAAAGCACGGGAAATTGTTCGTGCGTTATGTGCGCAATATCCCTTATATGCAAATTTAGATTAGGAGTTGAGTCCTAAACCATGACAAAGCTTCAAGTTCTTGATCATCCTCTAATTCAACACAAGTTATCCCTTATTCGAGATGAGAAGACAGGTTCGAAGGAATTCAGGGAACTTGTGGAGGAAGTCGCGATGTTGATGGCCTATGAGGTTACCCGCGATTTTCCCCTTCAGGAAATTGAGGTTAAAACACCGGTCGCATTAGCAAAAGCCAAAGTGATTGCCGGTCGGAAAGTTGGTTTGGTACCAATCCTGCGCGCTGGGTTAGGAATGGTTGATGGAATGCTTCGCTTGATTCCGGCGGCAAAGGTTGGACATGTCGGCCTTTATCGGGATCCAGAGACCCTATTACCAGTAGAATATTATTGCAAGCTGCCCAATGATATTGCAGAACGCGATCTTATTGTCATTGACCCTATGTTGGCAACCGGTGGTTCAGCGTCTGCAGCCATCACGTTCTTGAAAGATCGTGGCGCTAAAAACATTAAATTGATGTGCCTGATTGCCGCCCCAGAAGGAATTAAAACCGTGCAAAACGCACACCCTGACGTTGATATATTTGTCGCGGCAGTGGATGAGCGCTTAAATGAACACGGTTATATTGTACCGGGCCTCGGTGATGCAGGTGATCGGTTGTTTGGGACGAAATGATGAAGCGACCGAGTTGGGACAGTTATTTTATGCAGATGGCAGAAGTAGTTGCTGGGCGATCGACTTGTCTGCGCCGTCAGGTTGGGGCAGTAATAGTCAAGGATAAGCAAATTTTGAGTACAGGGTATAACGGGAGTCCTGCGGGACTCCTGCACTGTGATGAAGTCGGTTGTTTACGGCAGACCTTAAACGTTCCCTCCGGGGAACGCGTTGAGATCTGCCGTGCTGTGCATGCAGAACAAAATGCATTGGTACAAGCAGCGAAGCACGGGGTCGCGATTGCAGGGGCTGACCTCTATACGACCCATCAACCTTGCGTATTATGTACAAAGTTATTAATTAATGTTGAGATAAGGCGAGTTGTCTATACTCATTCCTATCCAGATCAGCTTGCAGCAGCAATGGCAAAAGAAGCAGGATTAGAGTTAGTGCAGTTTGCGGAAGAGAAGCCATAAATTGTGAAGCAAGTGATTGGCATTCAATCGAAGGGAGTAAAGCCGTGCAAAACCGAAAAAAAGTGATGGTAGTGTTTGGTACACGCCCGGAGGCTATAAAAATGGCTCCAGTGATCAGAGCACTTCGGCAGCAAGAGTCAATTCTCTGTCAAGTTACTGTGACAGCTCAGCACCGTGAGATGTTAGATCAAGTTTTGAAGTTATTTCACATGGTTCCAGATTTTGATCTAGACCTCATGAAGCAGGGGCAAACGTTAACCGAAATTACTACTCAGGCACTTGCGGGGCTTAAAGAGATTTTTCAAAGTGAACTTCCTGACCTTGTGCTGGTACATGGGGACACAACAACGACATTTGTAGCCGCACTTGCTGCATTTTATGCACAAATTCCTGTTGGGCATGTCGAAGCTGGACTACGTACGGGAAATAAGTTTTCGCCCTTTCCTGAAGAGATGAATCGTAAGCTAACTGGCGCTCTAACAGATTTGCATTTCGCCCCAACTGAAACGGCGAAGAGGAACCTCTTGCTTGAAGGCGTTGTGCCAGAAAAGATTTTTGTAACAGGCAATACTGTGATTGATGCTTTGTTAGATACAGTGAAACCAGAGTATGTTTTTTTGGACCCTCACATTCAAACGATCCTCAAACAGGGTGAAAAATCACGAATGATTCTGGTCACAACGCATCGCAGAGAAAATCTTGGTGAACCGATGCGTCAAATTTATCAAGCCTTGAAGAGTACGCTGGAGTTATTTCCGGACACATACATTATCTTTCCAGTACATAAAAATCCCGAGGTTCGGAAAGTGGTCACTGAAGTCTTAGGATCTCATCCGAGAGTTAATCTGATAGAACCAATGGACTACGAGCCATTTGTAAATATTATGGCACGATCGTATATAATCTTGACCGACTCAGGAGGAATTCAGGAGGAAGCACCTTCGCTTGGTATACCAGTTCTTGTTGTGAGGGATACTACAGAACGCCCGGAAGCAGTAGCGGCGGGGACAGTTTTACTTGTGGGGACTAAATATGAGAAAGTGTTTTCGGAATTAAAGCACCTTATTGGGGATCAAAGGTCATACCATAAAATGGCAATGTCGACTAATCCATACGGCGATGGACGTGCTGCGAAACGTATTGCTAAGATTATCGAAGGAAAGTGAGCGTGGTGATAAAATTAAACAATGCTGTACAAAATAGTACAAAGTTGTGGTATAGTTAGTTAGAATTAAATAAATAAGAGAAAATTGTAAAAAGTTATTGGAAATATAAATACTGAATTGTCAGTTTTAATTGTAGAATGAGCAGGAATTTAGATTTGCTTCGCGAATACATTTACCTTAGTACATATAGAAAAGGAAAGAATGAAAATGGCAAGGAACCAAAAAGGCTGGCAGAAAGGATTTGAGATCGGTTCCAGTATTGCGACATCGTTAGCGGGGTTAGTCGGGGGAGGATTCCTATTAGGGCGTTACTTAGATGACCGCTTGGGAACACAACCATGGTTGACCATAATCTTAATGTTAAGTGGTTTGGTACTCGGGGGGAGCTACCTAGTGATCACTTTAAAGAAATTTGGAGTATCCGATGATTAGAAGTAGCTTAATTGCCTTATTGAGTGGAACGTCCTGTATATTGATTGCGGTAGCATTGACGGGTCGACAGGCTTTTCTTGGTGGTTTAATTGGTTACTGGGTAGGGTTTGGCTATACAGTGTGGATTTATAACGAGACACAGCGAAGTTCTGAGCTTGATATTCATTCAGCACTTAAGCGGATGCGTCGAAGTCTTGTGGCTCGATTGGGCATGGTGACCCTCGTGGTTGCTGCAGTGGCCCGCTTCCAGTCAAAATGGCTACTTAGTTTAGCTTTAGGGATTGCTACAGGGGTGATAATATCATTCATCACCGTTGCAATACACAAACTTCATGGAGAAAGGGGTGATAAAAGAAGTGCATGAAGAACTAGTTTTATGGCATTTAGGGAGCATGACCTTCCATGCCAAAACTTTGGTCATGACTTGGATGACGATGTTTCTTATTTGCGTGTTCTGTTTTATGGGGGTTCGTCATTTAACGAGCGGCAAACCTGGTAAAATGCAAAATGTTTTGGAATGGATCGTCGACTTTGTCAGTAACCTTGTGGGTGATAACATGGGACTGGAGAAGGGGCGTCCGATTCTAGGGTATTTGCTAACGTTGATTACGTTTGTGTTCTTTTCCAATATGATTGGCCTTATCCCAAACTTAACGTTTAACTTATTTGAACATTTCCACATAGAATTTGCCCATTTGGACAAGATTTTCGAGGAACCAGTTTGGTCGTCACCTACGGCAGATATTAACATCACAATGGCCTTAGCAATATTAACAATTTGCATGGTTATTGGCTTAGGGGTTAAGCACAAAGGACTCCATTATTTCCATCATTTTATTGAGCCTTTTAAGGTGTTCTCGATTATTCACATCATTGACATGCTTTCAAAGCCAATGACGCTGGCCTTTCGTCTTTTTGGGAATATCTTTGCTGGGGAAATTCTAATCAAGGTTATTCTGATGCTTCCTGGAAAATCGGTTTTGGGAGGAATCCCTCCCATGGTAGTGTGGCTGGCCTTTAGTATTTTCATTGGAGCCATCCAATCCTACGTGTTCACGGTGTTGACTACGGCTTACATATCTCAAGCCGTCTCATCGGATCATTAAAACATTGTTTCAGTTAGTTTTCAGTGACGCGTAAAGCTCGCTGAGGGAATAATACTTACAATCTATTGCAAATAAGAAAGGAGGAAATCCTATGGACGTGTCTGCTGCAGCTGCGTTAGGTGCAGGACTTGCTGCTGGATTAGCAGCCCTTGGAGCTTCGCTTGGTAATGGTAGTGTTGTTACTAAAACTCTGGAGGGTATTGCCCGCCAACCTGAAGCCAAAGCATCCTTACAATCCACCATGTTTATCGGTGTCGGCTTGATCGAGGCCTTACCACTGTTAACTTGGGTACTTGCCCTTCTTCTCATGTTCACAAAGTAAGTTTGCGTGATGGGCAAAAGTTAGACCCATCTTAAATTCAAGGGGGAACGAAAGTTCCCCCTTGAAAAAAATCATTACGACGTTATCATACTCGAGGGGGGGGTAGACCATTGGGTGGGAATCCTATTCAATTTGACTATACGTTTGTGGTAATGATAGTTTCTTTCCTGTTGCTCGTTTGGCTGCTCAGTTCAAAAGCTTGGGGTCCGTTAATGAAAATGATGGAAGAACGGCGGAGTCGCATTGAATCGATGCTTGCTCAGGCGGAAAATGAACGCAAACAGGCAGATCAAATTAAACGCGAATACCAAGAAGAAATGCGTAAAGCACGTCAGGAAGCTCAAGAAGTGATTGCCAAGGCTACAAAGGTTAGCGAAGCTCGGGCGAATGAGATTTTAGCAGCTTCTCATGAAGAGGCAGAAAAAATCAAGAAATCCGCTTTAGCAGATATTGAACGCGAACGCGATCGAGCAATTTCTGAAGTCAAAGCACAAGTTGCAGATTTGTCGGTTTTAGTTGCTGAAAAAATCATTCGCCAAAAGCTTGACATGAAAGGTCAAGGAAAACTCATTGAGCAATTCATTCAAGAGGTAGGGGAAATGCAATGATAAATGGGGCACTGGCTCGTAGGTATTCTCAGGCCTTGTTTAGTATTGCCTCGGAGACGTCTCTTGATCCAATTGACAATGACTTGCGTGAACTTACAAAATTTGTGGAGGAAAACGAAGAGGTTAAACGCATCCTGCTTCATCCGCATATTTCCTTGAAGGAGAAAAAATCCGTCATGGATAAGTTGCTGGGAGAAGACTTTGGTGCCACGACACGTCATTTCCTCTATCTATTGATTGATAGGAAAAGGGAAAACCTTTTACCGTTCATTCAACGTGAGTTTACTCGGTTGGCGGATGAGGCACGGAAAGTTGTGGAAGCTAAAGTGGCCAGTGCCGTTGCTCTGAGCCCTTCCCAACTTGACGATCTAAAACAGGCCATAGGACGTAAGACGGGGAAAGACGTCCGTATTATTAGCGAAGTTCGAGCTGAACTCATTGGTGGAATTCTTATACAGGTGGGAGACAGCGTGATTGATGGGAGCATCGCTCACGCTTTGAACAGAATGCGTGGGGATTTGCGTAGAACCTCAGATAAACCTCAGGAAGTAGGGGTGAAATAACAGGATGAACTTGCGTCCAGAAGAAATTAGTTCCATTATCAAACAACAAATTGAACGCTATGATACGGCTGTTGATATTGTAGATGTCGGAACAGTTATCCAGGTTGGAGACGGCATTGCCCGTGTATACGGTTTGGAGAAGGCCATGGCCGGAGAACTCCTAGAGTTTCCAGGTGACGTTTACGGCATGGCAATGAACCTTGAAGAAGATAATATTGGTTGCGTTATTCTTGGACCTTTTACAGGGATTAAAGAGGGCGATCAAGTCAAGAGAACAGGACGGATTGTGGAAGTTCCTGTCGGCGAGCCTATGATTGGCCGCGTAGTTAATGCTCTTGGTCAACCCATTGATGGCAAAGGGGAGATCGTAACGGATAAGTTCCGTCCGATTGAATCCCCAGCATCAGGTGTTATTGCGCGAAAATCCGTGAGTGAACCGATGCTAACTGGTCTTAAATCTATTGATGCTATGGTTCCTATTGGTCGTGGTCAGCGGGAATTAATTATTGGTGACCGCCAAACTGGTAAAACGGCTGTAGCTATCGATACGATTATCAACCAAAAAGGTCAAGACATGATTTGTATTTACGTAGCTGTAGGCCAAAAAGCATCGACAGTTGCCAGCGTGGTTCAGAAATTAGAAGAAAACGATGCTATGAAGTACACAATTGTCGTATGCGCTACTGCTTCTGAGCCTTCACCAATGGTCTTTATCGCACCTTATGCCGGGGCTGCTATGGGTGAAGAGTTCATGTATAATGGCAAACATGTCCTGATCATTTACGATGACCTTTCTAAACAAGCGGTAGCTTACCGTGAACTTTCACTGCTCCTTAAACGCCCACCAGGACGTGAAGCATACCCTGGAGACGTTTTTTATCTCCACTCTCGTTTGTTGGAGCGGGCTGCGAAGTTGTCTGATGACCTTGGTGGAGGTTCAATGACGGCACTTCCGATTATTGAAACTCAAGCAGGTGACGTGTCGGCCTATATTCCTACTAACGTTATTTCCATTACAGACGGTCAGATCTTTTTGGAGTCAGACCTCTTTAACGCCGGCTTCCGGCCAGCAATCAACGTTGGTCTTTCCGTTTCTCGGGTAGGTGGTAGTGCCCAAATCAAAGCTATGAAACAGGTTGCTGGACAGCTTCGTTTGGACCTCGCCAGCTATCGTGAATTAGCAGCATTTGCTCAATTTGGATCTGACTTGGATAAAGTTACCCAAATGCGTCTGGCCCGTGGAAAACGGACTATGGAAATTCTCAAACAAAATCAGTATGCAACAATGCCGGTTGAGGAAGAAGTTGTCGTTATCTATGCGGCGGTTAAAGGGTTTACTGATGACATTGATGCTGAAAAGATTGGGAAATTCGAACAAGAATACCTGCGCTTCATGCGCTCCGTGAAGGCCGACCTGTTGACTAAAATTCGCACCGAGAAGGCGCTCTCCAATGATATGATCGTCGCTCTGGAAAAAGCAATTAACGAATTCAAACAGGGGTTTGTGGCCTAGATTAAAAAGGAGTAGGTGAATGAGGTGGCAGGAGTACGCGATATTCGTCGCCGGATCCGCAGCGTCCGTAACATGCAGCAGATCACTAAGGCGATGAAAATGGTTTCCGCGGCCAAACTCAGGAAAGCCCAACAAAAGCTTAACGCTGCCCGCCCCTATGCCCACCAATTGCAAGGGGTCTTGGAACGCCTATCACAGGTTCCTGGGGATACGGTTCATCCGCTTTTGATTAAGCGGCCTGTGCAGAAGGTGGTTTATGTGGTGATAACATCAGACCGTGGTCTTTGCGGAGGGTATAATTCGAACCTGATTCGGAAGACCGCCGGTTTGATTGCCGAAACGCCACAAGAAGTTAAGTTGGTGACGGTAGGCCGCAAAGGTCGAGATTTCTTCCGACGCGGTAAAATTGAGTTTTTGGCTGAGTTTGTAGCACTTGGAGATGAACCAAGTTATAATCAAGCGAAAGAAATAGCCCAGGAAGTGGTGCGACTTTACGAGCAGGGTGAAGCGGATGAGGTTTATCTGATGTATACTGAATTCGTAAGCGCAATTAACGCGAGACCTACGCAAGTCAAACTACTTCCCATCGAAAAGCCTGAAGGCAAACAAAGTAAACAATATATTTTTGAACCGTCTCCTGATGAGATCCTTGCAAGTCTGCTGCCGAAGTATGTAGAAACACAGATCTTTCGGTCAATTCTTGAAGGAAAAGCAAGCGAGCAAGGGGCTAGGATGACAGCCATGAGTTCGGCAACAGATAACGCCAAAGATATGATTGACCGATTGTCGTTGATTATGAATAGAGCCCGACAGGCGGCGATTACTAAGGAAATATCTGAAATTGTCGGCGGAGCAGCTGCTTTAGATTAAGCTGCCGGAAAAACCCAATAAGGAGGTTTCGCGCCTGTGAAGAACGGCAAGGTTTTGCAAGTTTTGGGACCGGTAGTTGACGTTGCGTTTGCGCCCGATGAACTGCCGGCGATATATACTGCCATTAAGGTAATTGTTCCTGAACAGAAACTTAATATCACCTTAGAAGTAGCTCAGCATCTCGGGAACGATACAGTACGTTGTGTTGCCATGTCCTCGACTGATGGTCTGCAAAGGGGCATAGATGCAATTAATACTGGTGCACCAATTACAGTTCCTGTCGGACCCGCAACTTTGGGTCGGATGGTAAGTGTTTTGGGAGAGCCAATTGATAACGCTGGAGATATTAAGTCCGATACCAATTATTCAATCCATCGTCCGGCTCCGGCCTTTGAAGATCAAGAGCCATCTACCCGTATTTTGGAGACTGGTATTAAAGTTATCGACTTATTATGTCCGTATTCTAAAGGCGGAAAGATTGGACTCTTCGGCGGTGCTGGTGTTGGTAAAACTGTATTAATTATGGAACTTATTAACAATATTGCTAAACAACACGGTGGTCTTTCTGTATTTGCCGGTGTTGGTGAGCGGACTCGTGAAGGAAATGACCTTTACCACGAAATGAAAGAGTCTGGCGTTATCGATAAGACCGCTATGGTGTTCGGCCAAATGAACGAACCGCCTGGAGCTCGTCTTCGTGTAGGTCTAACGGGCTTGACAATGGCTGAGTACTTCCGTGATGAACAAGGACAAGACGTGTTGCTCTTTATCGACAACATTTTCCGCTTCACGCAAGCCGGGTCTGAGGTTTCGGCTCTGCTCGGCCGGATGCCTTCGGCCGTAGGTTATCAGCCAACGTTGGCAACAGAGATGGGTCAACTGCAAGAGCGGATTACCTCCACTCGTAAAGGATCTATTACATCTGTACAAGCTATCTACGTGCCTGCTGACGACTTGACAGACCCCGCTCCGGCAACAGCATTTGCCCACTTAGATGCTACAACGGTTTTGTCTCGTGCCATTACTGAAATCGGGATTTATCCTGCTGTGGACCCCTTGGACTCAACGTCACGGATTCTTTCACCATTAGTTCTTGGTGAAGAGCATTATACTGTTGCGCGTCAAGTTCAGCAACTTCTCCAAAAGTACAAAGAATTGCAGGATATCATTGCTATTCTAGGTATGGATGAGCTTTCTGAAGAAGAAAAAATTATTGTTGCACGTGCTCGTAAGATCCAACGTTTCTTGTCACAACCGTTCCACGTTGCTGAAGTATTTACGGGCTCGCCTGGAAAGTATGTGCCCTTGAAAGAGACAATTCGTAGCTTTAAAGAAATTGCGGATGGGAAATACGACCACATTTCAGAGGCAGCTTTTCTAATGGTCGGCGCAATTGAAGAGGTTGTCGAAAAAGCTAAGAAACTGGGGGAGTAAGCTATGGCAGGAACATTCTCGCTACGCATAGTCTCTCCTGAAGGAAACGTATTAAAAGAAGATGTTGAGTTTGCAGTTATTCCTGGTGAATTAGGTGAATTAGGGATTTTGCCGAACCACGCACCCTTAATTGCAGGCATGGATATCGGTGTCTTACGGTACAACCTGAATGGTGCTGTTAAACGAGTGGCGGTTGCGGGGGGGTTCGTCGAAGTTATCGAAAACTCCGCGATAGTTCTTGCGGATACTGCTGAGTTGAGCGAGGATATCGATGTTGCTCGTGCCCAAGAGGCCAGAGAACGGGCGAAGAAACGCTTGTCAACACGTACGAACGAGATTGATGTACGACGAGCGGAGTATGCATTGCGAAGAGCAGCTGCACGTATTGAGGCATCAGTTGGCAAAAAATAAGCATATTTTTGAAGTATTGTTTTCCACTATATAAGAAAAAGAGCCCGTTGGGCCCTTTTTCTTTTTTTATTTATTGCTTAATTTAGGATATGTATAAACTTTTTAGTGTTAAGTATGTTAGCTTTCTCACTATTTGGTAAAGCTATGGCTAAACCTATAGAAAGATTGAGAAAGAGGCCTTCTATAATGCTTGTTAGACGAATGAAGTCAAAACAGAATCTACATAGAATAATCATGATTTCCCTAATTGCCTGTATATTATGTATCGGCTTTGGTATTCACAACGTTTATATGGGGATGCCTTCAAAAGACACGCTTAAGACCTCTCAGATGGAGGTACCCTTACTTTTAAACTCAGAGGTTGTGCTGGCGGAAGAAGCTGAGGTAAACGTGATATTGTGGTTTGAAGATGGAGAGATACCACTTGAAATTTGGACAAAAAAGCCAATGCCTAATTGGAACTGGGACTATAAAGAGCTAAAGACTGGAAATGGAAACGTAGCCGTAACTATTTCTGGGCATTGCTTTATTGATAAAAACGAGGAAAGTAATCTATATTCGTGGTATACTATTATGGCTCAACAAATGGCTAAAACCGACGGGCACATCTATTTGGATGAACGTGTCCCTCAATTAGTCGATATTGCTTCTTACTTAAGCAAGACAAATGCCTTGCCTTCTCAATGGGCCCTTCAGGGTGACATGGTTTCCATCGCTGGATACCAGAGCAATTTTAATAATAGTGTGATAGCAGGTCAAGATCTTGTTAACATTCAATTGCTTAGTCGGGGGAAAAACACTGAAGGACAAACTGTCTTGGCTATGCCAGTCTTGCTGGAAGAATTTTAAAGTACTTTTTGAGGAAAATAGTCGAATTTAAGCAGGATAAAAGACTGAACAAAGAGAATTAATACAAGTCCGGGTATAATGAAAACAGAGACAGGGGGTGTCTTTAGAATTTGAGTATGCTTACTATCACAGGCGGCAAACCGCTTGAAGGGACAATCACAGTAAGTGGGGCGAAAAACGCTGTACTTCCTATTATAGCTGCAAGTTTGTTATGTGCCGAACCCATTCAATTAGATGATGCTCCAGATTTGTTAGATGTGAATGTCATGAATCAGGTTATATCGGCTTTGGGTTCAACGGTTGAGCGAAAGGGCTCAACTCTGAAAATCCATGCTCGTGAGATAGATTGTATAGAAGCTCCATATGACCTTGTTTCTCAAATGAGAGCGTCTATTGTCACTATGGGTCCACTCCTAGCTCGTAAAGGGCATGTGCGTATCTCTCATCCAGGTGGGTGTGCCATAGGGTCTCGCCCTATAAATTGGCATTTAAAGGGATTAGAAGCTCTAGGTGCAGAAGTCAAAATGGATCATGGGTTCTTAGATGTTACGTCTAAAGGGCTTAAAGGAGCTCGAATTTACTTAGATTATCCAAGTGTGGGAGCTACGGAAAATATTATGATGGCTGCCGCAATGGCCCAAGGGACGACACTTATAGAAAATGCTGCGCAAGAGCCGGAAATTGTGGATTTGGCAACATTTTTGAATGAAATGGGTGGCAAAGTGCGTGGGGCAGGTACGAGTATCATTCATATTGAAGGTGTTCGTGAGTTTCACGGCACCACACACACGGTTATTCCCGATCGGATTGAGGCGGGCAGCTATCTTCTTATGGCAGCTGCAACTGGTGGAGATGTGTTAGTTCAAAATGTCATTGCGGATCATCTTAAGCCTCTGATTGCCAAAATGGAAGAGGCAGGAATTCGCATGTCTGAAGAAGACGACGGAATTCGTATTAGCGGAAATGGTATCTATAATGCAGTGGATATTAAAACTCAGGTTCATCCAGGATTTCCGACGGATCTTCAAGCTCCCTTTATGGCATTTCTAACACGGGCAAACGGTACGGGTTTATTCACAGAAACAGTCTTCGAGAACCGCTTCATGCATGTGGATGAGCTTAAGCGAATGGGAGCAGATATCAAGATCGAAGGGCGTAGTGCCATTGTTCATGGGATACAACGTCTGAATGCGGCACCAGTGACTGCAACTGATTTGCGGGCCGGAGCCGCATTAATACTGGCTGCATTGACTGCGGAAGGGACGACCGGTATTCGCGGAATTCACCATATTGATCGGGGTTACGAGAAGGTAGAGGAAAAACTATCTCGTTTGGGTGCTGAAATTATTCGTGAGAAATAGAGAGTGGGCGAAGTGGCGGTGCATCTTTAGAAATTACTTAATTATGTATGAGAAAATATAGAGGCAATAAAAAGGACAAGGAACAGATTAAACTATTCCTTGTCCTTTTTGTACCCTTTGACTGCCATATTCTTTACCTTTTCTGCATAGATTTAAGCAAAATGCTTGTACCGCAGGAGGATCAAATGAAAAAAGAATGGGTATGGCTCATTGCATTATCGCTTTGTATTGTATTTGTAATTCCGTGGAGTATCTTACGTTGGCAGAAAGAGAAGGTCATAACCGATGATGTACAAATTCGTATATTAATGCCTAGCGGGGAAGTGGTAAAAATAGCACTGGAGGACTATCTCTTAGGGGTTGTTGCTGCAGAGATGCCTGCAGAATTTGAGATTGAAGCCTTAAAAGCTCAGGCAGTCGCGGCTCGAACCTATGCAGCAAAGCGACTAGGCCAAAAAAATAGTTCAGATATTGGATATGATGTTGATACAACGGTTCAAACCCAAGCTTGGTTGTCGGACACACAAATGAAGGCCAAATGGGGATGGTTTAATTACTGGCGGTATCGAGGCAGATTGCAAAAAGCAGTGAGTGAAACGCGCGGCCAGGTTCTCGTTGCCAATGGTGAATATATCGATGCCTTTTATCATAGCAGTAGCGGAAGAAAGCCAACCGAGCGATCTGAGGAGGTGTGGAGTTCGCCTCGTCCATATCTGCAAAATGTTAGTTCAGGTGAAGAAAATTTAGAGCGTTATATAAAAAGCTTTGGTTTTACGCCAACAGAGTTGTACAAGAAATTAGGAATCAAGGGATCTCCACAGTCTATGAATTCTGAAGATATTCAAGTATTAAGCCGAACGACGGTCGGAAGAGTCAAGAGCGTACGTTTGTTAGGCAAAGTATATCTCGCAACTCAGCTCAGAACGTTACTTGGACTCCCCTCAACAGATATCGAATGGGTTGTTCAACCTGAGCGCTTAATTATAACAGCATATGGTAATGGGCACGCAGTAGGGATGTCGCAATGGGGAGCCAATGATTTGGCTAAAAAAAATAAGAAAGTTGAAGAGATTCTGGCTCATTATTATCCGGGTACAAAGCTTATGGCGTTAGGATATAAGCGTTAGAGATTTATGAAATTGTTTCATTGAGAAGAGGCGTCTAAAAGTTGCGGCATTCGGCAAGGCTAGATTTGAGGTGAGTCGAGTGAATTATTGGAAAAGGTCTAAAGGTTGGATCTTGGTCTGGAGCGCAACTCTTTTAGTGAGTGGTCTAATAATATTTAAAGGATATCTAAGTTCCTCATCAATCTCTATCCAAGAGAGAGCAACCAAGTTGCCAAGTCAGACAACCCAAGCCGTCTCAGAAGGTAACCAAACTCAAACGATACAAAGAACGACTGTGGATACTCAGGCAGACGTTTCTGCAGGTTCTGTAAAGGCTCAAGAACCCTCGGAAGGATTAAGGCTTGTGCATGAACCGACAGACATGGGTGAAAAAAATTGGAGTATTAAGGATTTCCCCAGTCCAGTGCAGGGGAAAATTTTGCGCGATGTAGGGAGCTATTATTCAGAAACTCTTGAGAGTTACATCTTTCATGCCGGTGTGGACTACGCAGAACCAGAAGGGACAGTAATCCGAGCAACACATGGAGGGAAAGTTGTTTCTATAGGATTAGACCCAATCTTAGGTCAGCAAGTGACTTTAGACTGTGGTGAAGGTTGGTTGGTCACTTATGGGGGGTTGGATAATCTTCGTGTGCATGTGGGTGAGATAGTAGTGAATCAAGGGGCGCTTGGACAGGTTGGATTCTTCCCAGGAGCAGAAGGACAAAATGATCGTACGCAACTTCATTACGAAGTATGGCATGATAATGAAGTGCAAAGGCCCTAGTAGGTTATTATTTATAAATTGCGGTCTTAAGATAAACAACACAGTATTTACCAAATGAGGACATCCTTTTATGGATGTCTTTTTTTATCGAGTATGCATATAAATGTAGTACGCTTGTGGACGAAGGAGGGCTCTGTGTGCAAGAATATATACGCAAACGGGTGCTCGATATTGGGACTTACATATTGGAATCGAGTGCAACGGTGAGGCAAACGGCTGATGTTTTCGGTGTTTCGAAATCGACGGTGCATAAAGATGTGACTGAACGACTACCCCTGGTAAATGAGAAACTGTCCATGGAAGTAAAGCATATTCTTGAGACCAATAAGGCCGAACGGCATATTCGAGGAGGCGAGGCGACCCGGAAAAAATACCAGGAAAATTAAAAACGAAATTTAGAATGTGATCAGCATAAGAAATTTGTAGAAGAATGCCAAAAAAGTTGAAAAGCAAAAAGGGATTAGAGATTTTATCACGAATGATTTTAGTACTAACAAATAATAGCGAATCTCCCGCGAGGGAGATTGTGCTATTTGTTTATATAAACATATATAATTGGACAAGCTATGATGACGAAAGGGGTATCTCCATCAATGTTTGGAATAGATTTAGGAATAGATCTGGGAACAGCTAGTGTCTTGGTTTATGCTAAAGGAAAAGGAATTGTGTTACATGAGCCTTCTGTAATCGCCATTGACCGTAATACCAATAAACGAATTGCTGTAGGAGAAGAAGCACGGTTAATGATCGGGCGAACACCGGGGAATATTGTCGCCGTACGTCCGATGCGTGATGGTGTGATCGCTGATTATCAGACCACGGAGCTAATGTTAAAATATTTTCTGGAGAAAGCGGGCGCCAAGCGCTGGCCTTTTTTCAAAACTCGTGTTGTAGTTTGTATTCCTTCAGGAGTAACAGAAGTAGAACAACGAGCAGTTAAGCAGGCAGCATATCAGGCTGGAGCCAAAGATGTAAAAGTGGTAGAAGAACCATATGCTGCAGCCTTGGGCGCGGGGTTGGATATTTTTGGTCCAACCGGAAGTATGGTCGTAGATATTGGTGGGGGCACAACAGATATTGCGGTGCTCTCGCTTAATGGCATAGTAGCTAAACGTAGTCTTCGCGTTGGTGGAGATAAATTTGATGAAGCTATTACTCGGTATATACGCCGTGAACATAATCTCATGATCGGAGAACGTACTGCTGAAGAAATTAAAATGGCGGTGGGTTCAGCAATACCTGAGGGCCGTCCAGCGGCGTTCATTGATGTTCGCGGTAGGGATTTGATTACAGGTTTACCTAAAACAGTCAAAGTCAATTCTCAAGAGTGTTTTGTTGCCCTTGAGGAATCCATAGAGGCGATTGTCGCTGGAGTGAAAGAAGTTTTAGAACGTACCCCTCCTGAGTTAGCCTCGGATATTCTTGACAAAGGAATTGTAATGACTGGGGGAGGAGCCTTAATGTATGGCTTTGACCAGCGTGTGTCCCGAGAGACTGGATTGCCGGTTAGCATAGCCGAAGATCCAATATCCAGTGTGGCCTTGGGTACAGGCAAGGTATTAAACGGATGTTTTAAATAAAAGGATGGCGCTAGAATCCTAAATATAAACTTGAAATGTCCGAGGATAGTGTTCTAATCCGAATAGAGAATCTGTTCGGGTAAGGGTTGTTATCCTTGGACTTTCTCAATTAATTTTACAACTGCTCTTGGAGCAGAAAGTTAGAACTGTCCCCTATTTGATTTCAGGTTCCGAACCCCGTCGACCCCAGCACAGAGGAAGTTTCTTAGCTTAGAGAGCACTTTAGTGGGATTGCGTCAATGAGCGCAGACGATAAGGCGTTAAGAAACGCAACGGGACTTGTCCATGGATGGACTGATGTCGCGGTGCCCGAAGACACTGTCTTCGCACGTATTAGCCTTCTTGGATGGCAAGGAGCGACACACATGCGACGGAACAAGGATGTTCCTAGTGTCGAATGCGCCAAGAATGGCATAGCATTCGACCAGGACAGCCCAGAGGGTTTGCGTTTTGGCCTTAGCGACAAGTGAATAGCAATGGAGCGTGTCGATCACGATAGTCTCCGGTGGAGAGTATCGCCGAAGGCACAGAGCAGCTGACGCATACTTTCGTGCCGTAGATGCTAAGACACTTCCTCTCTCAAGGGAGCAAGTACGAACTGTCAAAGACAGTGACTCAGAAAGGGAAGGTCAATTTATGAGGGTCAATATTCTGGGGATAACCGTAGATACCTATTCCATGCCAGAGACAGTAGAGCAGATCGGTCAAGCGATAGCGAGTCAGGTGCCGATACGAGTGGTTACGGCTAATCCTGAAATGATCTATGCTTCAATCCGAGATCTTCGACTAAGGGAACTAATTAACTCCGCAGAAATTGTAACAGCCGATGGAATTGGGGTGGTTTGGGCTGCCCGGAGGTTAAGAACTCCTGTTTATGAACGGGTAACTGGGATTGATTTAGTTCAAGCTTTATTTCCAGTCTCTAATGCGGGGAAATGGCGACTCTTCTTTCTAGGAGGAAAACCAGGAGTAGCCGAACAGGCAATGTATCGAGTTTCCAGTGAATACCCTGAGATTGTATGTAAAGCTTGGCATGGTTACTTTAACTCTGAAGAAGAGCCTCATGTGTTAGAAGAAATACGCCGCTTTCGACCTGATCTCTTGTTCGTCGGATTAGGCGCTCCCCGTCAGGAATATTGGATTTCTGAACATCCACGATTGGCAAGTGTGAGTATTGGAGTTGGAGGAAGTTTCGATGCGTTAGCTGGAACAGTGGTCCGTGCGCCAAAACGCATCCAAGATCTTCATGTTGAATGGCTCTATCGCTTGTGGAAAGAGCCTTGGCGTTGGAAACGGCAAACGGTTCTACCACGCTTTGTATTTAAGGTGCTTTGGCAGAGATTCTTTCAGAAGACCCCCTAAAAGGGAGAATCTGCTTCGTATTGGAGAGTAGGGGGAAGTAAGCATGCCAGTATGGGAAGAACAATGGACGTGGCAGCGCTTGAAAGAGGACCTAGAAGCCCGAGAAGGGTTTTTGGCTGAATCTCAGGCGTTTATTCGTCATGTGGCGAGCCAGGCGTGTTATCGTTCTCTAGAATGGGGTAAAGATGACGAATTATCAGAAGCGCTGATCGTTTTCAATGAAGCGATCGATCTATTTGAATTGGATAAAGGTGTACCATTTTTAGCCTATGCACGGGTTTTAATGAAACGACGGTTGATTGATTATTATCGCAGGCAGCGCTTGAGGCAGGCAATCTCTCTGGATCAAGAGGACGTTGGACGTGGAATTGATGTCCATCTTGGTTTAGATGAATTTCGGGAGCAAGAGCAGAACAGCGAACGGGCAGCAGAAATTGAACAATTCTCTAAAGCCTTGGCAAAGTTACAGCTTACCTTTCAGGACCTGGTTGCGGCTTCCCCAAAACATCGGGATTCTCGAGAAACGCTACTCACTGCGGCTCGAGAATTAGCCAGTGACCCTGAGTTGTGGCTTCAGGTTGAACGAAAGGGGAAGGTCCCCATGCAAGCATTAGCTTTGAAAACTAAAATTCACCCGAAGGTACTAGAACGGGGAAGAAAGTACATTTTAGCGGTTGCTTTACTTATTGCTAATCAATATGACTATGTTTATTTGCGCGAATATGTACTCCCTCAGGAAAGGAAGGCAAAGGGATGAGCAAAATGAAAGCTGTAGTGATAGAAAAGTCCGATTTGCATTACACTGTTTTGGGAACGGACGGAAGCTTTCGCAAAATCCGCAGTCGGCTCCTTGCTGAGGTGGGTGAAGAAATAGAAATCCAACATAACGCGAGAGATTTTTTTAGGGGGTTACGCCTATGGGCTGGAGTTGCAGCGATGTTTCTTTTGATTTTTGTTGCTCTCTTGGGGTGGAACCTATATCAAACGCCAACCGCTGTAGCGATGCTCTCAGTTGATATTAATCCTAGTGTGCAATTTACTCTGGATGCCCAAGGTCACTTATTAAAGTTTAACACGCAGAATGAGGATGCAAAGCGTATGCTAAGTCGTGTTGACTTAACGGGTAAACCAATTGATGAGGTTTTAGAACAAATAGTTACCGAGGCCTTTGATCAAAAATATCTTAACTCTGAGCAGCGGTGGGTTATGGTCGGATATTCGCCGATGAGTGATAAAACCTTAGATCAAATGCCTAAGGAACTCAACGAAACTCAAATTACTTCATGGGTTACAGAGACAGTTGAGAAAAAAGGGTTGACACCTCAAGTTGCGGTCTTCCCTCTTACTCCTCAGGATCGAGAGTTAGCGCAAAAGGGAGATTTGTCATTAGGGGAGTATGGACTATGGGAGACAGCTCAAAAGGCAGGGGTCGTAACACAATCGGATAAACTAAAACTAAAAGATACATCAGAACGGGTTAGGTTACTAGAAAACCCACAGGTTCAAGAGCAAATCAAGGTAGCGAAGAAAGAGCCTCAAACTGGTTCACCGCGTAGGTCAGGGGCTTCGAAGCAAGATTCAGGATTGACCAATAAACCATCCTCTCTGCTCAAGATTCCTAATGGAGGGAGAGATAACGGTAAAGAGCAGGAGCAAGAGGAAACTAAGAATTGGCAGAAGGACCAGGAAAATAATAAGGGAAAAGGACATGGTCAAGCACAGAGTAAAGAATCGGATGCAACTAAGAACAGTGTGAATAAAGGGATGAAGCGAACAAAAGAGCAGGACAACGACAACGTTCCAGTCCTAGCACCTATACCTGATCCCTGGAATACTAGGCATCAGGTAATTCCTGTCTATAAAATTCCTGAGCGTCAAGATAAGGGGAAAATGAATGACAAGAGCGCTAGAGACGAACACCAGGTCGATAACAAGAGGAGTTGAGCGATTTCGCTCAACTCCTCTTGTTATCGTCATTTGAAGCATTCTTCTCTTTTGATGGGTCGAGTGAAGTTATCAAGCAAGCGGGTGTAAACTTGTTCGGTTTCTCGAACCATAGTTTCAATAGAAAACTTGGGCCAGCGGTCATGGCCGGAGAGAACAAGGGACTTTGTTAAATCTGGGTTTTCAATTATAGAAGCACATGCTTTTGTGAACCCAGCCACATCCCCTGGAGGAACGAGCAATCCATCTTTTCCAGCGCGAACGACTTCCGGAATTCCTCCAACAGAACTAGCCACTATAGGAACTCCGGCTTTCATTGCTTCAAGAAGGACTAATCCCATGCCTTCGCTGACCGAGGGCAAGACAAAAAGGTCCATGGCTGGAAGTGCATCGTAGGCGCGGGGGAGGTAGCCAGTCAAAGTATAGGGAATCAGGTTATGGCTAAGTTCAGATTCCAGAGCCTGGCGAAAGGGACCGTCTCCAATGAGCAAAAGATGAAGGTTTGGAAACTTTAAGCGCAGTTGAATCGCAGCTTTAATCAAATAAGTATGTCCTTTTGTAGGATGGAGTCGTCCAATAGATCCAACGACAAGTGCATCAGATGGGATTTTCCATTCTTTGCGGAACTGGTGGCGAGAATTTGCTGGATCATTAAACGCCAGGGGAGATTGGCCATTATAAATTGTCTCTATGTTCTGACCGCCTCTTGACGCGACTTCTTGTGCTAAATGTTCAGATACAGTGATAATCCCAGACGTCAGGGGCAGGGTAAGGCGGTCTAGTCCTAAAGCTAGGCGAGCAGACCAGGGTGAAAGATAATCATGGGCAAGGGAGCTATGCACCGTAGTCAAACAGGGGAGTCCTAACCATTTTGCGCCAAGGCGGCCTAGAAGATTTGCTCTGGAACCATGAGTATGAATAAGATTTATCCCTTTATGCTGAGCCCAACGCAGGAGACCGGGCATTGGGGATAGATCTATAGGGAAGTGCATGGGGAAGGTTCGAGTTGAGATATTGCTTTCACGGGCAAGGGCTGCAAAAGGCCCGGGTGTAAGGCAGGCCAGATGAGGGGAAAAACGAGACCCATTTAAACCATTAAGCAAAGATAATACATGCTGTTCAGCCCCACCAATTTCTCCCCCACCTATAATATGTAAAATTTTGTAGTTTTCCACGATTTTCTTATCTTCCCTTCAGCCTTAAACTTGGTTATACTAGTTAGCGAGTAGGAAAAATGAATTACTCTAATCATAGCCAGACTGATTCATATCTGCAAGTAAATAGTGGAGCGCGATGCGCAGGGCGAGAAACGTAATATTTGACTTTCGAGCATCGTGCATCAAGCTTCGAGCATCGAGTTATAAGGAGGAGTACTAGTGTTACAAAGCCAAGAGATCCAAGAGATTATCCCGCATCGTTATCCCTTTCTTCTGGTAGATCGTATCATAGAATTGGAGGAAGGGAAAAGAGCGGTCGGAATAAAGAATGTGTCAGCCAATGAACCGTTTTTTCAGGGCCACTTTCCAGGGCATCCGATTATGCCGGGAGTTCTGATCATGGAGGCACTGGCCCAAGTCGGCTGTGTGGTCATCCTTAAGATGCCAGAGTATGCTGGATACTTGGGATTGTTTGCCGGTTTAGATGACGTTAAGTTTAAGCGGCAAGTGATTCCCGGAGATCAGCTGCGCTTGGAAGTGGAACTTCTAAAGCTGCGAAAAACGTTTGGTGTTGCCCAAGGTAAAGCGTATGTCGGAGAAACGCTGGTTGCAGAAGGCACCCTTAAATTCTTCCTGGAGAGGAAGACACCTACCCTGTGATCGGGACAACTTTACAGCAAGTCAGCAGAGCTAGGAGCAACACAGCACGCATCCTAGCTCTTTTTTTAACCCTAAGCCTTGTGGCCCACGGTCTTTTCTTTTCACAGGAATGGGTTTTTTTTGCCTTTGCCTTATCAGTGTATGCTTTGCAGGCTACCTTGTCGAAGTCTAATCACGTAACAGAGATGTCTTCTGCCTTTGGTCTGACAGATGTTTTGTTTTTGGGAATGCTCTTTTTTTCTGTGGTAGGAATAGTTCATCCCGTGAAAGTCAAGGACGGATTTATTGAAACTCTACGCTGGGGAATCCTATGGTTTGTTTATAGGCTGGGGGTGGGGATTTCTGCGGATGATATTGCCAAAAAACATCTGGTACAATATACCGAATGGCTGGCGATTGTTGTGGCTATTATTGGCTGGCTGCCTTGGGTGAGCAAAGTGGCGGGGAGATTAAGTTCAGTCTTTGGCTACCCCAATGCCACAGCAGCTTTTTTAGGAGCAGTTCTTTTGTTTTGTCCGTGTAGGAAGCCAGTTCAGACAATCTTCCTAGGAATTTCACTCTTAGGCACGGGATCGCGCGCTGGAGTGGGAATATTTTTGGCAGTTTTTATAGGGCAATTTTTATTAAAGGTTAGAAACCGTCAAACTGTAGACAAGGTTAAAGCGCGTGGATTCAGCCGAATTTTAAACTCTGTTAATAGGAAAATAACGAGCATGGAAATAAGAGGACTATGGGTAATTCTGCTGGGGGTAGTTGGGACAGCACTCGTGCTACGTACTAATAGACTCGCCTGGGGGAACCTAACGTCCTGGAGCTTTTCATCAGCGAGTTGGCAAGAACGGCTCGTCTACTTTAAGGATGGGTTACGCTTAGCTTGGGACTCAGGAGGGATTCCACGAGCCGGAGGGTGGATGGCCTTTCCCACGGTTCAACGTTTTCCATACTGGACAGCAGATCCTCATTCGAGTTTTATTCATATTTTATTAAACCAAGGTTTTATCGGAACTTTAAGCATGGTTATGTGGAGTGCTTTTACCTTAGGCCAGGTATGGCAGACTTGGGCTAAGAAATCTGTGCCGTCCATATCGTCGCAGGGAGTCGATGGATATACAGCTAAAATTCGAGCATGGGGAGCATTACTCTTTTTGGGATTACATAGTTTGGTGGATGCTGATTTTTCCTTCGGGACTTTAGGTGTTCTATTTTGGCTTATTTTTGGGAGCATTCAAAATAGAGAAAAACCGCCTCATTCTCTTGTTCCAAAGTGGAAAAAATTAGTTCCAAAACTGAGGGGCAAGGGATTATTCTTCTTCATAAGTCTATTTTTGTGTCTGGTTACTGGGAGTGTACTTTTGAATCCAATACTGCTCGAGAAAGAGAAGACTTGGAATACACAGGCACGTCTTGGTCGTGCACAGGATCCTGCTCGAAGCATTGCCCTTTGGAATATGAGCTTGAACTGGGATCAAACACAAACCAGTGTGCGACGCGAGCAGGCAGAGTCCCTATTAAAGAGTGGAAACACAGATACAGGGGTGCAAGCTGTAGAGGAGGTACTTCGTTGGCAACCATTTAACTTAGAAGCGTATGAATGGGCCCAGTCAGTAGTTTGGAATGCAGCTGAGGCACAGCGTCGTACGCACCCTGAAAAGGCAGTTCCGCTCTATCTCTGGGTCGAAGGTATACCCCAGAAAATTGAGGGAAGAGCAGCTATACTATCGGAAGAGGATCGATTCCTCTGGAAGGGATATCAGGATTTTGAACCTTCCCAACATATCAAACTTCTGGTTGAATATGCTCGGCAGAGACAACTCACGCAACTCTTACCCGGAACATAGGTTGTGGGTGAGGGGGAGTGGCTGATGTTTTTACTAGGTGTCGTGTTGTGCTTAGGAATTCTTTTGTGGAGAACTAATTCGAGTTTGGAATGGAATATTCCACTTAAATGGCAGATTCTTATTGGGGCATGGCAGAGAGAGTGTGGCAATAAGACACATAGTCTAAACTATGTTTGTTACTTAGGCTCAGAAAACAGCGAGTTAGAAAAAGACTTTTGGCATCTCCGAATGGCCTTGCCTAGGATGCAGAAGAAATTCAAGGTACCTTTATGGATTAAAGTTCGCATCCATCAAGGCGTAGCCACTAAGCAGAAAGATTTATATCTAGCCTGTCTTCAAAAGCGGTTCCCAGAAATTGAGATTGACGAGTGCCCCCTTTCCAGAGTTTGTTGTGAAGTAGAGTGTAACTGCTATGGGGATTAAAATGAAGAGGGGATACTTATGCAATTCTTCTTGACGTTAAAAGAAGACGGTAACGTTAGTTTTTGTCCGTTTCAGGTAATGGACAAGCTGAATTCTGATGTTCTTAGTTATCTCAGTAAACCCCTCTCTTTAGAGACTATCCAGATCGTTCAGGAGCGTTTGTATCGGAGAAAACTCGTTAATTTTCTGCACAAAGGGCCAAAGCGAAGGGATAGAAAACTTGAGATCCTTAAAATAATCAGAGCTTTAGGCTGGGACACCCAGGACTTCACCTGGCAGGAACTTAGCCCTGCTTCAGTTGCTGGTTGTTCAGACCGATTGGATGAGAAACGATATTATGAAGTCAGGAATATGTTTAATCGACTAGTACTAGGAAGGCAACTTTCGTGCAGTGACCTGCGTAGCCTGGCCAGAGAGCTCAAGCTAGAAGAGAGAGAAATCATCAGGCTAGCCCATTCCAGTGTTGAACAAGGCAGTGCGCAGTGGGTTCCTGCGGTGAAGTCGCACGGCAGAGGCTGGCAGTGTCAACGTTGTGGAGAGACAAACTTGGAAGTGTGGCCCGGCCTTCAAGGAATGGCCGCAACGTGTCAAAGTTGTGAGAGTATCGGGCCGAGCACTTCACTAGACGTATTTTTTCGAGATCAACGTCCACTCTTAGACGGCCCTTCTGAGGTTCTATTTCGGCCACACTGGACCTTAACAGAGGCACAACGTTTAGCGAGTGAACAAGTGCTTGAATTCATTAAAGATGCTTCGGAAGAGACGGCACTTCTTTGGGCAGCGTGTGGAGCCGGGAAAACTGAAGTGTGTTTCCCATCCGCAGCTTGGGCTCTAGAGAGGGGAAAATCGGTACTATTTGCTGCGCCCCGCCAAGATGTCGTTAAGGACATTGAACCGAGGCTGAGACGGGATTTTCCGGACTATCCGTTGCAAGTGTTGACAGGGACAACCCTGGTTAAATTTCAAGGCGGAGGGATGGTCCTGGCGACCACCCACCAAGTATTAAGATTTTGGCGAGCTTTTGATGTGGTTTTCATGGATGAGATGGATGCCTTTCCCTATCATGGGAGCCGTGCTTTGGAATGGGGACTGAAGCATGCCTTGCGTCCAAACGGTAAGATAATTTACATGACGGCAACGCCCTCCCCGGAAGGATTAGTGGGTGTTCAACAAGGTAAGATACGACTCATTCGACTTCCGGCACGGCACCATCGAACCCCCTTGCCGGTTCCCAGTTGGGAAAGATCCCGTCATCCTCTAGAGTCTTACAGCTGCGCAGATTTATGGGCATCGCAAATTGATACCTTGAGGGCAGCGGGACCTGTTTTGGTATTTGTCCCCAAGATCTCTTGGATCAAACCGTGGATCAAATGTTTTCAAAGACGTTTTCCAGATTGGTGTGTTG
Organism: Desulfosporosinus sp. OT; assembly: GCF_000224515.1. Taxonomy (GTDB): domain Bacteria; phylum Bacillota; class Desulfitobacteriia; order Desulfitobacteriales; family Desulfitobacteriaceae; genus Desulfosporosinus. The sequence goes on along the minus strand of NZ_AGAF01000148.1, from coordinate 4,497 downwards.
ACGGTAGCTACAGTTCAGACTTAGGGCGTTCCGCGAAACTTGAGCGCTTGCGTCAGGGAGAGTTTGATCTTTTTGTAAGTACGACGATCTTGGAGCGAGGCATCACGTTATCAAGGATACAAGTCGTGGTTCTCGCGGCAGACCATCCTGTATTTGATGAGCGTGCCTTGGTACAAATGGCTGGAAGGGTGGGGCGAACTCGAGAAAGTCCTGAGGGAAAGGTCGTTTTTGTTTCTCAGCGAAGGACACCGGCCATGAAAACTGCAGTTTTGTGGATTAAGGAGCAAAACAGACATGCCATGGAATTAGGGCTTATTAACGCAGATTCAGCGGGAGGGTAAAAGTATTGAGAGACCTCGGGATAGAAGCGGCAAAGATCACGCGAGCTTTATGGTATGTAGACAAACAAGCTTGTATATTTTGTGGCGAGGAGCAGGGTGTAATTTGTCCAGCCTGTACAACAGAGTATCTTCATCCGGAGCTCGGGCGCTGCAGGGGATGTGGAAAGTTGATTCTCTCAGAGAAAATACACTGCCTGGATTGTGAGGCTGGAAAGGGTCCTAAGCATCTTGATCAGATTACAGCTTGGGGTCATTATGCCGGAGGATTAAAGGAATTTATTCAAGAAATAAAGTTCAAAGCACATCCTCGGCGCTTAATGGAGATTGCTCGCCCTTTTTCCGATTGGGCGATTAGTCAGCTTCCTGTCGTCGATGGTGTAGTGGCGGTCCCTATGCATGCATCGCGTATGGCAGAACGAGGTTTTAATCAGGCGGAGGTCATTTCCTCCGTGTTACACTGGCAATTAGGATTACCAATTCTCTGCGGAGTTGAACGGATCGCATCAACATCGTCTCAAGTTTCCCTTTCACGTCAAGAACGTTTGCATAATCTGAAAGGTGCCTTTGAAGTGCAACAACCAGAGAAGATTAAAGGGCGGAGCATATGGCTGGTGGATGATGTAACAACAACCGGAGCTACGTTAGAAGCCGTGGCAGAAACTCTGCGCGAAAGTGGAGTTCAAGCAATTTATGGCCTGTGTTTGGCAGCTGGACTCGAAAAAAAACTTGTGCCTTTGTGTGATTAGCGTTATAATTACTATTGGATGGGCAGAGCCTATTACATTTTTTTACGTAAGGGGAATATCTTTCATGGCCTTTGAAGACAAAGATCTAGTATGTAAAGACTGCGGAGCAACTTTTATTTTCACAATCGGAGAACAAGAATTCTACGCTGAAAAAGGATTCGAAAATGAACCACAACGTTGCCGCGAATGCCGCAACATCCGCAAAGCAAACCGTAATTCCCAAGAAGGAAGATCACGTGAAATGTTTACGGTTGTTTGTGCGGACTGCGGAGTGGAAACACAAGTTCCTTTCCAACCGACATCCGATCGTCCAGTATACTGCCGTGAGTGCTATCAACACCATCGTCCAGCTCGCGAGCAATATTAATTCAGGTATTGAATTAAATTATTTGACATGACAAGCATTGGTTGACTCGAGGTCGGCCAATGCTTTTTTCTGTATTTGTTAATAACTATCGATAAAACATTCTTTCAACAACGTTATCCACAGTTCTATTGTGAAAAGCAGTAGATTTTTAAGACTTATCCACACTATCCACAGGCTCCTGTGCGTAACTTTGGGGGATAAATGATACTATTTTGTGCACACTTTTGGAGAGAATTGTTTTGCTCTGGTATTACGATTTTCCTGAAAGAAGTGGGATTAAAAATTGCGCTGAAGGTGGTTTAAGAGATGTTTTGACCCGCGCTTGAAAAATAAGCATGAAATAGAATGAAAAATAGAGAAAAATGGCTTCCATAAATATTTATAAGTATGTATAATTAGAAAAATAGATGGATGGGCTAATTCATCATACACTAAAGCTTGTATAAAGAGTATGCTGCGTTCATCCAATGAAAAAGGGGGATAAACATGTTTAAACCAAAGTTTCGTCTTGTTTTAAGCGGATTACTTAGCTTAAGTCTCTTGGCACTTGCTGGCTGCGGAAATGCCAGTGCACCAACTCCTACTCCTGCACCCGCGGAAAAGATTCTGAAGGTAGGGTCAGATATTGCTTACGCACCATTCGAGTTCATGGATGAGAAGCAGCAAGCGACAGGGTTTGATATTGAGCTCATCAATGCTCTTGGAGCAGATATGGGATATTCTAAGGTGAATATCGAGACATGTTCTTTTGATGGTTTGATTGCGGCTTTACAGGCCGGGAAATATGATGCGATCATTTCAGCTATGACGATCACAGATGAACGTGCTAAGACTATTCAATTTAGTGACAAGTATTTTAAAAGTACTCAGTATATTGCAATGAAAAAGGGAGCCAACTTTAAATCATTGGCAGACCTGAAAGGCAAAAAGATCGGGGTCCAACTCAATACAACGGGACAATTTGCAGTTGAGAAACTAGGAATGGCAACTAAAAAATATGATACGACACCCGACGCTCTCAACGATCTTCTGAATGGTGGCGTAGATGCTGTTGTGGCAGATGCTCCAGTAGTACTTTGGTTCCAAGCACAAAATGCAAGTGCTCAAATTGAATCAGTGGATGCAAATTCAGGTGCAGAATTTTACGGAATAGGCATGAAATTAGATGATAAAGAGTTGGGCGCTAAAATGAACGCCTCTTTAAAGAAATTAATCGATACCGGGAAATACAATGAGATTTATAAGAAGTGGTTTAAAGTAGATGCACCGAAATTCTAAGAGGTTTTTGATATTAGCTAGTTGACCCTTCTATGAGAGAAGGCACTTTGATTAAGTGTCTTCTTTTTTCATATTGCAGACTAAGTTCTTGAGGAGAAAATTGATCGCGGAAATTGGCCATTGAAACTAAATATGAAATTTTCTTCCTGTTGTTTTCACTGACGGTACGACTACGCTAGAAAAATTATGGAAGTTCTTTTCTGACGTTTTTTGGCTTGTATAAATTTGTCCTAAAATGTATAATTTCAGGCAGTGGTAAGAAAAACAAAAGAATTCTAACGATTGAAAAATGTTCTTATCATTTTATGCAATGAAAAGCTAGGAGGATTTTCTGTGGAAATGAATTGGAAGGCAGCCCTGGATAGCATCCCTGTACTGAATAGAGCAGCTCTTCTTACTTTGGAACTGACAGCCGGTGCAGTTGCAATCGGGGTTGTTATTGGTCTCATTATGGCTTTAGCGCGTTTATCCAAAATTAAAGTTTTACGGGCGCTTGCTATTGCTTATATTGATTTTTTTAGAGGGACCCCATTGTTAGTTCAAATCTTTTTAGTTTATTTTTTAGTCCCAAGACTTTTTCATTGGGAGACTCTGCCGGATAACTATCAGTACTTTGCAGGGGTTTTGGCAATGGGTCTGAATTCTGGAGCCTATATTGCTGAAATATTTAGGGCGGGGATTCAATCAATTGATCGTGGGCAATCGGAAGCGGCGCGTTCGTTGGGGATGAACCATAGCCAATCCATGCGCTACGTAATCCTTCCCCAAGCGTTTAAGCGAGTAATTCCACCCTTAGGCAACGAGTTTATTGCCTTACTTAAAGATTCGTCTCTGTTATCGATCATTGCGATTCAAGAGCTTTTTTATAGCGGGAAAATTATTGCTGGGCGAACGTTTCAACCTATTCCTATGTATATAGCGGTTGCCTTGTATTATCTTTTAATGACCCAGTTGATTTCCCAATGGGTTGCCTATACGGAGAGGAGGTTGGGGAAAAATGATTTACGTTAAGAATTTGCATAAATCCTATGGTAAGCTCGAAGTGCTTAAAGGGATTGATTGCCATATTCGAGAAAAAGAAGTTGTCGTTGTCATTGGCCCAAGTGGTTCGGGCAAGAGCACCTTCTTGCGTTGTCTAAATAAACTGGAAGAGCCGACAAGTGGAGAAATTATCGTTGATGGGATTCCACTTAACTCTGAGATTAATGTTAATGCAATTCGCCGAGAAGTAGGCATGGTGTTCCAGCGTTTTAATCTTTTTCCGCATATGACAGCACTTCAAAATATTGTACTTGCTCCAGAGATTGTTCGTAAAATGAATAAAGCGGAAGCCGAAAAGATTGGTTTAGATCTTTTGGGAAAAGTTGGTTTATCCGACAAAGCGGGCGAATACCCGGATCGTCTTTCTGGTGGGCAACAACAACGGGTCGCGATTGCCCGGGCATTGGCGATGAAACCGAAGATCATGCTTTTTGACGAGACCACTTCCGCTTTGGATCCGGAGATGGTTGGAGAGGTTCTTGCCGTAATGAAGGATTTAGCTCGTGAAGGGATGACCATGGTTGCCGTTACTCATGAAATGGGATTTGCCCGTGAAGTTGGTGATCGAGTGATCTTCATGGATGAGGGTGTTATTATGGAGGAGGGAGAGCCCAACGAGGTTTTTGCTCATCCTAAGAATTCCCGTACACAGGCGTTCTTAAGTAAAATCTTGTAGCTTTTTGTACACGCTCCTTGGGTTAGGCTAGGCCCGAGGAGCGTTTTC
>NZ_AGAF01000149.1 GCF_000224515.1 Desulfosporosinus sp. OT | reverse complement strand
AAAACAGAAAGACAGTTCAGCGGGTTTCAAACGAGTATTCCAAAGCCCGGCAGGCGGAGGGCATTCCTTTCAAACCATCCGGGAAAGATTCGCTTAACTACTTCACATATTTCCATTCCATTAACTAACTATTTGCTTTTTTGTTCCTATCTAACAGTTTCCCAATGTAAACATCATAACCACAAAGTTTAGTCAAAAAACTCCTTTTCCATTAGTATAGGAGATAAGCTGTATTTGATAGGACTTTGATGTTTCTCCAGGAATTTTACCATGTAATATCGTTTCACTATTCTTTGTATCGATTCGTTCAATAGAAGCTCTCAATTGCTGTAAATCATACATTGCTTAATTTTTCCATTTCGAAAAGTTTCAAGACTTTTTAACTTTACAACTTCTGCTTTACCATCAATAGTGAAATTATCACGGATTTTCAAGCTTCCTCCGAAGATACGTGCATAGGCCCTTTTGTGCAATCCTTGTGCTTATGTCTATAAAATAGACAGGGATGAGCATTACGATACGATCTTCAACGATTTCTTTCGAATGGGCTGACACAAAAGTTAATATCATTGATACTCTGGGACATATGGATTTTATAGCCGAGGTGGAGCGTTCTCCTTGCGTATTGGATGGTGCTATTTTAGTTATTTCAGCAAAGGAAGGTATTCAGTACAAACCCGGATTATATTTCAAACCTTGCAGAAGTTGAAAATTCCAACCCTAATTTTTGTCAATAAAGTTGATAGAATAGGTGTATACCTAGAGGACCTTTATGTACAAATTAAAGAACAATTGACGCCCGATATACTTGTAATGCAAAGTGTATTAGGAGCCGGCTCAAATGATATTTCTATTAAAGAGCATATTGGTGCTTCTGAGGAAATGATAAGAGTACTTCTTGATTTGGATGAATCGCTGGCTATAAATACAAAATGGAGTAAATATTGAGACGAGAAATTTAAATATAAGCACCTATTTAAGATATGACCACCTTATTGGCGGCCATATCTTAAACTTCAGGATTCATTTATCGGAATTTTTAAGACCTATTAACAGAAGATTTACAATGTAACGGCATTCCACAGGGCTGTTTTTCCATTGTAATATCTATAAAAGCAGCGTGGCTTACTTTTAATGATTTTGCCACGTCAGAGATATTCGCTTTGTCTGGTCCGAAACGGCGAATGACCTCTTCTGTGGCATTTAGAATTATTTCTTTATCTAACGAGATCTTATCCTGCTGACATTTATAGGGAGTATTTCAATCAAATGATTCAGTCCGTTAATAATGTTGTCCATTTTCCTTCTCCTAGTGTCTTATGTTTAAAGTTTGTTTCATTAGTTATTTTCACCAATTTCGGCTGACATATTTAGATATGCTTAGACATTATGTGGAGATCTCCTCTTATCAGCCAGCCAATCTTACTCCAGAATTCCTTGCCAACGCTATTCTCCCGGAACACGAATATATGGCACTTGTCAATTCCGGCCAGCTTGAGCTTTTCCAGACAACCATCTGCCAATCTTCTTCCCAAACCTTCTTTTCTGTGTTCCCTTCTTACGGCAAGATGATGTAAATAGCCTCTTCGCCCGTCATGACCGGCAAGAACTGCTCCAACTAACTTATTGCCTTTGAGAGCCACAAGGCTGAATCCGTGATTACGCTCAAGAAAGAATCGAATGTTTTCTTTTGAATCTGCCTCGCTGAGGCCAATTCCTTCGGTGCTTTTCCACAAATCAATCACTAAGTCATAATCTGCAATTTCCATATTCCTAATATACACATCATGCAAATGTACCACCACCAATTGACCTTTATTTATTCAGCGATTACTCTATCTCCCTTGCTTGTAGGCATGGAGGCAACAATAAATTCTATATCTCCGTCTGAGTTATTAAGCATCTGATGAGCAACTTCCGGAGATATTTCAATATTTCCCGAATGGCTACGACGGAAGTTGGGATGATATCCTTGAGATCAGTAACATTATCTTTGGGAATCAAGACCTTGGTGATACCGGCACGATCTGCAGCTAACAATTTTTTTATCCGCCAATCGGAAGAACAACATCTCTTAGGGTAATTTCTCCTGTCATGGCCAGTTTCGCATCCCACCGCAATACCTGTAATCAACGATGCAAAGGCCATAAAGAGCGCGATTCCTGCTGACGGTCCATCTTTAGGGACAGCTCCGGACGGTACATGAACCTGTAAATCCTTATCTTTAAAGTGCATGGCATTCTAGGTGAGTTACTCGCTCTTTTGCTTTCCATTGATTATTAGAACGTCAAAAGGCAGCATGCTAGCGGCTTATTAGACTCTTTTAATAGCTCCAAAAGCTGCAAAACATGAATTCTTGTGTAATAGTTCAACATGGTCAAATCCAACTTTTCGAAGCAAGCCCAATTGATATGTGACGGGACGTGGCGAATCCTCTTTGTCAATGTATGAAAATACCCTGTTTTTATGCTCCTCTCCTCCAATTGAAGACAAATATGCTCCATATCTATCCCACATCATCTTTTGAACTTGTCTAGTTTCATGGGATACTAAATCCGTAATCCAAACACTTCCTCCTGGTGCTGTCAATCTATATATCTTGTGGAATACATTTTCCCAGTCTTGATCATCTCGTAGGTGATGTAAGACAGCAGCAGCCAAGATAACATCGTACCTTTGGTCTGGTAAATCGAGTATGCGGAAATCACATTGAAAGGTTCTGATTTCACCCGAATTGGCCGTCGTAATCCTAGTATGTGCCCTGTCGAGCATAGGTTGACTTAAGTCAACAAGGTCACAATCGAAGGGACTGGCACACTGAAGAAGTTTTAAAGTGTTGTTGCCAGCTCCACAGCCTATATCAAGTACTCTTCTGATATTTGTAGTACTTGAAACCGCAGCTTGGGTAATTAACTCCATAGCAAGCGGAGCATCAACTGTGGAAATCTGTCCAGTATCAAGGCTTGAGAAACGATCAACATCGTTGTCAAATCGCTTCCTGATGTCTTCTAAAGTTGACTTGTCTTTGAGACGTGTTGTTTTCATAGTTTAACTCCTCCAAGGTAGTTGTAGCGTTATAGGTCATCACATAATCAAGGTTCTCATCAACGATCTGTACCAGTTTAGCTGTTTGAGACCTGTATGGGCAGCAATGATTTTTTCAATTAAGTTCATTGCCCCCCCTTTTCATTTATTCCATCTTACTCCATTATCCAACATAATTAAAATGCCTGTTTTTCATCAGGTTCATAACCAGGAGTTATATCATATTGTTTTATGAACAGTCCGACGATAACTGAAAATATGACCTCGAACTTTGGAGGAAAAATAAACACCTTCCATCAATGCATAGAAGGCGTTTAGTCTATCGAGTTGAAATAAACCTTGGTTATCTGTTAGTTAAATGTAGAAATATTTTACCTTCATCCCCATCGACATCTACCTTCCAGCCCTCTTTAATGACTCGCATGACTCCAGGTATATTCACTACGGCGGGAATTCCGTATTCACGGGCCACAATGGCCCCGTGTGATAAGAAACCTCCGGTTTCCATGATCACCGCACTGCCTTTTACAAACAACGGCGTCCAACCTAGATCAGTGGATGGCGCTACCATAACGTCTCCCGGCTGCAATCTACTTCCTTCATCCGGATGACGGATCAACCGAGCTGTACCGGAGGCTCTTCCAGCAACAACTGGCACACCTGTCAAAAAATTGCCGGAAGACCTGAGAGCTTCATCCCAGGTTAAAAAGAATTTGTCTGGGGATTTAATCACTTAACCCACTCCCCCCAAAATATTTATCTGGTTTTCAAGACCCCCACTTCTATAAGCTTCTATAAGTGGAGGTGGGATTCTCCTTTGAAATTGGCCCCCTCTAAGAATAGATCGACCATATTAGCTATCTCTTTGCGCAGTTCTACCTTTGATAAGTCATTCAACCACTCCATTACTATAAAGCCGCGCAGAAAGTCTAATTGTTTGACCAACAGTTTAGCCGAGATATCTTGCCTGATTTCACCTGCCTCCTGGCCTAACTTTACAATCTCGGCAAGAAGACTATGTGTACCTCCACTTTCGTATCCTGCTCCCTGAGACATGTTTTTGAAACGATAGCCTAAGCTAATCCCTATAAGCTCCGGGTTAATTTCTACCTGTTCATATATGTTGTCCAGTGTATTTAGCAAACGCGACCTTGTATCAGGGAAGTCAGGCAATGTGGCCAAGGCCTGCTGGGTAAATTCTTTGGAAATGCCTCTGACGTAGTCGTCGATAATAGCCTCTTTCACTGGAAAGTGATTGTACAGAGTTTTCCTTGCGATATCAGCTTCTTCAGCTATCTGCTCCATAGTTGTATTGTTAAACCCCTGGCTCTGGAATAAATCCATTGCTACTTTAATAATCTTTTGCTGTGTTTCCTTCTTCTTCCTTTCGACCCTGCCTCCGACCGGTTTATCTCTTGGTTCCACACTCCGCCTCCTCTGTATTTGTTCACTTATGAAAAATGTAAACAATTAATACACATTGAGTGCAATTACGCATTGTGTATAACATTATTATCTTTATTAACTACTGGTATGTCAACACCTAATGATGATTTTTCTTAACTAAAGACCAGATTGAATTTAATCATCCTTCATATCCTCCGTCAGAGATTTATCAATCTTACATTGAACTGTCCGGAATTTCCGGGCAGTCGGAATTTTAATGTTACTGAATTCAGTAACATTAAAGCAGGAAATAACCTGAAAAAAGCATAAAGCCATCTCTTGTTAGCTTCTAAGCAAGGAGATGGCTTTATTCATCATAGATCGGTATAGGATTTACAGAGTAACAGTTCCCCGCTAACCTAGGCGGTTACACCTTCATTCGGCTTGTTTGTATATATATTCCAGGTTTAATTTCATTGCCTCCAGTAAGGCCTTGGCTTTTTGTTCAGTTTCTTCGAATTCAAATTCCAATTCGGATTCACAGGTGATCACGCCGCCAACCCCCAAATGGTAAATCCCGTCTTTGTAAACTGCGGTACGAATCACGATATTAAAATCACAGCTATTATCGAAAGAAAGATAGCCGATCGACCCGGTATAAAGCCCTCTGCGAAGGTTAAAATCTCCTTTTTCCATCTTAGCCGGTGATAGGTTCGTTGCGCGGTAATAAAGTCTTTCTTCAAGATCTTTTCAAAGCGCCCAGACTGTCTTCCCCGTTATGCAAGCTAGACTTTATTATGGCAATTATTTCTACTGTCTATATTCCCTGAATCTTTAACCAACCTGCTTATTAACCATAATATCTAAAATAATCCGATCCATTTCCGGAGATCCTTGATTAGCGAGGCGGCCCAAGTTTTCGATCGTTTGCTCAGCATTTCCTTCGATAATTCCATCAGTTCCCTGGATAACCTTGCCTTCAATAGCCATAATCGCGGACTGAACTGCCGCACTGGTACAGGTTGAAATCTTTAAGGCACACCCTACCTTTGCCCCGTCACAGACCATTCCCGTGGCATTGCCCTGCATATTCTGAATGGCAGCTTTGATTTCCTCTTTGCCTCCTCCTAGTAAGTAAGTAATGCCGCAGCTGGCACCTGTTCCGGAAGCAATCGCTCCGCAGAGTGCGGACAAGCGGCCCATTTTTGACTTAATGTGGATGGCTATCAAATTGCTAAGGGTCACCGCCCGAATTAACTGCTCATCAGAAATTCTTAACTTTTCCCCTGCTGCCACAACAGGCAAAGTCACGGAAATCCCTTGATTACCGCTGCCCGAATTGCTCATCACAGGAAACGTACTCCCGGACATTCTGGCATCAGAAGCTGCAGCCGTTAAGGCCATAGCCCGGGTTATCAGGTCATCGCTTAAGAACCCTTTTTGAATACTCTCTCTCATTGTTTTTCCGACCTGCAACCCATAGGCATTCGCTAACCCTTCCAGGGCTATGCTGGTATTAAGTTCAATGGCCTGCTTAATGATTTCTAATTCCTCAATGTTTACACTTTGGGCAAAATTCCATATCGAATCTATGGACAAAAAAGAATGATCATATCCCCCGTCCTCATCAGCTTCATTTTCTGCTAAAGTGTTAAATAAAACCTGCCCACTGGCCTCAACAAAAACTACCTGGGTATGTTCATCAGCCACGATCACTTTGGCATAGGATTGAGGCGTCTCTACAAAAACCTCAATGTAGAGTTTATGCGAAGTCTCAACTACCCCAACGGTAACTATTTTTTTCTCAATCATGGCCTTTGCTTTTTTAATATCCTGGACACTTAAACCTTGCAGCACTTCTAAGCCTTTAGAACAATCTCCGGCCACCACTCCCAAGGCTGCTGCCAAATTCACACCTGAGCTATTCGTTCCCGGAATGGCAACAGCCATGGCATTTTTAATGATGTTGGCACTCGCCAAGACCTTTACCGTCGTTATATTTTCACCTTGGACATGTTTCTTGGCCAGCGCAGCCGCAAAAGCAATTGCCATCGGTTCTGTACATCCCAAAGAGACAACAAGCTCTTTTTGCAGTAGATCCAGATACTTCTTATAATTCATTTCCATACCGCCCTTCAGCTATTTCACGCACTGAGTTTTTAGAGCTTAGATGATGCAATAATCATGCCAAATAAACTCCGGCTGATTTGCTTCAAATCCCTTGGCACAGGCGGCGGCTTTGGAGTAAGATATGGTTAGACTAATATCTTTTTGGCAACAACATCGTTTATCAAGAATGATAAACAGTCTTACCCGCATGTTCGACAGTTTTCCCAGCTTTAGCTGCCTGAATTAACTATTTCTCACTGCTAATAAATTTTCTCATATTTGATAAACCAGTTCATACAAGGTATGCCAGTCCGAACGAAATGGAATTGATGGAATGTTTAGCTTAAGCGATAATCAAGAAACCGTCCAACAGGTTGCAGAAGCAATCGCCTCTGTTTTAGCTGTTGAAGTCACAATCATTGATGAGAATTACCTGCGCCTGGGAGCAACAGGTATCTATGAACCGCTGATCGGGAAAAAAGCCCCGGATAACTGTTTGTTCCAAGCAGTCACTAAAACGGGCAAACCCATATTTATTGAACACGTTAATCAAAACGCTGAATGCCGGTTGTGCACCAAAAAAGACAGTTGCACTGAGAGAGCGACGATGGCTCATCCCATCGTCTATAATCATAAGGTCATCGGCAATATTTGCATCATGGCTTTCACCGAAGAGCAAAAGAGCTTTATATTAAGCAATGTAGAATCGTTAAATAACTTTATTCATAAGATGAGTAATCTGATCGTATCCGATTTGATTTCCAGTCAAATGATCGCGAAGCTAGAGCATTTAAATAAGGAGCAAAAGACAATTATTGACACCCTTGATCACGGGCTTATATGTACGAATATTCAGGGCAACATCACGAACATCAACCACTCTGCCTGTCATCTTCTCAATCAAACGGAAGAGCAATTAATTCACCAAAACCTCTATGACCTGCTCCCTATAAAAAACAAATTTAAAGCTGATAAGTGTGAAATAACTCATCATGGAACGAGAATCTGTTTTAATCAAATTAAAGTCACTAACAAGAACCAACAAGTCAGCACCATCATCACCTTTTCACCCAAGGAAGACATTATCAATAAGGCCTACCACATTATGGAGGCTCCCAAAAGGATCAGCTTTGACGATATCCTAAGTGTTGACCCTTACTTTCTCGAGACTGTAAACAATGCCCGCAAGATTGCCTTCACTAATGCCAATGTCTTAATCCGGGGCGAAAGCGGAACGGGAAAAGAGCTTTTCGCCCGGGCAATTCACGCAGCCAGCAGCCGCTGTCCCTATCCTTTCGTCGCCATTAATTGTGCCTCAATTCCGGATAATCTTTTAGAAAGTGAATTGTTTGGTTATGAAGCAGGAGCGTTTAGCGGGGCCAGCAAAGGCGGAAAGATGGGAAAGTTTGAGCTGGCCCATCGCGGAACGATACTTCTGGACGAAATCGGGGACATGCCTTTATATTTGCAGCCGAAACTGCTCCGTGTCTTACAAACCAAGGAAATAGAAAAGATAGGCGGAAGTTCCTCCATACCTATCGATGTTCGTATCATCGCTGCGACAAACAGCCACTTAGAAGAAAAAATAAAAATCGGAGCTTTTCGGGAGGATTTGTTTTATCGCTTAAATGTTATTCCCTTGTCAATTCCACCACTGCGCCATCGCCCAGAGGACATTCTGCTTATTGCAGATTACCTGCTGCAAAAATATTGTCACAAACTTAACCTACAGGTAAAGAGCTTATCCTCAGAAGTGAAAGAACTCTTGCAAAGTTATTCTTGGCTGGGAAATGTTCGGGAATTAGAAAACGTCCTGGAATACGCAGTGACATTAACGAAAGAAGACATCATCGCTGTTACAAACCTTCCCCCTTCTCTAAAGGCTGCCTCTACGAACACAAGCACCAAAGTTGAGGGGACTCTGGCAGAAAGGCTTGAATCTCTCGAAAAAGAGATTCTTTCTCTAGCCCTTAAGAAATATGGAAAAACGGTAGAACAAAAAATAAAAGTTGCGGAGTCGCTGAATATTAGCGTACCTACCCTTTACCGTAAGATTAAAAAGTACCAATTAGAGGATTGAATGTTTTTAGCAAAGTACTCTCCGCCGCGCAAGACTCGATACTTGACTGGGCTTTATCAAGGCGGCTTTTTGAACATAGAAAGGCAGGACGATTTGCTATTGATGATGGGCCTAACTCCAGCGGCAATTCTCATGGTCCAGGTTATTTTATATAAGATTTGCTTTGTACTACTCAAAATATTAAATCTATCGTCAACAAAGCCCCATTCAATGTCCTGCTCGTAACCATAATGAGCTTCGATTTTCTGGCCCAATCCTGCAAGTCCAATTGATTCCGTTCAATCAACCTTATAACTGTTTTTCAAGTTTTGATAAAAAATCATCCAACGATTCACTGATATCAATATTCATCCGCTTTGCCAAAACAATCACCCACCATATGCATTCGCTAAGCTTATGCTCCAGTTCAGATAGTGTATCACCTCCTTTAGGCCAACGTTCTTGCTGAGACATCGTCAAACGGCCCACCAAGCCAGCATCTGTCAAGAAAGCAAGCGCATCCTCTTCTACTGTCCATTCTTTTTCATGATACTCTCGTTCCAACTGATGATAGTGTTTTCTTATTTGAACGGAACGCTCAACTACATCACTAAAATTCATATCTTTCAAATTTCCCTCTTCCTTGTTAGGTTATTTAAATCTATTATAGCATTCTAAATATGACAACACCCTGTCATATTAGAATGCTATTTTCATGAATTAAATCTGGTTAGATGAAAAAGGCAACCGCAACACACGCAGCGTTGTCCGTTTTCGGGCGTCGGGTAATACCTCTCCGCATAAAAAGTACGACAAAAAACCGAGGACTGATTACCTCGGTTTTTCTACTTAACTTCTTGAACATAGCATAAGGCCTATCTCCTCTTGATCCCAAAGTTCTTCAAAGGTGCCTTTAGCCTGGGTGATTAGTTCTTTGGTATGGGCCAAAAACAGAGTTCGGAATATCTGTTTAGGATTTAGAGAATATGAATCGTCGAAAGATGACCCATAATATAATCAGCCCAATAATAATAAACCGCTTGTACTTTTGCCAGAATTTCTTAAAAGAAAATCCCTCGGCAAAGTTTGAATGCCGCTGCAAGATTGCACTAATTGCTATAAATATAATAGCATAGCCAGTTAATACAGCTACATCTGTTACTATATCTGGAGTTTTTCCCTGCAGCATATCCCATCCAGGTTGGGCGAAATAATGCGTTGGAAGCCATTTGTCAAAGTCTTGTAACATTCCTGTTGGTTTCCCAAACAGGCCACCAAGAAGAGCTAATATAAGATAAGCTAACGCTCCAAGGATCTGCGCTGAACTTCCTGTCATTCCAATGAGAATACCTAGCATTGCAAAAGGTATCGAAGCGATACAAAGCCAAAGAATTTCAAAAATCCAGGTTTGTATTGGTAAGTTTACGCCTTTAAAAAAACAACCAACTGCAAATACCACTAAAATGGTGGCCAGGGTCAAGACTAATTGAGTTAACGCCTTACCAAGGGTATATGTCACCGAAGACAAAGGTGTTGTTCTGAGAAAGGTTGTCCAACCGCTTTGTCGTTCTGCCGCTAGTCGCACGCTCAGGGTATTGACTGAACTGGTAATGACCCCAAATACAGCCATAGCGACCATTGTATAGGCGTTTTGAGCCGGCGATCCAGAAGTTTTATTAGAAAACAAAAGGTAAAGCAAAACTGGCATAACCAAAGTCAGAATGAAAAATCGTTTATCTCGGCTAGTGCGTATAAGATCGGCTTTCCATTGAGAGATTAGTGCATTCATTCTTTATCCTCCTTTTCGCCTATAAGCCGAACATATGCATCTTCCAGTCCTCCACCGAAAATTTGGATATCGCTGATGCCCCAGTCTTGTTTAATTACCTGAGTAATCAACTCATCGGAATTTGAGGTGCGTATGATGATTTGACGTCCTTCCTCACGAAAAGAAACCACTCCCGGCAACTGATTGATAACCTCATGAGGCATGTCGCCCCCTAAGACGAATGAGACCTGACGGCCGGCGTACATCATTTTAAGTTGTTCAGGAGTATCATCGGCAATTATCTTACCGTGATCAATGACAACCACACGGTCAGCCATCGAATCCGCTTCATGGAGATCATGAGTGGTTAACAGCAGTGTTTTCCCTTCAGTGATAAACCGGCGTAATTCTTGCCAAAAGATTTGTTTAGAGGAAAAATCCATACCTACGGTTGGTTCATCCAGGAATAAAACATCTGGATTTCCAGCTAAGGACAGGGCAAACTGCAACCGACGCATTTGTCCTCCGGAAAGTTTGGTTGACAACTTATCTGCTTCATTTTCTAAGCTGGCAACTTTCAACAAACCTGCTATTGGGAACGGATTCGCAAAATAACTACGAACTAAATTTAGTGTCTCACGAACAGTCAGCCGATCCAGAACACTTACTCCTTGGAGCATAACTCCTAGCCTTTGATGTAAATGCAGAGACTCTGGATTTCCGCCAAAAAGTTTTACGGTTCCGGACGTTGGTTTTAGCAAACCCAGCATCATAGAAATACTAGTTGACTTCCCCGCACCATTGGGACCTAGACAAGCTACTGCTGTCCCAGACTGAACTTGTAAAGTAACATTGTCAACTGCTGTTTGGCCTGCATTGAATACTTTGGTAACGTTTTGAAATTCTATAACTGCTGCCATTGTTTCACCTTCTTTATTATTTTCCTAAACATTTTAGTTGAATATAAAATGCTTTCGACTATCACTGGTTATGTTTTTAATAAGAGTATCAATCTCAAGATATTGACAGCAAACACAATCAACTTTTTACTATTACTGTCTACCTGGATATGATAAATTTATAAATTAAATTCCCCTCCTCCTGGAGATGGCAGAAAAGTGAGGCTAATCACTATTATTGTGCCGGAATAGAGGGCGAATATTTAAAAATCGACCCTTTTACATTTAACCGTTAGTTTGTTTATTATTAAGATTATTACATTCCCAAAAATACGCAGAATACTCCTGTGGGCAACGATTTTAGATGACGTCTAAAATTGCATAACTATCTTGAGAAAAAAATAGAGTGCAACAGGAAATGCCTGTTACACTCTAGAAAACTAGAACGAATACTGAAATGATCAGTACCCATGCTGCGGACTTTTGGAAATTCAGCATATTCTTGATCCGTTCCTTAATATTCCCCTCGCCAACTGTGACGGGCCGCTACCAACATTCTCCTCAGTCTCTTCAACTGACGTTACATAATTATTCTCCTAGTAGTCATAGCCCCTTGCCAGTATCATTTTCTAGATAAAGTCTTCAAAGTTGTTTTGCATTAAACAATCTGAAACCGCTGATGAAGCATTGGCCATGATCGAAGATGCCAAAAGGGGATGGATAGAGATAGCTTTGGAACAAAGCATTGAAATCATCATTAATCTCTCCTACCAACAGTTCGATGGCCCGCCGATAAACCCCGCCGAGATGAGTAATATTCCCGTCCCGATCATACAATGACGTTTAGGCAAGTCGAAGAAAAATGCACCGATGACGCAGGAAGAATTCGCCTCTGTGTCTCACGAATTACCCTCTCATTATTATTTACAATTTCTATTTCGTAAGCTTCATAATTTATCTCAAGGCTCTTGAATATTTCTAAATAATCTATTAACAAAATATTAACTGCTGCTTAGCAGCCGCTCTTTACAAGGAACATATACCAAACCAAAATAACCATAACTACAAGTACAACTATAATTTCTAGAGGAGGTTTTCTTTCTTATCCCACAACAGGACATCCCTTCAACTGCCAATTTATAATCTATGTAAGTGGTAGTTCGTCCAAATTGCCACTGAGCCTACAACAACTTCCTCGGCTTTATTTTCTAGCCACTATGGCCTTACGCTACAGAATAGCTATTGTCTTTTTTTATTGCAACCATATTGGATAAACTGATTACGAAGAATAGTACTAATATCTCTTTTTGAATTTAAATATATTTATACATTGATTATGCCGAAAGCAATCCTACCAAAAGTGAATTTTCCTTAATTAATATTACGATTTATATGCTTTGTGATAAAATATTGTTTTTAAATTTACGAGGGAATAAATTTTGCCATAACAAAAAACTATTTGACAAATATTAAATTTGTATGTGACATATGCCTAGGTATTGTGTTATCCTATACCTAAGGAATAAATCAATAACTTAAGGGGGAATTTCAAATGCTATCAGGAATTTTGAGTATTATTGTAATGATTGCTATTTATGGAATTGTTTTTATGGATTATAGGCAGCAGGGTCCATTGAAAACTAGAGATGTAAAATATATGTTAAATAGAAAAAAAATATTTAAGTTGCATAAGCATGCTGTCTGAAAAGATGAATACTGTGAATATGGCTAAATAAGCTAATGTGTTTAAATAAACACCATTAGCTTTTTATTTTT
>NZ_AGAF01000150.1 GCF_000224515.1 Desulfosporosinus sp. OT | reverse complement strand
GTCGAAGAACTAACATTTAGTTGAAGAAAGGTAAAACAATATGAGCGCTCTAAAAGAAGAGATCCGGCGTCGGCTATTCGAGCTGCAGGATCTGAAATACAAAGAGTTTGCGTGCAAACTCATGCCGACGGTGAACCCGGAAACTGTGATCGGCGTCCGCACGCCGGAGCTGCGGAAGCTCGCCCGGGAGTTTTCTAAAAGGCCGGAGGTTTCGGAGTTTTTTAAAATCCTGCCCCACGGGTATTATGAAGAAAACAACCTGCACGGCTTCCTGATTGAAACGTACAGGGATTATGATGCCGCCATTGCCGCTGTTGACGAGTTTCTACCGTACATAGACAACTGGGCTACCTGTGACCTGATTTCGCCGAAGATATTTAAAAAGCATCTG
>NZ_AGAF01000151.1 GCF_000224515.1 Desulfosporosinus sp. OT | reverse complement strand
CTCCTAGTCTCTCTATACGCTAATTATTTATGCTTTCGAGCTCATTCTCTGTAATCCTGCTTTTCGGCTCTCAATGCCTGATTAATTTCCAAGGGTTCCTCATATAAAGGTTTTTTAATACGGATGTCGAAGTATTGTAGGTCAATAAGCCAAAGGTGGTTTTTCTTTTGTTGTTAAAACGTCTTGATGTCCCTCGTGCAGTGATCGTCTTAATCGTTGGTGGTTTCATCCAGTCGGTCGGTAATTCTTTAATGTGGCCTTTAAACAGCCTCTTTATGCATACAGTCTTGGGCCGCACTCTGACAGAAGCGGGCACTCTTCTGGCTCTTCAGTCCGCAGTATCCCTCCTTGGCCAATTTATGAGTGGCTTTTTAGCCGATCGTTTTGGACCCAAGCGAGTTATGATCTTCGGCCTGGTTAGTGCAACTCTTTCTGTTGGGGCTATCGGCATCTTTCCTGTCTGGAGCGTCTATGTCCCTAGCTTTATCCTCTTTGGCTTAGCTCAAGCCTTTATCTTCGTTCCACTTTACGCGCTAATTCATGCAGTTTGGCCGGAGGGCGGGCGACGAGGCTTTAATCTTCTTTATGTTTTCAATAACGCAGGAGTAGCCGTCGGCACGGCTGTAGGAGGATTGATCGCCCAAGTTTCATTCCGCCTCATCTTTTCTCTCAATGCCGCAGCCTTTTTAATCTATTTGCTGATTGTGTTTATAGGGGTTTCCGAAAGAACAGCACCCATCCATTTGATTCCACCCAAAGAGCAAACCGAGCGACTGACCAAAGACAAAGGATTCAAGGTACTTCTGGCTTTAGGCGGTGGAATATTCTGCACCTGGGGTGCTTATATTCAGCTCGTTACGATTTTGCCCGTTGTAATGAACCAACTTGGTTTCTCTCTCTTTTCATACAGTGTCCTTTGGACAGTAAATGGCGTCTTTATCGTAGCCTTACAGCCCCTTCTCAATTGGGTGATCCACACCTGGACACAATCGTTTAAACGGCAATTTTACCTGGCCACTGCTCTCTTAACCATTGGATTTGTCATTTTGCTTGGGAAATTTCCGTATATATCCTATATCATTGCTATGCTCATCCTAACCCTTGGCGAAATGCTTATTTTGCCAGCGGTTCCTGCAGCTGCCGCTCAACTCGCCCCCTTAGGAAAAAAGGGCGCTTATCAAGGCATTATCGGAGGTGCTTCATCCGGTGGCCGAATGGTTGGGCCTTTATTAGGTGGTATGATGTATGATTTTGGTGGAGGATCAGGCGTGTGGGGACTTGCAATCGTTTTTATGGGAGCATCGTTAGTGATGTTCTTTATCTATGGAAAAGTCGTTCGAGGCTTTCCTGTGCTTCAACAAACAGAGCAACCAGATATGACTTAAAAAGATAAAAGTAACCCAAACTAAACGATATCAAATTCAGACAATGGAAAGGAATTTAAAAATATGTCTCATCCTACAGCTCCGTATCTTTTTTGCCCACTATGTGGCAAACCACTCCAAAAATCGATCATTGCTGACCAACTTCGAAGCAGATGTTCAGAATGCTCCTATGTTAACTGGGGGAATTTTTCTCTCGGTGTGGGGGGGGTTCTGTGGCACAACGGCAAAGTTCTTCTTGTCCAACGCGCCCATAATCCCGGAAAAGGAATGTGGACGATTCCTGGCGGCTATGTGGACCAAGAAGAATCAATCTGGGAAGCTGTCATCCGTGAAATTCAGGAAGAAACCGGAATTATAGCTAAACCACTCTCTATCATCGGCTTGCGCGATCGACCTGTCGAAAGACATGACACTTATATTATTTTTCTTATGCAATTTCTAGGTGGAAGCTTACAAGCCCAGCCAGAGGAGGTCAGTGATCTGGGCTTTTTTACTTTAGAAGAATGTCGTGCTCTTCCCATACCCTCACTAACTTTGAGTGCACTCGAAGCCTCTCACTCCGTATCTCAAGGGCTCATAATCAATTCCGATGTCAAACTTTCGGATACCTTTTCAACGCTCTATCAAATTCGCTAGTTAGCAGGAGATTCAAGTTTCTTTTATCCTCCAGCTGAAAGGAAACGTAGGCGAAAAGCATTGTATATTTGCTGCCAGTCCTCCTCATTCACTCGAAAAGTTACTAATGTTGCCGGGATTTGTATTAACCGTAAACTACAGGTCCACTCGTCGCTCAGTTTTACTTCCCAGTTCGGCCCCAAATAAGTTCCCTGTCCAACGTACTTTCCACCAATCGCCAGAAAATACTCTTCCAAGTCTCTGTGGGGCATTCCTCTCATTTCAAGGGAATGCTCTGCTATTGCCATAATCGTCTTGCCTCTTCCAACGAATTATTAACTTGGCCTATGTATTCATCACCTTTAGCTGATTAATTAGCTTTTTTGCGTTCGTCCACTAAATGCCTTATTGCTGCAATCGGGTGGGCAAAAAGCATTTTCGGACCTGAATATCGCATTACCTCGATGATTCTTTGGCGCTTTTCCGGTTTATAACAATGCACTGTGCATTTGCCGCAGGTCGGTTTACTTTCTCCAAACTTACAATGGGTAAGGCGGGTCATGGCATAATCCGATAGTTCTTGGCACTCTGGACACAATCCACTTTTCCAGTGGTGATGATTTTTGCAATATAGCCTAAGCATCATTTGCACGGTCGCTTTTTCGCGCTCTAACCTATTTGACATTTTTGGCTCAACTCCATTCCACCCAGTCCCAATATATTTTGGCCTAACGCATTGTTATTTATTAATCAGGGCATTCTAGCGGTGACACTTTTAAAGGGGGTAAATTAAATGGCGAAGAAAACGAACAACAAGTCGCGTAAGCCAGATAACACAGAGAAAATTCCCCTTCCTTATGACGCCGATAAAATTGGGAAAGACGTAGGAAAAGACCGGGTATAAACCCGGTTCTTTTCTTTTTAAAATCATTATGTACATCGACACTTACTAGTTCAGCCTTCTCGCTCTAATAGATCTTGCACATTTTTTACTTTTTGGTATGCCCTTTTAAGATAGACCTGAGGGGACTCTTCACGTTCCTCGGCCATTGGATAAGCTTCCAGCGTCAAAACCCCTCGATAACCCGTCGGAAAGCGTTGAGCCACCATAGCCCAATCAATAATACCATGACCAGGAAGCCAATGTCGGTCTGCTAGCCCGTCATTGTCCGACAAATGAGTCGTCACCAGCCTGTCTCCGAAATTTACGAGTAGACTGAAGTCCTGCTTGTCCGATAAAAAATGATGTGAGCTGTCATAACAAAAGCCTAAATAGTTCGATCGAATTTTAGAGAGTAGATAGGGAACATTATCACTTCTCCGAGTGTTTTCGATGGCGATAATTACCCCAAGCTCTTCGGCAACCTTGACGAGTTCTAGCATACTTTTCAGGCCATAACCGTTGGGCGCTGAATGGTTGACCTCTTCAGTCAAATGCATGACCATCATCGGTATATGATAGTTTGCACAATCATAAAGCCATCGGGTATGTCTCTGAAGAAATTCGAATCTTACGGACTCGTGCTCTGACCATAACTCATTAGAGTTATTATAAGGTACATGTAAATTTTCTAAGACTAAACCCGTATCCCTAACTAACTGAGGCATACTTTCCTTCTTGATCTGCCATGGTGTGTCTTCGTCTTCCCACCATATTGAGGTCGCTGTAAATCCAGCCTCTTTGATTAACCTGAGTCGTTCTTGAAAAGGAAGTACAAAACCAAACCACGAAAATATCCCCAGGGGGTATTGATGTCGCATTTCATTACCTCCCTATGTTCCGGCTTTTAGATGAATAAATTGAGAAACTCTTTAGGAATATCCGTCTCATAGCGTACTTCTTCACCCGTTATCGGATGCCTAAAGGCCAGCACCCGAGCGTGAAGCCCTAAACGACCGATCGGTTGCTTGGTCGACCCATACTTTTTATCTCCAATGACACTGTGCCCTATATCTTGCATGTGAACACGGATTTGATTCTTACGCCCAGTTTCAAGTTTCACTTCCAATAGCGAATAATGTTTATTTTTCTTAAGTACCTTGTAGTGCGTCACAGCTTTTTGACCGTCGTTAGGGGTCCGACTGGAGTACATTTTAAAGGATTTGCTTTCGGTCAGCCATGAGGTGATTGTTCCTTGCTCTCGAGTTACGAAACCTTCTACAACCACTACGTAATTTCTCTCTAAAACAGTTTCCTTCCAAGAATTTTGCAATAATTGCTGTATTTTCTCGCTTTTTGCAAACATCATAACCCCAGAAGTTTCCCTATCCAAACGATGTAAAACAAAGATCTTGTTTTTAGGATCCCTCTTTTTTACATGCTCACTTAAAATACTATAGGCTGTCTGTTCTTTTTCAGTAGCAGTAGCGACCGAAAGCAGCCCAGCCTGTTTTTCGATGATTATAATATAGGAATCCTCAAATACTATATTTAGCCCTTGAGGTTGCTTTTCTACTAACACTTTTGTCCAATTCACAACAACTTCTTGGCCTATCTCTAGAGGATGATTATATTGAGTAATGACTTCATTATCTACCGAAATCTGACGATGGGCCAGAAGGGACTTAACCTCGTTACGGCTTTTACTGGGAATCTCGACAAGTAAAAACTTCATCAACTCGGCTGGTTCGGTTACTTTGAGGCAGGTTCGTTTCTCCTTTCCTGGCTTGCTTCCTAATTTGCTACTTGGTACATTCATAACTACTTACCCCTTATCCTTACCTATGTTTCAGCTGTGATCTCCATGAGATACTAGCTCCTCTGCCATCTTAGATATTTCACCAAGTGACTTTGTCAGACTAACAACATCCATGGCTTGATTCTCACTTACCATCGCCAGCTGCTTAATATGCTCTATCAAACTACTAACCGTATCATTGACCTCCGTTATGTCCTCGGATATGGCTAAAGCAGACTGTTTGGCGCCCTCAGATAACTTTCGAACTTCATCGGCAACCACTGCGAAACCTCGGCCTTTGTCACCGGCCCTAGCCGCTTCGATTGACGCATTCAAGCCGAGAATACTGGTTTGCGCAGATATTCTACGAATATCCTGAGATATGCCATTTATTTTTTCTAGTCCAGCCTTAGCAACAGAAGTGCCACTCTCCATAGTTCTAGCCGTGGCTGCCAGTTCCTCACTTGAAGCAGAAAGCTCCTCAGATGCAGTATGACTACTTTTTACGAGTTCTGATAAATCTATACCAACCTTCTTCAATTCGTCATACCGTTGATCAGATATCACCACCGTCATAGCGCCCTGCAAGACACCATTCATCCACAGTGGATTAGCAATGGCTATATACGAAATGCCAAACTGTGATTTGCTGATCGGCACACGTATCACCAATCTCCTCTTTTCTCTCACACACTGCATAGTGACTAATTTCTCGTACTTGGAAGTAGACTCATCATTCGTTATTTTCAGATTCAGATTCTCATGGTTAATAGCAACGATTACTTTATCAAGACTAAAGACAAGCACAGTAATATCCTCATCGTAGAAATCCTTCATAAATGGCGCAATTTCTACTGCTTGTTCTAGATTCATTGCTTACCCCCTCCTCATATAGCACGGTTGTAAAACCTCTACGTGCTTTGTACTGAAACGTTTAATTGGTTGGTTGATTCTACTTTCTTTTCCCCAGCCTATGCCGATTAAGAAGAATACATACTAATCTACCTGAATATCTCAAATTAATCCCAATATTACCAGTAACCATGAATCAGGTCAATAAACTTCTCATCCTGAGCTAACCTTTTAATTCATGTCCGCTCATTCCAGCTTTATAACCTTTAATAAATAACTTGTAATAATCTTCTATGATCTGTGAAGTTTCAATCTCTTCATTCATCTTTAAAATCTCAATCGCAGTTTCTATTGTACACAGATTTCCTTCTGCAGCTCCTCTTCTCAAATCATAGCTTGATGCGTAGTTGGGCTCAATGGAGACAATGGGTAAGCCCATTAGAAAGTCACTCTTGCGAAATATCTTTCTAGCTTCCTTCCATGTCCCATCTAAAATTATGAAGGCCGGAATATTACCCGTTGGTTGAAAAGCCACTTTTCTATTTGCTAATTCCTCATCTTCCACTGGAAATAATACAAAAACGCTATATTTTTCTCTACTAATGTTTTTAATTAATTGCTCAGGACTCTTTGTTCGTTCCCAGAGAAAGATTTCAGTTGACTCCGGATTGATTAACTTTAATAGCCTTGCTGTATTGGAAGGCCTATAAAACTCTCTTTCACTCGATAGAATCCAGAACTTTGCCTGAGTCCTTACTTCTGACAATTTATTACAAAGACAATTAATTATCGGTAATCCACATTGATTGCAACTTTCATATAAACTAGTAATCCGTTTTACCTTATAACGTTTATCCATTCTTATCCCCTTAGATAACTACTAAACGACACTAAGCCATTTCTAACCTAACCTTGCTTCCAGCTCCGCCCGCCTCAGCGGGGGTGACCAGCAAACGACGTGCAAGACGATTTTTGAGTTCCGGAACGTGGCTTATAATTCCGATCGTTAGATTCTGCAGGTGAAGTTTCTCGAGCGTGTTCATCACTGTTTCGAGAAGATTGGCATCCAGTGTTCCGAACCCTTCGTCTAGGAAGAAAAACTCGAGCGGTGATTCTCCGCGAAGTTGGATTTGAGTAGACAAGGCTAGCGCAAGTGCTAAAGCAGTGAGGAAGGTTTCTCCGCCTGATAAACTACTCACCGGTCGACGTACTCCGCCATTGGCATCGTCACGCATGATGAACCCGCCCTCTGCATCTACCTCCAAGGCATAACGTTGGTTTGTTAATTGTTTTAAACGTTCTGAGGCATCTAGGGATACGTTGGTTAACTGTTCTTGAGCGATAAACTCGACAAAGGCATTCCCTTTAAAAACGGATTGCAAGTCTTTTAGTAAACTCCGACGGTGGCTTAATGCTTGTCTTTCACTTTCCAGACGCATCCATTCTTCATGCTCCACTTTCAACTTTTCTAATCTCTGTTGAGTCGCACCACGTCTCTCAATCGCTTCAGTACACGCCTTTTCCACTTCCCTAAGCCGAATTGGCCAAGCAAGCCATTCCTCTGGACGGAGGCTTCGTCCCTTAAGTTGCTCTTCAATGTCTTTCCGTCTCTGCTTAAGCATCAAAACGTCTTGCCGATAAACCAAGATTGTCTGATCCATTTTTAGCCGTTCAGCATCGTCACATAAAGCACTTTGGGCTGCTGTCACAGTTATGAATTGTGCCGTTTTTAGGCCCTGTTCCAGTTTGTCCCGGGCCTCCTCATACCCTTCTCTGGATAGTTCTAAAGTTTTATAGCTGACTGCTTGAGTCTGCTCCGCCTGATTCCATACCTCTTTAGCTAGTTCATAGGCCTTCTTCAGTTTTTCTTCAGCCCCAGTTACAAGAGCCAATTCATGCTTAACATGCTGAATCATTTCTAAAGCTGGCTTCCCTTCAGTTAAAGAATCACATTTGCTCTTCAGCTCTGCCATCTCACGAGCCGCTTCACTTCCGACCGTCTTTAAGTTCTGAAGCTCAAGCTCTAAATCTGTTTTCTCTAAAATTAGCTGTTGCTGCACCTCATCCGATT
The DNA here is from genome assembly GCF_000224515.1 of Desulfosporosinus sp. OT. Classification (GTDB taxonomy): domain Bacteria; phylum Bacillota; class Desulfitobacteriia; order Desulfitobacteriales; family Desulfitobacteriaceae; genus Desulfosporosinus. Next base: position 24,399 of record NZ_AGAF01000151.1, on the reverse strand, counting down.
TCTTTAATCCCTGTTCTAGCTCAACTAATTCCTGATTTAAGGACCTCATAGCCTGATCCCAGGTGGCGTATTTTCTTTGTAACAACAATATATCCGCTAGAGCAATACTCCCACGCAAAGCGTCTAAACGATCTTTCCGCTGAGCCTGTTCCTCAAGCAATGACTTTAATCGATGATAGATTTCTTTCCCGACGCCCTCTGTGGAAGCAATTTGGGCTTGAACGGTATGTTGCTTCTTTTCTACTTCAGCTAACTTTTGCTGAGCATCCTCCAACTGACGACTCAATTGCTCTTGCATCGTTTTCCATTGATTCAAGGCGAGCCTATCGTTAGTCAACGCAGATTCCTGTTCAACTCGTTGGACATTTAAGGCTTGAATATTTTTGTTGCGGTCAGATTCCGGTAATTCCTGGCGATAGTTAACAATTGCTCGTTTCTTTGATTTAATGATCTCTAATTGGTTTCGTTCAAGTTCTTGCTTAGAAGATAGTTGAGCCTTGGCCACGGCCAGAGCGGTCGCCCCAGCTACCCGTTTGCCCTCCAAGCTCTGCAGTTCTCTAGAGGCCAACTCTAACTCAGTTCGCACTTTAGATAACATCTCGTCATCCAAACTCTGAGCAGGCTTGGGGTGATGAGCAGAACCACAGACCGGACAAGGTTCTCCCTGAACTAAATTTCCGACGAGTAGCCCAGCCAGATTTTCTTGTTCTAACCCCTTCAGCTCAGCAGTTTTTTTCTCAACAATAGTTACGCCTTCATGAACTGCAGCTGAAATATCGGCCTGTTCCTTTTCACAGTTTTCCACGCTCTCTTGTGATTTCTGACAATCCACTAAGATCATTTGCCAGCGTTCTTGCTCCTCAATCCCTTCCCGCTCACCCCGCTCGATATTGGCGATTATATGCCGGTAACGCTCCAGTTCTTGAGCCCGATCACTAAGTATTTCCTCTCTAAGTGGTGGACCCTGTTGCCCATTAGTAAGTGCCTTTTTCAGCTGCTCCACAAACTTTTGCGCGATTTGGACCTCAGCCACGGAGCTCTGTAATTTTAATTGCCGATCTTTCATTTCAGATGTGTTCTTCTCCAAGTCCCTTTGCAAGCTGTCCACTTGTTTAGAAACAATCTCGTACGCTTCTAAAGCTTGGGCCGAGGCATTAACCCGATTTCGCTGCACAGGGTCTACTGAGATTTGAGCTAGGTGGTCCTTCACATCTTGCTGTTGTTTTTGGGTTTCAGCCTTTTTAGCTATCTGGACTTGGATCTTATGATCCAGGTCCTTTCGAGTTCGATCAAGCTTACCATATTGGAGACGTGTCTCAGTTAACCGTTCATGGCGCGCCTGGATATCGTCTTCTAAGCCTTTGGCCTGCTGAAGTTGTTCCAACCTCCGCAGACAGCGCGGCTCGACCTCTAATCGTTTAAGGTTACCCTCAGACCATTTCCCTTCCGCGACTTCCTTAGCGAGCCTAGCCTCCTTAAGTTTAGCCTCCTCGTCTTCGACCTGACCTTTAGCCCTTTTAAATCGTTCTTCGGAGAGCCTGATTTCTTCTAGGATCGGACGAATCGATTCCGCACGCTCAGCAAGGCTTAAGCGTTCTGCGATCTCATCTATCATGGGCTGTTCGGCTGTCCGGTGAACCTCTTTTTCCCTTATCTGCTGTAACTGTTCTTGAAGGCCCCATATTTCCTTAGCTTCATCGTACTGTTGTTTCAAATTTGATAATTCTTGAGCAATGCTGGATGAGTTGGCAATCGCCACTTGCAGGTTCGCTTCAGCTTCTTTAAGCCGCTCTGCCGAAGCATCCCCCAAACCCTGTTGCCGTTGCTCTACACCGTTCAGGTTAAATTCTGCACTTCCTAGTTGTTCTGACAGTCGAGCTGAGAGTTCTTTACCGTAGGCTTCGAGCGAAAACAAGCGCTCCAACATCTGTCGCCGCTCCTTAGGCTTTATGGTTAGAAACTCCGCAAATTTCCCCTGCGGAAGAACAACCGCCCGGGTAAAATCATCCACCGAAAGTCCTAACAATTCCTCCATTTTCTTCGTCATCTCTTCGGCCTTGGAGGCCAAAACCGTTTCCACGCCCGCGGCTATTTCTACCAAACGACAGGTTGAAGCTTTTACTGTCCGCTCTCCGGAGCGCCGATAAGCTCGTTCTGCCCGGTAGATTTTCCGTTGGCTTCCTGAAGCTAAGGAAAAACTGTATTCCACAGTGAGCTGATCTTCCGCATGGTTAAGAATCCCGTGCGTATTGTTGGTCGCCCGTTCGACTGTACCGTATAACGCGAGCGTAATAGCGTCAAGAAGCGTGGACTTTCCGCTTCCAGTGGAACCAAAAATCCCGAACACACCCGTTTCGCACAGTTTCGCAAAATCAATCTCCTGAACATCTCTAAAGCTGTTTAAGCCAGCTACTCTTAAGCGAATCGGCCTCATGCCGTCTCAGCCTCCTTGCGCCCAACCGCTCGTTGAGGTTCAGTGTTAGGATCCCCAAGTTTGGCTGAGCCGCTTTCTTCATAGTTCCCACGGTTGTTGTCCGGGTCAATCAGAGCTAAAAACAAAGCCACTAATTCCTGATCTGGTTCAGCCCCGCCGGTTCTTTCTTGGTAAAACTTGCAAAAGAGCTCATCAATCGGCAACTTTGAGCGAGCCTCCGCGACGATCTGTTCCATTTCCGGAAAAACGGGACGAATATTAATGAGACGTTCTCGTTGCCGACGTAAGGTATGGATGTCTTGGGAATTAAGAGCTCCCTTCACAAAGACCTCTAAATCAATCCAAGCGTTGAAATCCTTCCCCTCATCTATCCAGCGCTGTACTTGAGCTAACCCCTCTTTGGCCTGCCACCTGACTAGTGGGAAGCCAGCACTTAGGAAGATCTCCCGGGTAATCACTGGTTGACCAGGAAAAGCCTCGATAAAGATCACAGATTTGGCATACCCTGTTTCTGAAAAGCTATATGCGAGTGGAGAACCAGAATATCGGGTCGGAACCGATGCCCCTTTGACAGCCTGAGCACGGTGTAAATGACCTAGAGCAACATACTGAGCACCGAAGGGCATTGCCTCAAACTCAACAGTTGGTGCGCTTCCCAATTGAATCGGCCGCTCGGACTCAGACTCCATTCCTCCCCGCACAAAGAGATGACTCAACCCTAGGTTAACCGCATCCGGCCGAAAGTTTTGGCTGAACGTAGCAAATAATTGCTGTACCCGCTTTGAGTATTCCTGGCGGAGAATTTCCTCATCTAAACTCTCGCTTAATACCTCATTAAGACGCGACTCGGAAGGATAGGGAAGCATTGCAATAATTGCAGAGTCTGGGCAACTGGGAATATGTAACTCTACCCACCCTTGGCCTGCTGCAACCCTGACGACTTTTCCCTGATTCGGCTGAGCCCAGAGACTTGGCCTCAATACTTCTTTCGGGAGGCCGTATAACGTGATCCCATTCCTAACTGCAAGTGGACTTGCCGCACAAAGTCGTTCTGGGTTATCGTGATTGCCTGCAATGGCCACTACAGCCCGCCTTCCTTCATCGGACAACCGGTTCAAAGCCTCATAAAAAAGCTCTTCGGCGATGGCAGGAGGATTTACGGTATCAAAGACATCCCCGGCAATCAAGACAAGATCCACCGCTTCATCCTCCACGATCGTACAAAGTTCATCAATAAACTTTACTTGCTCTTCAATTCGACTACGCCCCTCAAGCATCCGCCCAAGGTGCCAATCTGATGTATGTATAATCCGCAAGGATAACTCAGCCCCTTTCACGCACTCTCTTCTAATCTCTCATTATAGAGCATGTCTTAGACAAATAGCTGTAGGTATCACTAGAAATATTTACTAACGGGTGTATGACCCATTTCTCAGACAATTCAGGGCAAATGGAAAAGGCTGCTGATCATAAAATCACAAAGAACCACTATGTTGGACTCCTCAGTATGTATTGAGAAATGAGCATAAGGGGCTGTCTCTTTATAGAAATGTGAATTCTATAAAGAGACAGCCCCTCCCCATCTTGGGCCAGGAAGGTAATTCCACTCAGCATGACAGTCATCAAGTCCAGAAATATCGCCGCTTCAATTTTCTCATTATTCAGAGGATTTCGGCCTTTTATGTAGAATTTAAGTGTAATGGGTAGCAACGAAAGGAGTCTGTAGGCTTATTAGAAAGCCGTCAAATGAAAAATGCGCGTCATTCTGTGTTAATTGTTGATGATAATTCAGGTATTCGTAAACTTTTACAGGAGGTGCTCTCTAACGAGGGTTATTATGTAGCAACAGCTGCCTCCGGACAAGAAGCCCTAATGCAAGTTCAACGAGAATTGCCAGATCTGGTTCTGTTGGACTTGAAAATGCCTCGAATTAACGGCTTTGAGTTAAAGCAGAAATTGAAGGAGATTGACAAAAACATACGTATTATCATTGTGTCTGGATATGCAGAACAGGAATTGGTTAAAGACATAATCAAACAAAACGCCGATTATGTCTTATCTAAACCTTTTGATTTGGAAGAGCTACAGAATGTTGTTGCTAAGTTATTGAATTCAAAACAAACTACGAGGCCAACGGTTGAATAGCATCTACACTTTAGATTTCTCCTTCCTCGTAAACTACTTGGCTGTATAAAATATCCAACAATAATTTGTATCAGCGTAAGCATGTTTTTAAAGTTGTTCGGTTAAATTAACAACAGGTTCCATAATCAAGGGAGGGTTATCGATGGACAAATTAGATAAAATACACGATACCCAGGAAAAAGCCGAACAAAACAAGAAGCACCAAGGTAAAGGTAATACCAGCAAAAAGTTACCTAATAAACAACACAGTACTAATAAATAGCCTTCACTGAACCATGATCTTCGATCATGGTTTTTTTATTTAAAAGTGTGGTTACCTAACATCGAGCTTTTATGGATTAGCATTCTTCTCCATTACAATATCAACTTCTCTATAAACCTTGGCAATAGGAATATTTTTTTCTCTGGCTATCTTTTTGCAGTCTTCATACTCTGCTTTATATTTGAATAGATCTCCTTCATAATAAGAACTTTTTATTGTTATATCACCATACTTGGTTTTTACCGTTGAGAATTTTCTATTCAGCATAATTTTTTCAACTTTAAATTTTCTGATACCAATGGAAGTTGTTTCTCTAAAAATGACTTCCATAACTTCTTTTTCCTTCGTTTTATTAACCAAAATGCTTAGCTTTATGGCGGGTCTTCCTTTTTTCATAATTATAGGTGTCTTATATACGTCTAAGGCCCCTATTTCAAAAAGACGTTCTTCTAAATAACTATAAAATTCTGGATTCATGTCGTCTATATTTGTTTCAAGAATGTATTGCTCATCAATTTCTGCATGATTTTCTGTCTTCCCTAAATACACTCTTAAAACGTTCGGGATTTCTAGCTCCCTACTTCCCAATCCATATCCAATCTTTTCTATCGAAAAATCTATCTTATCCGTAAATTCTTCCACGTTTGCCGCTAAAATAACTGCGCCAGTGGGCGTGGTGGTCTCAAAGGATACAAGCCCTGTTTTAATGGGAATGCCTTTTAAAACTTCAACTGTTGCTGGAGCTGGAACCGGTATAATGCCATGCGCACACTTTACAAAACCGCCTCCCACCTGAACAGGGGAAGCTATAATTTTATCCACTTTTAGATAATCTAGAGCGATGGCTGACCCTACAATATCGACAATCGAGTCTATAGCACCAACCTCATGAAAATGTACTTCATCAATTGACTTCCCATGAACTTTAGCCTCAGCTATCGCTATTCGCAGGAACATTTTCAAGCTCGACTCTTTCACTACATCATTCAGGCTACTTCCATTGATTATATTTTCAATATCCTTCAGCGTCCTATGGACGTGAACATGATGCTCATGTTCATCGTGACTATGCTCTTGATGCCCAAGGATAACATCCACTTTCGTTCCAGTGATACCCTTTTTGGTATCTTTCTTAATTTTTATTTCATACTCTGAATCCAACTGGAGCCTGGAAAGCTCTTTAATTAAATATTCTCCATCGACACCCAGATCTACCAGTGCCCCTAAATTCATATCTCCGCTAATTCCGCTAAAACAATCATAATATAAGATTTTCATTTTATCTCTCTCCATGCTTCTTTAATTCGGTAATGACCATTAAAATTAATCATTTTTAATGGATTTCCCTTCAATAAACTATGATAATCCCTCCATTTAGACCAATACTACCACTTCCAGTTCACTCTAAGTCAATAAGAATGAATAATTATTGAGCATTTCCCTCTATACTTGCTTCTTGAAATTCACTGGATGTGTATTAACTACTCTGGACGAATCGACCATACTTTCTTGGAGATTTCTTCAGGGTCAACGGTTATCCGGGCTACCCCACTGTCCATGGCAGCTTGAGCGACCGCAGCGGCGACAGTCGGAGCAACACGAGGATCAAATGCCTTGGGAATGACATAATTTGCATTTCGCTCCTCGTCACTAATCAAGCTCGCAATCGCATAAGCTGCAGCGATTTTCATTTCTTCATTGATTTGAGAAGCACGCACATCTAGAGCACCACGGAAAATACCCGGAAAGGCTGACACGTTATTGACTTGATTTGGGAAATCTGAACGTCCAGTACCTACCACTTTCGCTCCAGCTTCTTTAGCTAGTTCAGGCATAATTTCTGGCACAGGGTTCGCCATAGCAAAGATAATCGGGTCTTTGGCCATAACTTTGACCATCTCAGGAGTCACCATATTGGCTGCAGAAACACCGATGAAGACATCTGCACCAACTAAGGCGTCTGCGAGAGAACCAACCAGCCCCTGAGGATTAGTAATATTAGCAATTTCATTTTTCGATTTGTTCATGCCTACAGGTCGTCCAGTATAGATCGCGCCCTTGGTATCACACATAATCACGTCTTTAACCCCCATACTCATAAGCAATTTGATAATCGCCACTCCAGCCGCGCCTGCGCCGTTGGTAACAACACGAATACTATCTATGGATTTTTCAACAACTTTGAGAGCGTTGATCATTCCGGCCATAACGACGATGGCTGTTCCGTGTTGGTCATCATGGAAAACCGGAATGTTCATTTCCTTCTTCAGGCGTTCTTCAATCTCGAAGCATGCCGGTGCACTTATGTCTTCTAAGTTAATTCCGCCAAAAGTAGGTTCCAAAAGCTTTACTGTCTCAATTACCTTTTCTATATCTTCGGTGTCTAAGCAAATTGGGAAGGCATCAACTCCGGCAAATGTCTTGAAAAGCACAGATTTTCCTTCCATGACAGGCATAGAGGCAAGCGCGCCGATGTTTCCAAGACCAAGAACAGCTGTACCATTTGAAACTATGGCCACAAAGTTACCTTTATTCGTATAGGCATAGGCTAATTCTTTATCCTTATGAATATCCAAGCAAGGTTCAGCCACTCCAGGAGAGTAAGCCAAGGATAAATCCCGGCTATTACGCACTGGAACTTTGCAACTGACTGCTAGTTTGCCTATATTATCCCGGTGAAAAGCTAAAGCATCGTCTCTTAGTGTTCCCATATAATCTAAATCTCCTTTTAGCATCTTATTCTTTTACTTACTTCCGTCCAAATTTACGAACAGTCTAGGGCTTAGTATTATACCAAGCCCTTTGACATTATGCTATTGTGCAATTCCCGGAGCTAACGATCTAGGGCAAAACTCCCCATTGGCAACGTATTTTACGCCTACCCCTTTCTGGAATTTACTTTGAAATTATAGTTTAATTATTGAGCATTCGCTAGTATTCCTCAAATTCCCTACTTATTCTATTAGTTTTTTAGAAATTACTATAAATATCCTCTGAATTTCTTTGACCTTTAATCTTATTTCTTTAATCTAGAAGGTAAGATTCATCTTTCGGAAATGTCAGTTCATTCATGAACTATTACACTCTTGCTTTAAGAATTGCCCCGAGGTAAAGTAAGAGGCGAAGATTAATATTAAAGGAATCTGGCGCACTCAGTGCATCCTAGATTTCTGGAGATTATATGTTTTACCATTAGATATATTGGGGGTACAAAAAGATGAAGAAACTACTTGTTGAAGAAATCGTTTCAGCGGTTGAATGTCTTTGTATGGAGGCAAATTATAACCTGGGTTCGGACATCATGGCCGGATTTCATCGGGCATTAAAAGATGAGCGTTCTCCGTTAGGTCAAGAAGTGTTAGAACGACTTATTGAGAATGCCCAAATAGCCCACGAGGAAAGAGTCCCAATGTGTCAGGACACTGGGATGGCGGTTATTTTTGTCGAAATAGGTCAGGATTTACACGTGGTCGGCGGGGGCCTCACCGAGGCTATCAACGAAGGAGTACGTCGAGGGTATTACCAAGGATATCTACGCAAATCAGTGGTAGCCGATCCGTTTGAGCGAGTCAACACGGGTGATAACACTCCCGCTGTGATTCACTATGATATTGTCCCTGGCGATTCACTGCATCTAGTAGTGGCTCCGAAAGGATTTGGCAGCGAGAACATGGGAGGCTTAAAAATGTGTAAGCCGTCGGAAGGCTTGGAGGGTGCAATGCAGTTTGTCGTAGACACAGTCGATCGCGCAGGTGGAAACCCATGTCCTCCGATTATTGTTGGCGTGGGAGTTGGCGGTACGATGGAGAAGGCGACTTTTCTAGCCAAAAAGAGTTTACTACGCGAAGTGGGAAAACATAATCCGGAGGTGCGTCTGGCGGAGATCGAGGAAGTGTTGTTGGAACGCATTAATCGTTTAGGTATTGGTCCCCAAGGGTTTGGCGGTGTGACGACTGCTTTAGCTGTTAACTTAGAGGTGTATCCGACACATATTGCTGGAATGCCAGTTGCCGTAAACATTGGCTGTCATTCAACTCGACATAAGGAAATCACCTTGCAAGGGAGGGACATCTAATGAACGAAGTGAGACGCATTGAAACTCCCCTAACCCAAGAGAAACTTTCGGTCCTTAAAGCGGGGGATAATGTCTTGATAAGCGGCGTGATTTATACTGGGCGCGATGCAGCTCATAAGAAAATGGTCGAGGCCCTGAGGCAAGGTGAAGACCTTCCTTTTATGATGAAGGATCAGATCATCTATTTTGTTGGCCCGACACCTGCCAAAGAGGGTCAAGTAATTGGCTCGGCTGGGCCAACGACAAGCGGACGGATGGATGCTTATTCGCCCGATTTGATTGCCGAAGGACTGACCGGAATGATCGGCAAAGGGCTTCGTTCTCAAGAAGTGATCGAAGCGATGAAAAAACACGGTGCCGTCTATTTTGGTGCAATAGGTGGAGCGGGTGCCCTGATTGCTAAACGCATTGTTTTAGCTGAAGTGATTGCCTATCCTGAACTGGGACCAGAAGCGGTACGACGTTTGGTCGTCAAGGATTTCCCGGCCATAGTGATCATTGATCAATGTGGCCACAATCTCTACGAAATTGGGAAAGCACAGTATCGGGCGTAGATAGATCCATCATCGTTAATCCACCTTGTCCTTGGGACATTGTCTTTAGAATCCCAGTACATGTTTAAAACAACGCCCCTGACAAAGAGTATTATTACTCTCTTGTCAGGGGTGCTTATATTTACCTTCCATCAATATGCAATATCCATTTATTCCATATTCACTGTGCCAATTTCACTTTATACTTGAGGAGGCTCCATACCGAATTGGGCCCAGTCCTCCTTAGCGGGACCGTAAATTCCTGGAACTTTTAATCCAGCCTGCCTCATAAGTACTGTTAATTGGCCTCGATGATGGATTTGATGATCAATGAGGGCCTTTAAAGTATCACCTATGACCCAGGATTCTCCATACATATCGCGTTTCTCTAAAAGAGTTTGATCATTCCACTGGGCTCTAATCGACGTTGCTATAGTGTTGCTAACTTCTCTATAAGAATTGGAAATTTCCTGCGCGGTGTCTGGAACTGGAGCATCCTCATCGATACTTTCAAGAATCAATCCGGTTCTCGCCATCATCTCTGGGATCGTAGTCACGAGATGCCAGGCAATTCGCCCTAATGTACGGTCTTGCGCTGTCACGGCTTGGTTTAGAGAGTCATCAGTTAAAGCATCTAGCATTCGTTGGGTTGATTCCTCTTCCTTCTCCCAATCCTGAAGGAATGCTGCTAAGGAAAAAAACATACTCATCCTCCTCCATTTTTCAATTTATTCCAATATTACCAGTTAGCCTAAAGCAGGTCAAATCTACCCATTGTCTGGCATTTAATTAGATGATATTCTTGAACAAGTATCAAAGTTTGCAGACTATATCATAAACTTAAGAGATAGGAGTAACCACCAATGGCAGTTCAAGCTGATTGGAAGAGACTACTTGAAGACGAAATAAAAAAGGAATATTATATCGAATTGCTCGAATGGGTAAAAAACGAATATAGACATAAACACATCTTTCCGAAAAAGGAAGATGTGTTTAACGCTTTAGTCTTTACCTCATACCAAAATACAAAGGTCGTAATTTTAGGGCAAGACCCGTATCCCACTATCGGACAAGGGATGGGGCTTAGTTTCTCCGTAAATATTGGAGTGCCCTTCCCTAAATCGCTCCAGAACATATTTAAAGAATTGCAAACTGACTTAGGTTGTAAGGTACCTAACCATGGCTCTCTTCGAAAATGGGCAGAACAAGGAGTTCTACTCCTCAATACCTCACTAACCGTAGAAGAGGGGAAGCCTAATTCTCACCAAAACAAAGGGTGGGAGATATTTACCGACAGAATTATTTCTTTAGTTAATGAGAAAACAGATCCCGTGGTATTTATTTTATGGGGTAATAATGCCCGTTCCAAAAAGAAACTTATTACAAATCCCAATCACTTAATCATCGAGTCAGCTCACCCAAGTCCTCTATCAGCAAGTAGAGGCTTCTTGGGAAGTAAACCGTTTTCAAAAGCAAATAATTTCTTAATATCTAACGATAGAGCACCGATTGACTGGCAGATAGACTAGCATCAGTTTATGATTTTTTTGACAATTCAGATATTCCACTTTACTAAATGAGAACTAATAAATTCAATAATAGCTTCATTTTCCTCTTTTCCAGAGCCTTTAATAGATAATGGTTCTCCAAAGGCCATATAAATGGGTTTACTACGATCAATTGGTCCCAAATCTTTTAAATACTTGTCATTTCCCCAAAAGTCAGTTTTTATGGCCACAGGAATAACTTGGACTTTAGCACTTCTTGCCAACTTTACTCCTAAAGAGTTGAATTCTTTCGGTCTAAATTCAACCGTCCTTGTACTTTGAGGAAATATGATAATTGATGTTCCTTCTTCTAATAACTTTTGTCCTGTCTTCATTACCGTTTGAAAATCTTCTCTAGAATTTGATCTACTCACAACAATTGGATTTCGTGAACGCATAATTGGACCAAAGAACGGATGTTTAACCAGACTCTCTTTAACAACAAAGGTTACATCCATTTGGGGGGCGATTATACAAGGAAATACCATGGTCTCAAGTGTACTCATGTGGTTGCTAATAAAAACTACAGGACCTTGGCACTTATGTAAGTTCTTAAGTCCTGTAATGTGAAACCTACCCCCACAGCCCTCAATTAACTTGAAAACATCGTACGACGACGACGCCCAAGCCTTCGTATCGTATTGGCCTTTTAGAACAACTCGACGAGATTTGAGCACGATAGAAAAGTATTTACCCATAAAATACAAACGAGTATTTAACATTAATCTATCGAGCAATAAACGTGGGGTATTATCTTTAGTATGATATGAGTTTGTTGAAAAAAAGCCCTTCTTCAAAGGTCTATCCTCCCTGCCTGTATTAATAACCTAGTCTTAGCTTAGACAATTATTGATTAATTTAGTTCGGCAGATCTGCAGGATATCCCTCCTATCAAGCAAAACAATTTAACATTACATCAATCTTGCTCATTCGTATCCCTTCTTATTGGAATAAAATAAGTGGCATGTGCAAACAAATGACTTGGATGTTTCGTTACAAAGTAACACCAATCTTTATCATCCTTTAATACTAAAGTGTATAATTGCATGCCTAAGACGCTACCTGCGTTCGCTCCCGGAAACTGTTCATGAAGCTGATGATGGAAGTTATGCCTCTTACTCAATCGCGTGAGTATGATGTTGATAACTTGTTGTGAATCTATGAAAGGCTTAACCTTTAATTTTTCTGAAGCAATCTCTTCTATTAACTCTTTTTCCGTTATGGCGGTGAGTGATGAATTCTCATAATCGAAAAATTCATTCCAATAACTATTTAATTTCGAACGATCAAATGATGAAAAATCTTGGCCATTTATCAGATGTAACCCTTCTTTCTACACCTTTGCTATTGGCTGTTTTTTTCACTTAGATTAGCATTTGTGAGGATAGTAAATCTATAGCACGCCTATGTGATCATAATCAATCTTCACTATGGTTAATTTGTTAACTGTTGACTATACTTACACAATAAAACGCTGTAACGCCTTTACTTTTTTCCCCACCCACCCTCATTATCCCACTGGCAAAAATGAACTGACAGACGTGGCCTAACCAAATACTAAGCTGCTCTCATAAGAGAGCAGCTTAGTATTTGGTTAGGCCTTATTACATACGATTTGCCACATAATGCCGAATTTGTCAGTTATTTTACCGTATAACGGGCTAAAGAACGTTTCTTGCAAATCCATTTCGATGGTGCCACCTACGGATAGGGCATCGAATATTGCTTTGGTTTCTTCTTTTGTATCAAATTGCAAGGCAAATGAAATATTGTTTCCGTTGCTGTAAGGAGCATTGGGGGTACACCAGTCTGAAAAGTTGATCACATGTCCATCTTTTCTTAGTTCGGCATGCAATACAAGATTCTTTAAGTTTTCAGGCACTGGAAATGCCGGATTTGGCGGGGCATCACCGAAATGCATAATCGTGGCCTCCCCACCAAGGACTTTTTCATAAAATCTCACAGCTTCCTCGCAGTTCCCGTTAAAGGTGAGATATGGCATTAACCAATTACTCAAAATACAACCTTCTTTCGTCAATTAATCTTGGTGTTAATATCTAGTTTTGTCCGAGACTGTAGATTTATACTGTCTATTATTCACATAAGACATTACCACAAGTTCGTTTCCCATTGACGAAAGGTGTCAATGGGATATTTATCATTAAGGGAATTAGGAATTGCTTCAGCTTCTATAGTAAAATAAGGATATACTATGACTTAGTAAGTAAAGCATAAAGTAAGAAAGGCTTAAACTCATGCAAATCTGGAAAAGGAACTTAATTGTTTGCTGGTTTGGAATGTTTGTGACGATGATAGGAATGAGCCAAATCGCTCCTATATTACCTCTTTATATAAATCAGCTTGGGATTCATAACACAGCTTTGATTGAACAATTCTCAGGAATTTCCTTTGGGGTTACCTATATAATCGCAGCTATCTTTTCCCCAATTTGGGGTCACGCCGCAGATAAATATGGACGAAAACCAATGCTTTTAAGAGCAAGCCTTGGGATGTCTGTGATCGTATTCAGTATGGGGTTTGCACATAATGTCTATCAATTGATCGCCTTAAGATTATTGCAAGGGGTTATCACAGGCTATAGTACAGCCTGCGTTACTTTGATTGCAACTCAGACAGACAATGAACATGCAGGTTGGGCGTTGGGCACACTTTCCACAGCTTCTATTGCTGGTTCCTTACTGGGACCAATGGTCGGTGGTTACATAGAGGAAAACTTTGGCTTGCAAAACGTATTTTTTATAACGAGTGTTCTTTTAATGATTGCGTTTATAACAACCTTTTTATTCGTGAAAGAAGAGTTTGTTCGTTCTAGCAAAAAGGTGCTTAGCGCTAAAGAAGTGTGGAAGCTTATCCCCTATCCAGACTTGATTGTCACTATGTTTATTACGTTTTTTGCGTTACAGTTAGCTCTTTACTCTATAGAGCCGATCATAACTGTTTACATTACACAGTTATCCCATAATACAACTCATGTTGCTCTAATTTCCGGTATGGCATTTTCAGCTCCAGGATTGGCTAGTATCCTGGCTGCTCCAAGGTTGGGCCGACTTTCAGATAAGATTGGACCACAGAAAGTTATGTTGGTTGCACTTATCGCAGCAGGAATAATAATTTTACCTCAAGCCTTTGTAAAAAACCCTTGGCAGCTAATTGTCCTTCGCTTTTTAGTTGGCTTGACAACTGCCGGCTTGGCACCTTCGGTTAATTCCTTGGTTAAGCGAATTACACCCAATGTACTTACTGGCAGAGTTTTTGGCTTTAACATGGCGGCACAGTATCTAGGTATATTTGGAGGTTCAATATTGGGAGGCCAGGTGGCTGCATACCTGGGTATTCAATATGTATTTTATATTACCAGTATATTGTTAGTGATCAATGCCCTGTGGGTATATAAAAAAGTTTATCAGAAATTGTCTAAAACTATGATCTAACTAATTGCTTATTAAACCAGCTCCAAAATACGTGTGAAGGGACAACTCTCTCGGTAGCGAAACAGGATAACTCTGAATATTGTACCATATATTTCTATTTATAATTGAACTAATGGAGGTGACTGAGTACAATGAATATGTTTTGGAATCAACAGGCAATGCCTCAACAGAATCAAATCTTTCAAACGCCGAATACTTTGACACAATTCGGTGGGGATTATTATACTCGGACGTCGGGACAAAATCCTCAGAGATTTCCATCCATGATGGGCGGGCAAGTCGGTTTGCCGACGCCCACTGGGTTTGGTCAATCTATGAATGGACCTGGAGGTGGTCTAGGTGGAGGTATGCCCGGCTACCAAGGAAAGCCTGAAGGAAATCCGTTATGGGGAGTTAGGCCACAATCTGCTGGAGGTCAAGGCTACGCCACACCAGGCTATCCACCACAAGGCTTCGGACAACAACAGCAGCCTATGCCACCAGTACAAGGTTACCCGTCGCAAGGATTCCCATCTCAAGGTTATCCTCAACAAGGCTACGCACCTCAGGGGTATAACCTAGGGTATGGAGGACAAATGCCCTTCTATCCTGCTGGGGAACAACCACAAAAAGGTGGAATCAAAGGTTTTATCAGTAATCTTATGGCTAAACGAAAGAGGTAGCTCTCTGCGCAGTTATTCTATCCTGACTTCTGAATAGTAACTATATTCCTTAAAAAATTACCCTTGGCAATTATTAGTCCAAGGGTTTTTTATTATGGGACCTTCCACTATGCAAATTCCTGTTCAGATAAAAACAACAATTTAACTAAAAAATATTTCCACAATAGGATATAAGTGTCAATATAAACCCATCCAGAATATCATAGGCTTATGGAGGGGTGAGTGTGGCTTACGTAAATTATTATAATCAAGCTCATTCATATCAGATACAACAAGGTAATCAAGGAGCTGGCTATGGGCCATTTTCCATTGTTCAGATCTACTGGTTTGTTTGGCTTGGAGTTTCGCTAGTCTTCTCGTTCTTGATCGGCAAAGCCATGCTCCAACTAACTTTCTGTCGGAGGCAAGTTCCGGCTGACTCCAGGGGGTACTTTCGATGAATAATGTCAGCCATTTTAATGCATCTCCTTATAACTTTGGTGGTTCAGTTCAACATATAGGACCATACGAAGGGTTTCTTTTTCCTGTTACTTTTTTTCTAGCCGTTATCTTTGTCATAGTTTTTGACACATATTTCTATTTAACAGGCAATCTTGTTGCTCCAGAAGATTCGCCGAAATAAGAAAGGGGAATTATAAGACTATGCTCACCGGGCAATCTGGCAGAGTGGACCCTGTATATGCTTTGTCCGATGGGATTCTTATCCTATTTCCATTCATAGATGACCATACTAGAATTTGCCTTAAATTTCGGACCATTAATGAGGTGGACATCTTAATTCAACAAGCACTAGAGCCTAATGCTGATGTCTATATTATGATAAAAATTATTCAAATCAGGATCCCCTTAGCTCTAGATTTTCTAGCTTTCTTTCTTGCTCTAGGAACATACTTAACTCGCATTGTAGTTTTAGCCCTAAGAGCAATGGACTCCCAGAAGAGCAGATGAGTTAGAGTCTTTTCTTTGAATTATATTCTGACGACTAAATAAGAAAGGTCTGAAATCATATGCCTGGACAGCCGTTTCCAGATACACGCAGCAATGCTCAACCGGTACCTCCCTTCGGAATTATAATTTCCTTTGCTATGTCTGCGGTTGCTCTCTTGCTCATTCACGGGATTAAGGAATTCCTCGAAAGAAAACAAGCCTTCCCTGGATAGAAAAATTCTTATTTTCTTAACCAAATTACCATCTATTACATGAAATAATTTAGAGGACATTTGCATATTTCGTCGAATAACTTACAATGCGTAAAAAAAAAGAAAATCAAAGCTGAATCTAGGCTTGCCTAGAGCGGGGGGTATTTTTATGGGGTGAAACGCGTACTCTACGCGTAGGGCTTTACACCTTGTTGCCCAAATCCGTCAACTAACCTCGTAAGCTAAGAAAGGTGAAAAAATATGCATTTGTCCCCAGTCCTATCGAGAGTAAAGAACGTGGTATTTGTCCGGATCAAAGATTTTAATAAATTCTCCCGTAGCACTCTACAAAAAATTTCATGGAAATCGCCCCAAGTCATTGGTGGATTAACTATTACAATAATCCTAACTGGCGGGCTCGCCTATTATCTTTCGACAACAACTTCTGCGGCTGCCGTAATAATTAACGGTCAACAGGTTGGCTTAGTACGCAATGTTAATAACGCACAAAATCTCGTTGAAACAATTCTTAAACAACAAGGCGAGCCTTATGGACTCGTTGCCAAAACACATGACCAAATCACTTATGAAAGTGTTAGGGTTAGTCCCACACTCTATCTGGAATCTTCTTTGAGTGAAAAAAAGTTGGAAGATCAACTAAATTATTATTTTGACGGTTATAAGTTAGCGGCAGACGGTTCTGTTATAGCAGTTTTACCTAGCAAAGAAGCTTCGGATAAAGTTCTTAAAGAATATGAAGACTATTATGTTAAACCCAGTGATGAAAATAAGGTAACCTCTGTTAGTTTTGCAGAAAAGGTAACTGTCGAAGAGGCAGAAGTCCAGCCGGACCAGATGAAACAATTAGATCAAGCTTTTAACGCACTGCTTGACGGTAAAATAACCACTAAGGATTATACTGTCCTACCCAATGATTCTTGGTGGCTTATCGCCCGCAAAAATGATATGTTGACCGATGAAGTATTAGCTGGTAACCCAGGAACAACCAAAAATTCGAAGTTACAGCCGGGCCAAGTCATTAAGCTCATTGATTCTACACCTTTTCTTACTGTCGTGAGTCAGGGAACTTATTCGGGGTCAGAAACAATTCCCTATGATGTCGTAACAAAAACTGATACCAGTTTAAGGAGCGGTCAAACAAAAGTCGTCCAACAAGGTAGTAATGGCGCAAAATCAGTTACATATTCTTACGTTCAAAAGAATGGTATCGACGTTACCAAGAAAGTATTAAATGAAAAGATCACCCAAACTCCTGTCAATCGAGTCATTGCTAAAGGCCCCAGTAGTCAGCCTATTAATGTAGCTTATGTCTCTCGCGGAAGCGCTGGTTCTTCAAGCATCATAGACCGAGCGCTCAGCTTGCAAGGGACACCCTATGTTTTTGGCGGAACAACTCGAAGAGGCTTTGACTGTTCAGGCTTCACCAAGTATGTTTTCGCGAGTGCTGGGATTTCGCTTCCTCGCACATCCTATGAGCAATTCGCCTCAGGAACGCCCGTCGGCAAAAATGATCTTCGACCAGGCGATCTGGTATTTTTCACTACCTATTCTAAGGGTGCATCACATGTGGGCATTTATATGGGGGGAGGACGTTTCGTTCAGGCAAGTAATCCTAATAGTGGTGTTAAAGTATCCAGCCTTAGTGATAGCTTTTACTCCTCCCGCTATCTCGGAGCACGTAGATACAACTAGTAAGTATAGAGCAACTTTTTTAAGAGTAACAGCGAATGTTGTTACTCTTTTTCTTTTTATGGAAGAACAGGATAATTTTTCTATAGTTTTGGCAAACACTTTAAGGTTTCGTTCAGAATATGATAATATGAGTGTAATTGCGAAAGGAAGGAGATGATTATAATGCCCAATAACCCAAAAAACTCTAGCGTAGGCACTATTGCTCTCGCTGCACTAGTCGGAGGAGCGACTGGGGCCTTAATTAGCTTATTGTTTGCACCAAAAAGTGGCAAAGCACTACGTCAAGATATTCAGAATAAAGCCGTAGGTTTCATGGAACAGGTCGAAGACACTACATTCCAACGTGCCGAGGCCATAAAACAGAGGAGTACCGACCTCGCCGATAAAGGAAAGAAGTTAAAAACAGATATCCAAATATTCATTCAGGACTTGAGATTAAAAAAGCCAGCCTACGTAGACGTTACCCAATCAGCCCCAGAAGAAACTTCTTCACAACCTGAAACAGAAACTATTTCTGAATTCGTACCTACAGAGGTCCCCCCATACGAAGGGACACCAACAGTATAAAGTTTAAAAATGTTGCCGCTATAGGATTTTCCACCATCTGGAGGACTCTAACCAATATCCTTCAAATATTCTTTGTAATGTATAGAAACCAATCCATAGAAGCCAGAAGCTTAAGCTTAAGTTCACATTGTGATCAATCCTTGTGAAAATTTTGTTTCCAAAATATAATGAAGGCCTGGTGATAGACGTTCTTTACTATTTATCAGGCTCTTCGTCTATTTACTAGGCTCTTCGTCTTAAGTTCAATACCTTCGCCAGCACCTTCTGGATAGACATTTCTACACCGTTATAATCAGGGAATGGAAATGTTTTGCTTTCAGCCAAAATGTCCCAGAGTGAAATTGTAGATATTCCTTCATAGAGTTCTCTGTATCGCCTGTCACAACCCGCACAGGTGTTGATAACCTGCGTACCATTTTCAAGAAGGGATTCTGAATACTAGTTCAATAAGAAAATGGCACCAGTGACTGGTACCATTAAATTTCACATTGCGAAAGTTACCACCACCATCTTCTTCCAAGACCCGGATAGCTCCCGTAGCCGCAACCTACACTTCCGTGGCGCCCTGCCCAGGAATTAAACCAATATGGCCAAGTCCAAGCGAGCCCTAGTGTTGCCATCTTTTATACCTCCGATCCCTAAAATACAATCCCCAATGCGATTAATAACAAGATGATAACAACTACAATCCCAATGCCAGCGCCCCAGCCTAAACCAGCTCCACCAACTCCAGCTCCGAAAGCCATAAATTCATCCTCCTTTTCATTTTCAAAATTAATCTGGTTAAAAGATTACACCCAGTGCAATTAGAATGAGAATGGCAATAGCAATAATTCCTACTCCAACACACGAGCCTCCTGCTCCCCCTGCACCCATAGCTCCATAACCATACATATCGTCTTTCCTCCTTTTTACTATTTGTAATCATTTACCAATTTAGTCTATGCTTTGTACAGAAGTTTTGTCTACAAAAATGACGAATATCTTTGTACAAGGTATCGCCTTCTTCCATTTTAATAACAGGAGAAACCGTGGATTCTGCTTTTGTGAAAAGTTTGATATTCTATGCCCTTAGGGGGCTTGGTACGGAAGCATAACATTCTTCTACTTTACAATGAGGGGTAGGAACAACATTTTAACCTTTTTATACACTAAGCCAAAAAAAGACTTTTACGCCCTTGACGTAAAGCCTTTAATAAATGAAATCCAAAATGCACCACTTGCTTCTGTCCCTCGAAGATTATGAAAAGAGCTGCCATTCACCTTTTGGCAGCTCTCATATTCACTCTTTATCCGTTTTACTTAATTTTAACTCCTTTAAGATTTCTATTAAAGTTTTATCGATACTGTTCATTTTTCTGATAAACCATACTAGTAAAATTATTACTATAGCAGGTAGTGTCAATAAATACAATGAAATGGTTAATGTGGACGGCGTTATAAATGCAGGATATAAGAACATTGCACCATCATCTCTTTCCCTTTTAAATACTCTATATGGCTTCGCTCCATTGGAATAAATATCCTTCTGCGTCCTATAAAGAATGTTACGTTAAGTCCCCTCGTACATTTTTGTTATCTATACCAACAAAAGTGTATGACTTCACAGTATTCTGCGAAGCCATACACTCTGTTTTTCTACTGTGTTTTATTCTTATCAAGACTAAAAAAACAACGTATTCAACGCAAACAACGTAGGTAAAACGTACAGAGGTTGTTTGATCGTATGATCGACCTGAAGGGTTATTTGTCTAGGTCGTCACGAGGGATACCACAGATCTGAAGGATCGAGGATATGCTCGCTGACGCACCATGGACAACCTAGCATGAGATAAACTGGAGTCCGCAAGACATTCTCTCCCCACAGGGATGAATGTCCTGCTGGCACACGCCGAGTGCCGTAACCCTCCCTCGGCAGCCTCCGTCTCTCCCTTCCTGTACTTAAACCGACTTGTACGTTGTTGACATGAAAACAACGAGACAAGCCTTGCTTATTCAATGACAGACTTTATTATCTATTGTCCAACTTTATTATTCACTGTCAGACTTTATTATCAGTGAACACTTTTTTAGCCACACTTAGAGTAGCCACAGTGCGTACACACAACACAACCGCTTTCATGGTTAATCGGCTTGCCACACTCTGGGCAGGCGTTTGAAGGAGCAACGCTTGTCTGGGCTTTTCTTCCTGTAATCCTTTCCGTAGCAACCCCCACTCGCCCTCTTGAACCTGGGCTTACAGTGGCTGGTGCTGTTTCCTGGGTTTCCTTTTGAACACTAGCAAAATTAATACCAACCTCATTATATTTCTTAATCACACGGGCAATTGCATCCGGGCAGGATGTAACGTTGACCCCTTCACGTCGCATACAAGCCGGGCAACGTATTCCTTTGATCTGTTCAGTAATTGAATCGACAGACAAGCCAGATCGCAGTGTGATGGAGATCAAACGGGCCGTTGCCTCAGATTGGGAAGAGCATCCTCCTGCGCGACCCGTATTCGTGAAGACTTCACAAATACCTTTTTCGTCCGCATTAACACTGACATAGAGATTACCGCACCCAATTTTAATTTTCTCCGTAACCCCTATGGTTGTGGTCGGCCGTGGACGAGGTACTACTGTATTCACTTCTGGAATAAACGGAGTTTTTGGGATAATCGGTTCAGATGCCTGTCGTTCATTCGCTCCAAGGTGACTTTGGGCTTGTTTTTGTGCCTCTGAAGTTCCTGTAGAAAGTACCTGCTCTTCCCGACTACCATCACGATAAACCGTTAATCCTTTACAATTTAGTTCGTCAGCCAACCGATATGCTTCGGCTATCTCTTCTCGTGTCGCGGAGTTTGCAAAGTTAATCGTTTTGGAAACCGCATTATCTGTATATTTCTGAAAGGCTGCCTGAATGCGAATATGCCATTCGGGCGCGATCTCTTGAGCTGTAGTGAATACTTCCTGTACCCAATTCGGAACTTCCGGTAGCCCTAGGACGGTCCCGCGTTCCGCAATCTTGTGCATGAGTTCCTGGGAATAGAAACCATATTCTTTGGCAAACGCTTCAAAGAGCGGATTGACTTCAATTAAAGCTGTTCCATCCAACACGGTTTTAGTATAGGCAACCGCAAAGAGAGGTTCAACCCCGCTGGACGCACCGCAAATCATGGAAATAGTTCCGGTCGGGGCAATTGTTGTTAGCGTGGCATTACGCAGTTTCATGACCCCATCATAGATTGAGCCTTCATAATTCGGGAAAGTTCCTCGCTCTTCAGCAAGTCGCTGTGACTCGATACGGGCCTCTGTCTGGATAAATTTCATAATTTTTTCTGCATACTCCACCGCGTCTTCTGTGGCATAAGATGCTTGAAGCAAAATGAGCATATCGGCGAAGCCCATCACACCAAGACCAATTTTGCGATTTCCCTTAACGACTTTATCAATAATGCCTAACGGATATTGATTGGCATCTATCACATTATCGAGGAAACGAACAGACAACCGAACTATATAACTCAAACGCTCCCAGTTAATAACCATTTTTCCGTTTGTCTCAGTTACCATCAACTTAAGATTAAGGGAGCCTAAATTGCAGGCTTCGTTCGGTAGCAATGGTTGCTCACCACAAGGATTCGTGGCTTCAATCCCTCCCTGCAGAGGAGTAGGATTTCCCTCATTTAAACGATCGAGAAAGACAATTCCAGGTTCCCCATTTTGCCAGGCATGGTCTACAATCTTATTGAAAATCTCCGGGGCAGATAATTGACCAGCGATATTACCTGTATGAGGGTCTACGAGATCATAGGAACGTCCTTCACGGACAGCAAGCATAAAATCTTCCGTAATCCCAACGGAAATATTGAAATTGGTAATTTCTTTATTGTCCTCTTTACACTGAATGAAATCCACAATATCAGGATGGTCAACACGTAGAATTCCCATATTTGCACCGCGCCGAGTCCCGCCTTGTTTAACCGCTTCTGTAGCTGAATTAAAAACCTTCATAAACGAAATCGGGCCGGAGGCCACTCCACCAGTTGAACGAACCATGCTGTTTTTCGGTCGCAATCTGGAAAAGCTGAAGCCAGTTCCTCCGCCAGATTTATGAATAATCGCGGCATTCTTTATTGCATCAAAAATCTCTTCCATGCTATCTTCAATGGGTAAAACAAAGCAAGCACTCAATTGTCCGAGATCCCGACCAGCATTCATAAGAGTCGGAGAGTTTGGCATAAACTCCAGATTTGCCATCATGGTATAGAATTCTTTAGCCAGTACTTGAGTTTCTTTTTTGCTTTTACCATATTTTTCCTCTTCGATACCCGCAACCACAGTAGCTACACGATAAATCATGTCCTCCGCAGTTTCTACAACTTGTCCATTCTCTTGTTTTAAATACCGTTTTTCTAATACAACACGCGCATTAGGCATTAGATTGGCCTTGGGCCAGGTTTTTGGTGCTTGTCCTTCGAAACTCAACACGAATCCCAACTTTCCTTTATAACTATTTAACTCTGTCCTGAATTCTTAATAGTCCCCCGCTTTTCGATAAGTTCCTGTAATTCTTCCATAAAGCGCTGTATGTCCCGAAACTGACGATAGACAGAAGCAAAACGTATGTAGGCGACTTCATCCAAGTCAAATAACTGTTCCAACACAGCCTCTCCGACATCAGCACTCGACACTTCACGCTCATGACTGTTACGCAGTTTCTTTTCAACCGCGTAAGCTGCATCCTCTATTTGTTCCGTAGAAATTAGCCGTTTTTCACAAGCTCTAAGCATACCAGCCATCATTTTAGAACGAGAGAATTCATCACGCCGTCCATCTTTTTTTACAACGACGAGAGGAGAATCCTCGAACTTTTCAAAGGTAGTAAACCGTCGCAAACAACGATCACATTCTCGACGTCTACGAACTGCTGTTCCTTCTTCAACTTGCCGTGAATCAAGAACTTTCGTATCCTCGTTACCGCAGAATGGACAGTGCACAGCTCCACCCCCACATATAGTATGTTTTAAATTTAATCACACTATATGTTGTGTGTCAAATCTCACTTCAGGCATTATTCAGCTTGTCCTTCCCTCCACGCCCATTTCTGTTCACTACCTCTTTTTTGCTACTTTTTAATAGTTTAGAGAAAATGATTGTTTAAAATTTTTCTATCTCGTCAACTGAGATTGTCGTATAGTAGTATTCCTCTTAATAAAAAGGGCAGAATAACCTTCGTAACCTTTAGAATTCTTTTCTTAGAAAGGAAGTGACGTAACCTTGAAGAAGAAATTACCTGCTGAAAAAAATCCCAATCCTAACACTCAACCAACTCCACACAATCATCAACCGAGTATGGATTCTAGGGATGGACATGGTCTATCGAAAGAGGAAGCCTTACGTTCAAAGAAGTAATTGTTAGTCACTATAAAGGAGAGTTCTATCAACCCACCTCCTTTTCATGAACAACCTTAGATAGTCCTAACTCTGAATCCTCAAATCAAGCTTTATACCTTTTCTAGACCTTAAGGTCTCCTCGAGCCTTCCACATGTTAGAGACTGCTAACAAGAAAGAGACTATGTTAGAGGTAGTATCTTTCTTGTTTACCTGGCGATACGAAAAGCCGACAAGCTTTTCGCCACATTGCGACTCGTAACGCAAACTCCAGCAATGTGACGATAAGCGGACGAGCCTATCGCCACACTGCGTCCCGCAACGAAAATTCCAGCCGTGTGGATTCTACTTTGCCAGGGGCTTACGCCCCAAGTATCATCGGCCCTGAAACGAAAGGCGGGTGAGCCTTTCGCCACACTCGTCCCATAACGCATACTCCTGCAGTGTGGACCGAACGGGGGGAACCCCAGCCCCAGCAGCTTCTATTCATAGCT
>NZ_AGAF01000152.1 GCF_000224515.1 Desulfosporosinus sp. OT | reverse complement strand
TTCGGTAACCAGGTTGTAATATTCCTGATGTCCTATATAATGATACCTAAAGGGGATTGACACAAATTTCCGTTTTTTCGGAATTTGTAGTCATCCCCTTTTTTATTTATAAGAACGTATATTCTGAACATTCTCGAACATTTCGCCTAAAGATAATCAGCCCCGTATCAGTGTGGGGCTGATTATCTTTAGGCGAAATGTTTAGCGTTAATCCTACTTCTACTCAGCCAGCCATAACAATTGTGAATTGTGAAGATTGAAATTTACACAACAAATTTGCCAAGGATCTGAATACTTTTCAACAGATTTCTGGGGCTGCGAACCTTGCCCTAAAAGTAATTCTAGCTTAAAAGAG
This sequence comes from Desulfosporosinus sp. OT, assembly GCF_000224515.1. Classification (GTDB taxonomy): domain Bacteria; phylum Bacillota; class Desulfitobacteriia; order Desulfitobacteriales; family Desulfitobacteriaceae; genus Desulfosporosinus. The sequence continues at coordinate 795 of NZ_AGAF01000152.1, read as the reverse complement.
GCAGTCGTGGTGGGTACATTGACTATTCTATGATAATGCAATTGTACTGAATTCACGCAATTTTCAGTTGGCAAGATAAATAGTTCTGCCAAAAAGCAACATAATGCAAGAAGAAACGAAGATATAATAAAAGCTAGAATTAGCTGACCATATGATAATATGATTACAACCATATTGACTTGATATAAGCTCGGTGTTAATCTTGAACTGAGAGAAGATTATATAGTTTGATTTTCCGTTGATTTAGGGCTTTATGCTTCCTGGTTCATATAAAGTAGTATTTATTTGACCAAAAAAAGAAAAGTGTTCGTAATCATAAGGGCCTATAGCAAGCTCGTAGTATGCTCGTAATTAATCGAATCTAAACGAAAAAATACTTTAATTAGTGAAAAAAATAATTTCTACTAATACCATAGGATATCACTATTATTATAAAGTGCTTTTCTCAATCTCTAGAAATTGTTTGCTTTAATAAAGTCATTTTAAGGTTTGGAGAGGCTCCCTCTTTATGATAAGTGAAAAGATCGAGATGAAGTTATGGGACTTTGGGTTAGGTGACTAAATTAGTAATTAATAATTTATAAATGATGGAGGTTAAAGCTATGCCGAGTTTTGTAATTGCAGAAAAGTGTGATGGATGTAAAGGGCAAGACAAGACGGCTTGCATGTATGCATGCCCAAATGACCTGATGGCCTTAGACAAAGAAAGAATGAAAGCGACCAACCTTGATCCATGGGCTTGTTGGGAATGTCTGTGCTGTGTAAAGGCTTGCCCACAACAAGCAATGGACCTAA
>NZ_AGAF01000153.1 GCF_000224515.1 Desulfosporosinus sp. OT | reverse complement strand
CCTGAACTCTACGAAAAAATCAAAGTCTGGCTGATATCCGGTCAGACTTATACGGTGCGTTTCGGGATCGGAATGCTGATGAGCTTCTATCTCGATGACGCTTTCCGTACGGAGATGCTTGAGCTTGTTGCGGGCATCCGGTCGGAGGAATACTATGTCAACATGATGGTCGCCTGGTATTTCGCAACAGCCTTGGCTAAGCAGTACGAAGGGGCTTTGCCGTATATTCGGGAACAGCGTTTGGTGAAATGGACGCATAACAAAGCCATCCAGAAAGCGGTTGAGAGCTACCGGATCGGCGACGAAGTAAAGGCGTATCTGCGGACTCTGAAAGTAAAATGAAAGCACTGAATTGATGAATTCATTTGCCAGATCGTTTGGTCTGGCTTTTTGTTTTTTATTGGATTATTTTCACGATCTTGGGAGGAGTCATGGGAGCGATGATGCATAAAAATAAAAAGCTAATGGTGTTTATTTAAACACATTAGCTTATTTAGCCATATTCACAGTATTCATCTTTTTAGATAGCATGCTTATGCAACTTAAATAATTTTTTTGTATTTAACATATATTTTACATCTCTAGTTTTCAATGGACCCTGTTGCCTATAATCCATAAAAACAATTCCATAAATACCAATCATTACAATAATACTCAAAATTCCTGATAGCATTTGAAATTCCCCCCTCAAGTTATTGATTTATTCCTTAGATATAGGATAACACAATACCTAGGCATATGTCACATGCAAATTTAATATTTGTCAAATAGTTTTTTGTTATGGCAAAATTTATTCCTGCGTAAATTTAAAAACAATATTTAATCGCAAAGCATGTAAAATGTAATATTAATTAAGGAAAATTCACTTTTGGTTGGATTTTTTCAGCATAATTATATATAAATATATCTAATATTCGAAAAGAGATATTGGCACTAATCTTCGTAATCAGTTTATCTGATATGGTTGCAATAAAAAAAGATAATAGCTATTCTGTAGCGTGAGGCCATAGTGGCTAGAAAATAAAGTCGAGGAAGTTGTTGTTGGCAACGTTAAAGGCATAGAACGACGTACCTCACCTAGAAAGAACAAGCACAAGCACAAACGTTCTCGCAAGCATAATCCAAAAATGTCTCGGTGGTAATTTGGACGAACTACCACTTACATAAATTATAAATTGGCAGTTGAAGGGATGTCCTGTTTGTGGGATGAGAAAGAAAACTACCTCTAGAAATTATAGTTGTACTTGTGGTTATGGTTATTTTGGTTTGGTATATGTTCATTGTAAAGAGCGGATGCTAAGCAGCAGTTAATATATTGTTAATAGATTATTTAGAAATATTCAAGAGCCTTGAGATAAATTATAGTTAGAAAAATTTTGAAAGAATTATTCAGGAATTAGGTGCTGGCATGTCAAGACCACTTACATGGTGGCGATGCGCTGCATCATAAGAAGTGTAAAAGTCCCAATTGTGTGTATGATAGCCGTTAGGAAGTGGAATTGCTGGACTTGAAGCAGATTTATAGTAGTGAGTATGCCCGTATTCATACATGACAAAGCTTTCCGAATAATGAATGTGACTACCTTCAACTGTAACCACTGCCGGGCCAGTAATATCAAGACATTGATGGGAATGGTTATCATCGCAGGAAGTATGAGTAACACTACCGTGGTTGTGACTTAAGAAACCCTGATTATTCATAAAATCCTAACCTCCTCCCGATTATTGTATGAGGATGGTTAGGATAAAGTCCCCTAAAGTTAACTCAATGTGTTTTCAGAACCGACAAATCAAGTACTCCAGGCACGTTGGTGTTACTTCATTGAAGGTTTTTATACAGCATTTAGTATCTATGAATTAGGCACGCAGAGTGTGTTGTGAGAATAGAGAGGAAATAGTCTTGTATTAAAGGCTTTGGGGCATTTTGTCCCTATTTTTTATGTGTTAATAGGTAAACCCATTTTGGACTTTATCAGCCAGAGCTAAAATCGCTTGGTGATCAATTTCAGCAAATTCATGTTGTTCAAGGACACTTATAATGCCACTTATAACAAAAGAAACGGTGCATCGGGATATTCCATTACTTCGATCTATATCATTCACTCTTTCTAATACTTTCCCAAGGATTAGTTGTTTCATTTTACACAAACTAGATGCAAGGCTTGGGGATTTAAGATAGGGCATATACAGTTCTCTATTCATTTCGAATATATCCATAATATTTTCCAGAATAACTGAAAAATTATTTATTATATCAGCAAAGTTATATGGTGCAAAAACTGCACTTAATTCATCTACGATAGTATCTCTTAAGCGATCGGCACAATCATAAATATCTTTATAATGCAAATAGAAAGTACTTTTATTGATATCGGCTGTTTCACATAAACTTTTTACAGTGATATTCTCCATGCTCTTTTCTGATAACAGTTTGGCAAAAGCGGCTTGGATAGCTTGTTCTGTTTTTCTTACACGTCGATCGTTCATCTTAATTCTCCTCTTATAATAGACGTAGTTGATAGATTGGTTGAATAACAGACTTTAGTCTCGACATTGATGGTTGATGGAAAAAAATTTTATCAATATAATAAACTTGTGTCTAAGAATAGATTGTAGTCTATTAAAAGATTCGAGTCAAGAATGGCAAAGTCTATTATAAGGAGGGTCGGGGTTGAAAGAAGTATTTTCAGAAGCTCAAATTGCTGGAGTTACACTAAAAAATAAAATTATTCGCGCTGCAACCCATGAGGCCCTAGCAGATGATTTGGGAAATCCTACTGAAGCGTTAATCAAGAAATATGAGGCGCTAGCAAAGGGGGACGTTGGAGCAATAATAACTGGCTATGCTGCAATTATGCAAAATGGAAAATCACCACTAGCTAATATGTTAATGATTGATAATGATGAAAAAATTCCATATTATATGAAACTCGTAGATCGAACTCATCAGTATAATTGTCCGATCTTTTTGCAGATTACTCATTGTGGTAGACAGACGTTCTCAAAGACAACGGGTCTGCCTACTGTCTCTCCGTCTCCTATCAAAGATAAATTATACAATGAAGACATTCCTCATGAATTGAATGACGCGGAAATCTATGAGATTATAAATAATTTCGTAAGTGCAGTAGAAAGAGCAAAGAAAGCTGGTTTTGATGGTGTTCAGTTACAACTTTCACATGGGTATTTGTTATCATCATTTTTATCTCCTCATATGAACAAACGAAAGGATAAATGGGGTGGAAGTACTGAAAATCGTTTTCGGATTGTTAAGGAGATTATGGAACGGGCCAGGGAGAAGGTCGGTTACTATCCAATTATTGCAAAAATAAACGGTTATGAAAAATCAAAAGACGGTATAACGCTGGAGGAAGCTGTATTAATTGCCAAGTGCCTTGAAAAATCAAAATGCGATGGGATTGAGGTATCCTGTGGCATTGCTGAAGAAGGATTCATGGCTTTAAGAGGTGATTTTCCGTTTGCTATGATAGCGAAGCATAATCATTTAATGAAAAGAATTCCCAAAATCCTTTATCCTGTGGTTAAACCTGTATTAAAATATTCCTTTGCAAGCCCAGAACCTAGGTACTTGTATAATGTTAATAGTGCCAAGAAAATCAAAGAAAATGTAAAAATACCTGTTATTGTTGTAGGAGGCATTAGAAAGCTCAAAGATATTGAAGATATTATTAATAACGAACAAAGTGATTTTGTTTCTATGTCCAGACCATTTATCATTGAACCAAACATTGTAAAGAAGTTCATGGAAGGAAAACAGCAACAATCAAAGTGTATAAATTGCAATTATTGCCAAATTGGAATAGAAAGAAATCCATTGAAGTGTTATTACGGAAAAATTTAAGTGTTTAAACACAATAAATTTAAAAATGGAGTGAATAATATGAGTAAAAAAATTATAAACAAAATGAATGTTTCACCATTACCAGAACCCACTGTGCTGGTAACAGTAAAAGCAGAAGATAAAAGTCCCAATATTATTACAATAGCGTGGACTGGTGTCTTTAGTCACAGCCCTTCTACAGTATACATTGCGGTACATCCAGCTAGATATTCTCATTCAATGTTAAAAGATTCGATGGAGTATGTCATAAATATACCTTCTGAAAATTTAGCCAAGATAACTGATTATTGTGGAATTGTATCGGGAAAAAATATAGATAAATTCAAAGAAACTGGTCTAACGCCTATACCAGCAAGTATTGTAAAAGCTCCGTTAATAAAGGAATGTTTAGTAAATATAGAATGTAAAGTAAAGGATATCCTAAATTTCGGAAGTCATGATATATTTGTTGGAGAAGTTGTTGCAACACATTATGATGAAGAAGTGCTTAACGAAAATGGGGTTCCTGACGCAGAAAGAATAAGATCTTATGGATATACTTTTGGAGAATATCGTTCTATGGGAGAAAAATTAGGATTAGCAGGTTATAGTAAAAAATCGATAGAAGATTAAAGAAAAGTTGTAAATAGTTTGGATGTATTTTTCGAAATACCTCCTTGAGGTGATTCCAGAGTCCGTGTTGCGCTTTTACCTTTCTGCATATTGCATATATTGAGAAGGTGCTGCTCATTGAAATATGAGCAGCACCTTCTGCTTATAGTCGCGTTCTAATCAATGTGAATAACATTCTTACTACACTGGAGAAGGAGAATTCAATTTATTAGAGCTATCCGGACTTACAAGTGCTATTATAGTAGTATTACAGGAATGGAGAATAATCACAATGCCAACAGGAAAAAAGCTGATTTATCTGATATTAGTGTTAGTTGTCCTATTATGGGGTTTGAACGTTGTAATGATCAAATTTTTAACTCAGCAGATGTCCCCGATCCTGGTAGCTGCAATACGAATACCTCTTGCGGGAATTGTTTTGTTATTTTTCGTTTTAAAAAAATACGGGTTGTACAATCCCAGAAAGAAACAATGGGGATTGCTTTTTGGTATAGGATTAATCTCTGTTTGTCTGCATCAGTTGCTTTTGGGCTATGGAGTTTCTGTGACTTCATCTGCAAATGCTTCTCTTATCCTGGCCTTAAATCCTCTGACAACGGCGTTTCTAGCCTCCATATTTGTTGAGGAAAAATTCACTAGGAATTTAGGACTGGGAATACTATTAGGATTTGCAGGGGTTGTTTTGGTAGTATTCTCAAAATCTTCAGATGGCGCTATTGAATTTTCGTTAATCGAAGATGTCATTATGTTAGTAGCCATGTTGACGTATGTCATTGGGGGTTTGCTTATCAAAAAACTGTTGGAAACGCCGATTCCAACCTTAGTAGTGACTGCCTACTCTACCTTAATAGGAGGAATATTGTTAAATTTGGGGACGCTGGTTTCCTTTGGGCCTTCGGTTTATGGACAGATTCATTTATCATCAACAGCTGTACTTGTCTTATTTTTATCAGCCTGGGGAGCTACAGCATTAGGTACAGTGGGATGGAATGAAGGTATTAAACAGTTGGGGGCCAACAGAACGGCTATGTTTTTAAACGGTATGCCTTTTGCAAGCATGTTCGGTGGTGTCGTCTTTTTAGATGAGAAAATTGCCGGGATCCATATCTTTGCACTTATCCTCACTACGTTGGGTATTGTGATTGGGAGTATTCCTAAAAAGAAAGTCATTCTTTGGAATAATACAAAAATATGAACTTGCCAATAGAGTTCTAATTGGAACTCTATTGGCAGGTATAGTTGAAATTCAAGAATCAAATTTGTCCTATATGAAACAAGATGAGAGGTGATTTTTCCTCTCATCTTGTTTTGCTTCGCGTGCTTCAAATATGAGAATGCCAACTTAACACTGGTGGGGTCAATGTCATAGCATCGAACTATGCGCTTCTGCTTCGATTTTGGCTCTCAGGCTTATAATCCTCACAGTAGACCCTTTGTCGGAAGCTTTTCAGTCTTAGGTCTTTAAATTCACGAAAGCAAAGCGAAACAATAGATGTGCCCTATAGGAGCGAAAGCACTCTTGTGCTAATAGGGATAACGGGTGGATTCCATGGAAGTGTCGTAATGTCCTTTAGCAAAGCAATCTGTTGTAAGATTGCTTCGGTTATGATGGGATGCTCACTGATTACAGAAATTGATGAAATAGGAAAAAGTGCCATTGGGGAATTATGCAACATGATCCTAGGCCATACTGCAACTATATTTTACAGAGATAATATAATCGTAGATATCACACCTCCTACGATTTTAACAGGAGACAATATTCAATTGAGCATACCAAATACAGTTGTGGTATCTATACCTTTGTTATTTGAGGATGAATCACAAATTGAGATCAACGTATCATTTGCCGATGGAAATTAGCCAATCGATTAAGCGCCCGGAAGCTCACAACTGTGAACTTCTGGGCGCTTCACTAGTTCTATGGCTGAGTGAAACGATGTCGTATCGAGAAGGGTCAAAATAGATCATCTCCGCTTTTTTCGCTTAAACCGGATATATCTGAAAAATGATGACACGAGCTCGAGACATCCTTTGAGATTCAATCATCGGGATTTCCTTAGATGTTTACAGATTTCTTGAAATTTTCAGCAGCGTCAGCCACACTGTTCATCGCCTCATTGACTTTGTTATTATCAAACTCAGGTCCGATAAACCGATAACGTAAGCCGAAGAATAATCCGATGATAATCAGTGGTAGGGTAACCCAGAATGCGAAGATCAGCAGCAAGCCAAGGACAAGAACGGGAAATGAGCCTTTGATTTCCTCGCCCTTAAGTACTGCGAAGGAATTTGTGCTCCCTTTGCGAATCATTTTCGTACAAAACTGTCCGATTTTCTTCAGGCCGGAAGAAAAGTGATTCCCATGGTGGCAGTGATGATGTCTATAATGATGATGATGTCCATTATGATAATGAGTTTTTTCGTTCTTAAAATAACTGTCTCCAATTGGGGTTTTTACCTTTCCCTGTTTCTCCAACAGGATAATGGCTTCAAGCAAATCACCGTTTGTGGCATCCAGAGCCAACTTGGCTTCTTCGTAGCTAATGTTGGCCATTGTACATAATTTTTCCACTTGTTCTAAGTTTGTCATGATTAATTCCTCCTTGGTTTTGGTATGTCTAAATTCTAACTTCCAAAACTTCAAGGAGAATTTGCCTAAAATTAAAATTCAATTAAAACGATGGCCGGAACCATCAAGATTGGCAGAGTAAATTTTACCATCGACCCTCATTACTCATCCGCCTCCACTTGCAGTACGAAGATTTGGATTTTGACGGGCACTGTGGCATAATTTCTGTTACAGCCATACACACGGATGGTTTCATAATTGGCAACCGGAATCCCATTCGGCAGCGCAGCGTTCAGGCGAACAGTCTCCCCGGCTGGAATGGTGAGTGCCCCTTGCGGGGTCCGGAAGAGAAGATGGTTTTGCTCAATGGGATGGCTCACGAAAATATCCCCTCTCGTTGATACTAACTATAAGAGGGAAAAGGGACATCATTCCTGCCGGATGCTTATGAAACTAGATTTTTTCCCGCTTCGTAAGCTTGTTTCAGCAAAGACTGGGCATTTTCGTAAATAGCCTGCCCTCGGGCTCCGAAAGTTTTCTCCAGTTTTTCGGCCTCAAGGTTAACTTGGCCAGGGATTACCATCCCGTCAGCAATAATTTCCTGGATTGTTCCATTATTTTTGTGCTGAGCTAGATTAAGTTTCAAAAATTCCCGTACGCCATCTGTCATTCCAGGCAGACTTGCTGCGCATACCCCGATAGCCACACCATTTCTGTCTTTGGGGGTTAGAGCACTGGTGATATTGGCTTTACCGTCTGTAAAGTCAAATTTCATGACCTGCCCCACCAGCCGGTCGCATAGAGATTTAAACTGTCCGGGTACATGACCTGAATAGACCGGTGCCCCAAGAACAATGCCGTCGGCACGGTCCAGCTTTTTTACCACCATATTTACATCATCCGGTGCTAATCGGCAGACCCGATCAGCCCTGCATTTCATACACCCGATACAAGGGGCAAATTTTAAATCGCTGATGTAGATCTTTTCAACTTCTGCCCCGGCATCTGCAGCACCTTTAAGTACTTCATCTATCAACAGATCTGTGTTGCTTCCCTTTCGGGGACTGCCTACTATACTGAAAATGTACATGTTTATTCCTCCTCGTTGTGCCTAGACCGGTACGGTCCCACGTGCCTGTTACTTCGAACTTGTTAAGAGTCACCCTGTTCGATTTCCGGTGCTTTGTCGCAATTAATTTCCAGTTGCTTGTTTACCCATTCATCCAGATCCCTTAATATAGGAAGCAAACTTTTGCCGTTGTTGGTTAAGGAATATTCCACCCGAGGCGGCATTTCCAGGTATTGAACGCGATTGATTATTTTGTAATACTCTAATTCCTGCAGGCAGTTACTTAGAGACATATTCGTAATGCCAGCTAATTCTCTTTTTAACTCATTAAAACGTACTACGTCTTTTTTGCTTAAAGTACATAGTATAGGCAATTTCCATTTGCTGCCGAGTACTTGCAACAAATATTGAACAGGGGTAGTTAAAGGCTTATCACTTCTTCTGTTTCCCATCAATCGAACCCCTTTAGTCAATAAAATATACTTAGTCAAAATAATTTGCGTACTTGTATAGTTTTGACTAAGTAATATAATTATAGCATGAATTAAGGTCATGAAAATAGCTGTGCAGAATGTTATTTTTAAAGTTAAGCAGTATCTAATAATTCAACATAATTGAAGGAGAGAACTATCGTGAAGATTATTGCTCTTAACGGCAGCCCACGAAACACTTGGAATACCGCAACCTTACTGAACAAAGCTCTTGAAGGGGCAGCTTCCCAAGGCGCTGAAACAGAATTAATTCATCTTAATGATTTGAATTACAAAGGGTGCATCAGCTGCTTTGCGTGTAAAAGAAAAGACGGGCAGCATGGAAAATGTGCCATGAAGGATGATTTAGCAGAGATTCTGGAAAAATTAGAAACAGTTGAGGCGATTATTTTTGGTTCGCCGATTTACTATATGAGCATTACAGCCGGAATGAGGGCACTTTTAGAGCGTTTCTTGTTTTCCCATAGCATCTATAATCCGGAAATACCAACAGTGTATCCCAGGAAAATTCAAGCCGGATTTATCTATACTATGAACGCAACAGAAAAACAAATTGAGCAATTTGGACTTAAGCAAAGTTTAAATTTACATGAAATGATGATTGCCAAAACCATTGGAAATTCTGTTACAACCCTCTACAGCTATGATACTTATCAATTTTCGGATTATGAAAAATATGAATCATCGATGTTCTCTGAAGAGGCTAAGGCAAAACAAAAAGCTGAACAATTTCCGCTTGATTGTCAAAGGGCTTTGGAAATGGGAATCAAGCTTGCATCCAATGAGAGTGAGTTCTTGAGTTATAAGTTTCCTTGGACACAGCATAGAGACCTGGGTGAAGATTGAGAGACAGAAAGGCGGATAATATAGAGGCTTTTTATTTGGATGTTTGGAAAATAATTATTTTTCCCCATATATTGCGAGGGTATCCCGTAATCTGTTGATAAATAAATCTTTAAGTTCCGGTGGATCTAAAATTACTGCTTCTGGACCAAAGGTTGAAATCAGCGATGCAATATATGGAAATTCACATCTGGATACATATTGATGCAATATGCCTGTATTTTCGTCTTCCCATGTTATTTTAGAGAATTCAAAAAATGGATTTGAAAAGCCGCGAACCGCTTTTCTGCTTATACGCAGTACAAGCTCACAAGGATTTTCAGTAGGTATGGAACTTCTTTCATTTAACCATTGCTTCAAGTGAGGGAGTTCTATTTTACTGATGCTTCCCTCTCTTAATTCGATAATTCTGTCCGCCCTAAAGAGGCTGATGCGATCATGATTGAGGTCATAGGCAGGAAAATACCAGTAGCCGTTTTCAGAATATATTCCGATTGGAATTGCCGTTTTTTCTTTCCGAGTATCTAATGAATCATAATAAAAAAATAAAATTTGATTTGTGATTGAAGCACGGAAAATGGTTTTGAGAAAGGGAGTTTTCTCTATTCTAAGTGGAATTTTCATAAACATATGTTTTTGAATGCTGATAAGTCTGTTTCGTAGCGGTTCAGAAACTTGAGCAAGAAGTTTATATGTTACCGAATCAATTTCAGCTTCATAGGGGATATCTTGATATTGCTTAAGTGACTCATATGTAAAAATAACAGAGGCAGTTTCCTCTTCTGTGAAGGAAACTGGTGGTAACATTTCACCATGAAGCATAGAATAGCCGCCGTTTCTTCCTACTTCGGAATAAAATGGCACACCCATTTCCGTTAATTCAAGCAAGTCTCTTTGAATCGTGCGGATACTGACATTAAATTCATCTGCTAATTCCTGCGCAGTAAAATCCTTCCTTCGATTAATATATAACCAGATATCAATCAAGCGTTTTATTTTTGACATAGTAAAAATCCTTTCGTAATCATGACAATATTTGTCGTAATTTGATAGTACAATAGTGTTATCAAATAGTAAAGGAGCGAGAAAATTAAATACGAAAGGAAATTTGAAGCGATCAGAAATATGGTAAATATGGTATTTGTATCCATATTTAATGGATTGCAATTTATATGAAGTTATTTATTGTTATTTTTATGAACTCAAAGGAGGAACATTCAATGTCGCATACAGAACAAGCGGAGTCAAAGAAATATAACACAGTATCCATATGGTTAACCACGAAAAGTACAAATGAATTAATTATCTTCTTAAAAGCAGCTTTTAATGCCAAAGAGCTTGGCCGGGTATATAATCCAGATGGTTCGATAGGTCATGCAGAAGTACAGATAGGTGACTCAAAAATACTAATGTTTGATTCAAAACCGGAATGGCCTGCCGTTCGCAGTTTTATTCACTTGTATGTCGAGAACGGAGATGAGCTTTATGAGCAAGCACTTAAAGCTGGAGCTAAGTCTATGACAAAGATGACAACTCATTTTTGGGGAGACAGGGGTGGACGCGTAATAGACCCCTTTGGAAATGTATGGTGGATAAATTCACATTTTGAGGATGTGAGCGCAGAAGAAATGGAAAGTCGTTCAAAGCAAAAGGAGTTTATAGAAGCAATGGCTTACGCGCAAAAAAGCTTTAATCCATTTTTATCAACTGACTATTAGTCGAATTCATGATGAAAATCATAATTGAACTGTAATGAAACAGTTGCTTTTGTTTCTTACGATACGCGTTAACGTGTATACAAAGACCAAAAGTATGTTGCCGCTAAGGCCCCACAAGGCTTTAGCGATTTTGTTTGTGTATCTTCAAGGCACACTGATATTACTTTATAGTAACATCAATACCATCACATCAACGCACGCGGAGACGACAATAAAGCTATATTGGAGAAGAAGATAATTCAAAATATTACCAATCTTGGTTTAATATAATAGTTGGAGCGTCTCAAGATCAAATCGAATTGACATTGACATATACTTGTGATAATACTATTATGTTACTTGAGTTTAGACTGATAAGGAGTTTTATCTTATATGCGGCAAGGTATTCTTTAATAATTATTCAATTGAATAAGGAAAGGCGCTCATGTCCTGTGCTTGATATATTCAGTCCAGGATCTGTTTGGTGTGCTTTTCTATTTAAGGATACTCTCATAAGAAATACCTATCTGCTATATTACTCTTACCAAAAGAGTGCTTAACTGCATTTTTTGGTGTCCCTTTTTGGCGGAAAAAAACAGCATGAAAGCTGTCCCCTTGTGATGAGAGTATCGACATCACAGGGGTTTTTTTATTTGCCAAGGGAGGATAAATAAATATGAAAATTATTAATCTAGGAATATTAGCGCATGTAGATGCAGGAAACACTATAGTAACAGAAAGTCTATTATATAAAAGCGGTGCAATTCGTTCAGCAGGAAGGGTTGATAATGGGACTAATTTAAACTTAAGATAGGATGTACTGTATTTCCTGGCGCTTAGTTTGTTTTGCCAAATTAGGCGAGAAGTGGCGGCCACGCGGCCGTGTTTTTTGAATTCTTCCTGCGGCATCGGTGCATTCTTTCTTTGACTTGCCCCAACGTCATTGTATGATCGGGTCGGGAATGTTACTCATCCCGGGGAGGTTCACCGCAAGATGCTAACGGAAGGCGCAGCTCACTAAGTTAATAACGCAAAGGAATATGCAACTAATATTTAGTTGCATATTTTGATCTTTGATAATATATTTAAGATAAGAGGTGCACGATGAGCAAAAGAGATAAACTTATAGATAGATTGCTTAAAAGACCTATCGACTTTGAATATGATGAAGCAAGAAGTCTGTTAGCAAAATTCGGATACAAAGAAGACAACAGGGGGCGTACTTCGGGGTCGAGAGTTGCTTTCGTCCACTGGGAAACAGGACATATTATAAGACTTCATAGACCGCATCCGGGAAATATATTGAAGAAATATCAAATCGAGCAGTTGATTGAAGAGTTGAAAAATCAGGGAGTGGTTTGATTATGAAAGATGTGATGATATACAAAGAATATATTGGTTCAGTGCATTACAGCACAGAAGACGAGATTTTCTATGGCAAGATTGAAGGCATAAATGATTCAATCAGTTATGAAGGCAGTAGTGTCAGTGAACTAAAGTCAGCATTTGAAGAAGCGGTTGAGGATTATCTTGAACTGTGCAATTTGAATGGTAAAGAACCTGAAAAGATGTATAAAGGCAGCTTTAATGTAAGAATAACTCCTGAGCTTCATAGAAAAGCAGCACAAAGGGCCTTGATAGAGGGCAAATCATTGAATCAGTATGTTGAAGAAGCGATAGAACAGTATTCGGCAAAAGAACAAAAATGAAGAAGAACTTATAATTCGGGCTAACCGCTTGGTTAGACAATCTGGGGGGCTGGCGTGCATGCAACACGTTTGTCCTTTTGTTTTACCTGCTTTTCTTAGGTTATCTTTAAGTCTTTAATTATGCATTTTGTAAGAAATAGCTATAGCTGCAGCAGGGTTTAGTAGAAAAAGCAGAAATTATGTATGAGTGTATGAGTAAAAATAGTGCTAAAAACCTGTGCAAAAGACAATTTTCTGATTGGCTTGCTCAAAGATCCAGAGAAATAGGAGGAAAGTTCAATGAGAGCCGTGTGTATAGACTTTGAAACTGCGAACGGATTTATTGGCAGCGCCTGCTCGGTTGGAATTGCAGTTCTTGAAGAAGGACAGATCGTCGATACTCACTATTGGCTTATAAAACCACATCCTCGGTATAGTTACTTTGACCCTTTGAATGTCTCAATCCATGGAATTAAAGCGCAAGATGTCAAGGACGCTCCAGAATTCGATCTCATTTATGGGCAGATTAGTCCTTTCTTTGAGAATGCCTATGTTATTGCTCACAACGCTTCCTTTGACATGTCGGTGCTGCGTCATGTTTTGGACTTATACGAAATCCCATATCCTGAATTAGACTATTTATGTACCTATAAAACGGCACTTAAAACGTGGAGTGGCTTAGATAACTATAAACTTGATACGGTTTGCAAATTTTTAAACCATAATTTTGCCCATCATAACGCTTTAGAAGATGCTATCGCTTGCGGCAATGTTCTATTATCAGCCTTATCTGCCAGGGGAGTGACCACAATAAAGGAGCTCGCGGCTCTTGTGGGAATGAGGCTTGGTAAATTGTACACAGGAGGATATAACCCGTGCAGCATAGCGAAGCGAACATCTAAAAAGGCTTAGAGTCTCCTCAAATAGATATGTGATCAAGTTCTTGGACTTAGGAGGAAAAAATGCAAATATGCTGTACAAAAAAACTAAATGACGAAATGAGGATAGTACCTGGGAAAGGAACTGAGGAAAACGATTTATTTTGTTGGAGCGTACATTTAATCACGGTGAAGCGCAGAAAGACCCTTGTCGCAGTCAATGACAGCAATCGCTATGGATTTGTTCTGCATGGCTTAAGAGCCAACGATTTCAAACACCTCAATGAGTTACTTATCCAAGGAATTAGAAATTGCTTGAGAGACGAGCAAATAAAGAGCGAAATCATCGAAAGGTATTTGAAAGCAGCCGGAGAGTTAGTTTTCTCTAAGACCAGAGGTGCTAAATATGTTGCTCGCCTCAATAAAGCCTGTGAACAGGTAAAAATATTTGATGATAGCTTAGATTCAAAGGAACTTTATCAGACGAATGTTGCCCAAAGGATGAATAATGATCTCATGAAAAGCCCCCAGGAATCTGATTATACATACCCCCATGCTCTTTTATACAGGGATTTCAAGCTTTTTGCCGGGGAAGAAATCGTTCAGTGTGAGGCCGTCGATATAATGGTTAAGCTGAATTTAGATCACCACACAGCCTGGAGACGAGTTATTACTCCTGTAGATATTACGTTCAAACAGCTTCATATCATATTACAAGCAGTATTCGGTTGGAAAAGTTATCATCTGTATGATTTTGAGATTTTGGACGAGGCAAATAAGATGGTTCAGCATCCATTAGTATTGTCTGGAAGATGAAGGAGCCTTTGCCGGGGTTTGTGATGAAGAAGACGGTAAAGGTCATGCAAATTTTACAAAATGGGTAGGCCACGGTCAGTTCCATATGGAAATAGAGGGTCAGCTATTGATGACGGGTGTCTGGATGAGCTTTTTAGCGAAGGCAGAAATGAAGACGAATAAGGGCCTTTGATCTGACAGCAGGGGTATTTTCCCAATATTGACCAAAAGCCATAACACTACAGCGTTGCTTGTCCAACTGCTTGGTTCCAGTTAATAGAGATATGAGCAAATTTGTTAATGTGGACATGACTTTTCTTGGAACGAGAAAAGACCTCCGATTTCTCGAAGATCTTATTTGCAAGCTATTTTGTACTAGCCACACCCTTTTGGAAAGGGGGGGCTATGATGATCTCAATGGTTGAGGCGATGTATCTCATGATTGCATTTGCAACACTCGTTGTTATGATCATAAAGAAGAAATTACCGCCCCCACTAAGGATTGCGGTTATTTCTTATAACCTCTAATTCGGGTTAACCTTTCGGTTTGACAACCTGCCGGGCTGGCGTTATTGCAACACGTCGGTCCTTTTTTTAGATTGTACCCAGAGACTGTAAAATATGCAACCGGCTCACATAGGGAAGGGCTAGAACGAGTCGAAAGCTATTGTAAACCGTGATATTAAAAATGGTTGACAATAAGGAGGGGAAATCTATATTATATAAGTAATATCGAAGAACTATTTTAGGATAAGATTGCCGTTTAATTCATTTGATGAGTGGTGTCTTTTTCATAGTTATTTAAGAAATCAGGTGAAGCTTTTGGAGCTATACAGTTTGAAAATGAGAGCAAGCGAAAGCAATGCTGGAATTGAAAGACATATTTCAGGCGTCGAGAAAATAGTAAGCGAGGGCAACATCGGGAAATATTTGGAAGATTTATTGAATAGAGCCTTGCATCATTCCAAAGGTAAGGCGGATTTTATTAATCTTAAACTAGAAAAGGTAAGCAAAGACGATATTTTATACTTGGATTCATTACCCGTTAGTACGGTTTATGTAGATAATTATCAAGAAGGGCTCCAAAGGGTAGTAGCTCTTCTTGAACAGATGAACATTGCAAATCCAAAGGAAATTATTAAAAAAATCAACGAAACCTATACTATGCGTGGCGCTATATTATTGGATGTAGACACTTTAGAAAGATTAGAGCCTAACCAAGCGAGAGGCATCCGCGCTACCTATATGGATGCCGATAACTCTTTTATCCCAGAAACTATACAAGTTAAGAACCATTATAATGAAGCAATCGTATTAGCTACGAAAGTAGCCTATGCTCCCAATATTATTGCTGAAATCTGTATTTCTGATGATCCGGATTATGTAACAGGTTATGTGGCATCTAAAGAAATAGGATATGTACGAATTACGAAGCTTAAGGAAAGGGGAAGTCAGGAGGGAGGCAGGATCTTCCTCTATAGGGGGGAACTTTCCGCAGTCCAAGGTTGCATTGATTATCTGGAAAAGCAAAAAGTCTTAGTTAAAAATGTGCGTTCCATTACGAATAATCAATATACGAATAATAAATGGAATTTTATCGAAAATTCTTTAGAAAATTTAAAAGACAACAACTTGTACCGAAGTATGAATGAACTTTACTCAGCGCAAAGTGCTCATGTCAACTTTCGGGGCCAAGACGTGCTTATGCTGGCTTCCAATAGTTATTTGGATATGTCGAATGATCCCCAGGTAAAAACTTATACCATAAAAATTATGGAGGAATATGGTGTAGGCTCGGGTGGATCCCGCCTGACAACCGGCACAACAAGGATACATAATCAATTGGAAACGTTGTTAGCAAAATTTAAAGGAACAGAGGCGGCTTTAGTTTACAATACCGGATATATGGCCAATGTGGGAGTTATTTCGTCCCTTTGTTCTAAGGATGACCTGATCTTTAGTGATGAGTTGAATCATGCCAGCATCATTGATGGGTGCCGACTAAGCAAGGCCGGAATTGTAGTCTATCGTCATAAGGATATGAACGATTTAGAAGATAAAATAAGGGCCAATCCGTGTTCAAAAGGGTTGATCGTCAGTGATGCTGTTTTCAGTATGGACGGTGATATCGTGAATTTGCCGCGCTTGTTAGCCATTGCGGAGAAATACGGCCTATTTTCAATGATTGACGAGGCTCATGCCACAGGCGTAATCGGTGCCAAAGGACTGGGGACCGTAGAATATTATGGGCTGGATAAAAAGCCCGATATTATTATGGGAACTTTAAGTAAGTCAATTGGAAGCGAAGGCGGATTTGTATGTGGAAGACAAATCTTGATTGAATATCTTAAGAACAAATCACGTAGTTTTATATTTTCGACATCCTTGTCTCCTGCTGTTATGGCATCCTCTATAAAAGCGCTGGAACTGATCATGAATGAACCTCAAAGGGTACAAGCCTTGCAGGAAAATATCCAATACTTTTGTCAATGTCTAAGAGAAGCGGGAATTGAGGCAGATTCGAAAACTGCCATTATTCCGATTGTCATTGGTGACGAGAAAAGAGCACTGGAGATATCCAAGCAGTTATTTGAACAGGGTTATTATATCTCGGCCATTCGCTATCCTACCGTTAAAAAAGGGAGTGCCAGATTACGAGTAACCTTGATGGCGACGCATACCAAGGAAGAACTGAAACGTACGGCCGAGACGATCGGGATTATTCTAAACAAGTATCAAGGAGGGTCCAAATGAATAGGATTCAACACTATCACGAAAAAGTGATCAATGGAGCTTCGCTAACAAAGGAAGAAGCAATGCTCCTTGCAGGCGCTCCCTTAGAAGAAATCTGTCCGGCTGCCAATGAAATAAGAAAACACTTTTGCGGAAACAACTTTGATATTTGTGCCATCATTAATGGGAAGAGCGGCAGATGTTCCGAAAACTGTAAATACTGTGCTCAATCAGCTTTCTCCGGTACTAAGATCGAAGAATATTCACTTTTGGATACTGAGACCCTCGTAAAACAGGCCAAGTACAACGCTCAAAGAGGAGTACTTCGTTATTCCATCGTCACTTCCTCGAAGAGCTTGAACAAAGAGGAAGTCAACAAGGTATGTGAAAGCATTCGGGCAATAAGAAAGGAAACAGGGATTGCTGTTTGTGCTTCCTTTGGACTTTTGACAGAAGAAGAGTTCAATAAATTGAAAGAGGCGGGTGTAAGCAGAGTACATAACAACTTGGAAACCTCCCGCAGAAACTTTCCAAATGTTTGTACTACCCATTCTTATGATGAAAAGATTGAGACGATAAAGGCTGCCCAAAGGGCGGGACTTAATGTCTGCAGCGGAGGTATTATGGGGCTTGGGGAGACCATGGAAGATAGAATTGACATGGTGCTTACCATTAGAGAATTAGGTATCCGTTCGATTCCAGTGAATATGCTGAATCCTATTCCCGGGACTCCTTATGAAAATGTGCAGAAACTTACCAATGAGGATATGTGCAGAATTGTCGCGGTATTCCGCTTCTTGGTGCCGAATGCCGCCATTCGGCTGGCAGGCGGCCGAGGATTATTACCGGACAAGGGCTTAAAATGTTTCCAGTCAGGTGCCAATGCGGCTATTTCAGGGGATATGCTTACCACATACGGAATCTCTATTGAACAAGATCTGAAACTTTTAAACGAATTGGGTTATAAGGCTGTGTTGTGGAATGAGTAAAGGGATTTTTATTACGGCAACGGGAACGGATGTCGGAAAAACCTTTGTCACAGGATTAATTGTAAAAAAGCTTCGTGCTGCCGGATACAAGGCAGGCTATTATAAAGCTGCCTTGAGCGGGGCCGAGATAACAGAGAATGGCTTAATTCCGGGTGATGCCGACTACGTTAATCGGGTAGCAAATATCGGAGAAACGATGGAGAATCTTGTGTCGTATGTTTATGAAAAGGCTGTTTCTCCACATCTGGCAGCCAGGCTGGAAGGCAATCCGGTGGAAATGGAGGTTGTTAAGGCTGCCTACAAGAAAGCAGCCTCCCAATATGACTATATTACCGTGGAAGGCAGCGGAGGAATCATATGCCCTATTCGTTATGACCATATAAAGATTATGCTTGAGGATATTATCAAGGAATTAGCTTTAAGTACTGTGCTTATTGCTGATGCAGGGCTGGGAACTATTAATGCAGCAGTGTTAACAGTTGAATATATGAGGCAGAAAGACATTCCAATCAAGGGGATTATATTCAATCATTATCATGAAGGCGATGTCAGGGAAGAAGATAATATAAAAATGGTAGAAATCATGACTGGTCTGCCTGTAATAGCTTGCGTAAAAGATAATGATCCGGAACTTAGCCTGGATGCAGACAAACTCGCCGCTCTATATGACTAGTAATATATTGGAGATAAACCGGAAGACCATAAGCCTGAGAGATCGAAAGACCTAAAGACCGAAAGATGAGAGACCGAGAGACCATAAGACCAGAAGACTAAGAGCAGAAAATAAAAAAACTTAAAAACTGAAAACTTAAAGAAGAAAGAAGACGGATAAAGGTGAATCTGGTTGAAAAGGATTTGAGATATATCTGGCACCCTTGTTCCCAGATGAAAGATTATGAAGAGCTTAAGCCGATTATAATCGACCATGGGAAAGGGGTCTATTTATACGATAAGGCAGGTAAGGAATACATCGATATCGTAAGTTCCTGGTGGTGTAATCTTTTAGGACATTGTAATCCAAAGATTAATAATGCCATCAAGCTGCAATTGGATAAGTTAGAGCATGTTATCTTCGCCAACTTCTCTCATGAACCAGCCATCAATCTCTGTGAAAAGTTAATGGAGATTATCCCCCCAGGACTTACCAAATTTAATTTTTCGGACAATGGTTCTGCAGCGGTAGAATGCGCTTTAAAGATGAGCTTTCAATATCAGTATCAGACAGGCCATGCCCGGAAAACCAAATTTATGTGTCTGACGGAAGGGTATCACGGAGAAACCATTGGAGCCTTGTCAGTTGGAAGCATGGATTTGTATGCCAGAATCTATAAGCCTATGTTAATGGACACCATTCCTGTACAAGCACCCGACTGCTATCGATGCCCTTATGGAAAATGCCGAAGCGACTGTAAGACCGAATGTTTTGAACATGTCGAAAAGGCCTTTGCCGAGCAGGCCGATGAAATCTGTGCCATGATCGTAGAGCCGTTGCTTCAGGGGGGTGCAGGTATGCGAATCTATCCTGCAATCTATTTGAAAAAACTTCGTAAATTATGTGATGAGTATCAGGTAATTTTAATTGCTGATGAAATCGCCACAGGTTTCGGCAGAACCGGAAAAATGTTTGCCTTTGATCATGCGGAGGTAAGTCCTGACATTATGTGCGTTTCTAAAGGTCTGACAGGCGGTTATCTGCCAATGGCTATAACGATAACGACCGATGAGATTTTCGATGCCTTTTACGCAGATTATAATGAAGGAAAAGCATTTATGCATAGCCATACCTATAGCGGAAATCCTCTGGGATGTACAGCGGCCTTAGCTGTTCAGGAACTATTAAGAAAAGACCACATTTTGGAGAAAGCCGCAGTAAGAGCTGAATATCTTCATCATAAATTAAATGAAGCATTATTGGAGCATTCTCATATTGGCGAAATCAGACATATTGGCTTGGTGAACGCTATGGAATTGGTAATCGATAAGAATACAAAGCAAGAATATGATTCTAAACTTCGCATAGGTTATCAGATTTACAAGAATGCTTTGGAGAAAGGTCTGATCTTAAGGCCGCTTGGAAACGTGTTATACTTTAATCCGCCACTGACTATCAATGAGGAAGAGATAGATAAAGCTGTATCAATATGTACTGAGTCAATTAAAGAAGTAATTGGCTGAGAATCTCTCTCCGGTACAGACCATATCTGACGTATTCTCAAAAATTATAGTTAAAGCTGGTTTTCCTCTTGGACAAATTCTGAAAGGTAATTACCAAGAATTGTAGAATAAGATATAGGATAGTGCTGAACCAGACGAACAGGGTTTGAAAAAGTAATAAATTAACAACACTTGAATGTAATTATTGTTTTTGAGGTTTTTTCCTAAGGGAACAGTTGGGGAGGAATATGGCGTGGACAGAGATTACAAAGGATTGTTGAAGGAAAACTTGAGGCTGTGTCTGCGGTTGCCGAAGATATGCCCGTCTATCATCGAGTGTTGAAAAAGTGTACTTACAGATTATGAGCAAGTGCATAAGGTGTTTTTATTGCTAACCTGCGACAGATTCGCTTTAATCTTGCAGCCCATGAAGAAGCAAAACGTTCCATTATCAACTATCTGAGAGGAAAAGTAGGCAGTGATGAAAAATCCTATGTTCGAGAACGGGATTTTACGACGTATCTTCTCGCCGAGTTTTTATGACGATAAAACCCGGGAGTCCTTTGTTGTGGGAACGGTCTTACGGCCGTAGGCCAGGGACTGAAAGAAATACTAACTCAGTATTCGGACCAGCTCTCTCACCTATCACAGTTACTCGACAACGACGTTTTCTGGTGCTCTTTCGCCAACGGTTGAGTATAAAGGAGCGGGGATTGTTACAGGCTCTATGGGACTTGTAATCAATTGGAGCAATAGTGAAACATTTTGGCCTAATGCTTCTTTAAACAAGGTAAGTTTTTAAGAGACAACTGAAGTTACCCCAAGCGGAGTTTCTTTAAGATAATGGGGCTTGGGGTAACTCCTCGCCAAACCCTGTCGGATACAGGAAAATACGGATCTGATAGCCAAGGACTGGAATCAAGGTATTACTGTCTTGCATCTGAAGTATTTCAAACAGAATACACGACAAGGTTGTGGGAATTCTCTATGTATACTGACCAAGCAACTAAAGCACAAACGGTTATGGATTTAAAGGTATTGAACGGATTGTTACAAGGTTATCAGAATGACTCTCCTTTTTTGATTTTGAATCTGAATGGTAGTGTTAATGAAAAAACATTGGATCAAATAATTGCCCCTTTAATTCAGAAGCCACTATGGGAAGTGGTGGCCGAGATGGATAGGTATCTTGATGTACTCAATAGAACAATAATTCAACCGGACAAATTGGAGGAATTGAAGCAAAAACAAGCGGACCTTAAGGAAATACATGATATCGCCGAAATACTTAGAGGGCTCGATGTAAAAGAGCCCAAAAATGAAGTGCGATATCACGAAAATGTTGAGAAGCTGTTGTCTATCACGCAGAAATTACACTAAGGCACTCCTTGGAGGCCGACATATATAATTCGCGTTGGCTGTTTGATTTCAACTGAGGTTTTAGGACTATCAAAGTTTGATGAGATGGTTTTCAAAGAGGTTATACGAGAAAGCATCGTTCCAGAGTTTAACACTCTGGTTTTTGTTTTTAATTGAGGGTATCAAATTAGAGTTAGTTAAACCGAAGGTTTTGTCTTAGATTAAATAATCAAAGGAAAAATCAGTCTTTTCTATCGGGCCGATTTGGCAACCCGAGGCACGTGGAGACGATAATAGTGCTATATCGAGTAAAAGATAAATTCAAAGTATTGAGATTGGGTTCAAAAGAAAATCAAATATGTTTCCTCAGACAAAAAAGGGAGTATACCCTTGATTGAGGAAACATATTTGATAGTCATATTGCGATGACCACGGCATGTGGAGTGTGTAGTTCATGTGGAGACCTATAGGTTGGTTGAAGTATTATTGGCAGAAATGAAAATTCTGTCAGATTTATTTGTGTTGGTAGCTGTTAAGCAGCCATTATCTAATTTAGATTGAAACCAAGTTGATAAGCTTCATCGATGCAAGGGAAATTGTTTACCTCACCTGCGGCATCTACTCCTTTGGCACTGATGATTCCAAGGTTTGTAAAGCCAAGGAAGTTAACAAGTGCATGGTAATAATTAGTCATGACTTCTGTAACGGAATCTTCAGATTTGGAGGCAGTGGTAAGCAGGATAGTAGATTTGATTTTACGTTTGAGTACACTTTCCGCATAAGTACGATCGATGACATTTTTAAAAGAACCTGGAAAACCAAGATAATAAACTGGAGATGCAATTACCAAGGTGTCATGTCGTTGAAGTAATTGCATTAAATCGACCATATCATCCTTTTGAGCACATACACCTTCATTCTTTAGGCAATAATTACATGCAAGACAGGGAGATATTTTTTTGCCGGCAAGGTGATATTCTGTGATTTCATGTCCTTTTTTTATCGCACCACGAATAAAAGCATCAGCTAAAAGAGCAGAGTTTCCATTGTTCCTTGGACTACAGTATAGTACCAGAAGTTTTTTCATTGTTAGTCTCCTTTGATATAGTATTTCATTTAGTAAAAGCGTATCATAGTATTCGTAATCAGTAAAATTGATAGATTAGATAATAGGTATCTAAATAAATGATAAGGTGAGCAAAATGGAATATCGTAACCTGATAAGTTTTCGAAAAATTGTAGAATTGCAAAGTTTTAGTAAAGCGGCAGAAGCACTTGGCTATGCACAGTCAACGGTAACGACACAGATGAAACAATTAGAAGAAGAATTAGGTATCAGGCTTTTTGATCGTATTGGTAACCGAATAGCATTAACTAATGCAGGGACAACCTTTCTAAATTATACAAACCAGATTATTTCGTTAACCGATAGGGCCAAAGAGGCATTAATAGAAGATAATCTTCCAAGTGGTATACTAAAAATAGCGGGTATTAATTCTTTGTGTGTTAGCTTGCTGCCAGAAATCATTAAAGGTTATAGCGAAGAATATAGAGAGGTGAAACTAGAAACTACTACAGGTGCAATCAAAGATGTATTGACTTGTGTTCGTAATGGTAACGCGGATTTTGCACTATATATGGATTTTGAAGGGCCAACGGAGGAATTTGTTACGGTATATAAAGAAGAAAACCCGTTGCTTTTTTTATGTGCACCGGATAATACACTAAGAAAAAAGAAGAACCTAATGTTGAAAGATTTAAAAGAAACTAATTTTATAGTCACGGAACATAACTGTAGTTATCGAAAAAAACTTATGCAATTACTCGGACAGAATAATATAGAACCGAACATCTATCTGGAAACCGGCAATACCGAAATTATCAAGAAATTTGTGGAGACTGATATTGGAATTACCATGCTTCCCGAACTGTCAGTACGTGAAGAAATGCAAGAACAGAAATTGATGAAGCTGGAGATTACGGAACAATTACCGAAAACGAATATCTATGTGGTGTATCACAAAAATAAATGGGTAACTTCGGCAATGAGAGAATTCATAAAATATCTAGACATTCATTTTGGAAAAACTCCCTCATATTAATTGAAAAAGACTTAAGGATTATCTAATGGCGGCATCTATTCTCCAATGTGTTCCCTAAATGAACAATTCGACGCCCCGAGGCAGGTTGGCCGAATTTGAAAAACTACAATGAAGTAACTTCTGCGCACGTGGAGACCGTGGTAGTGCTGACTAAGTTAGGCATTACAGAGTGGCAGGCAAAGACAAATTTTCAAAAAAACCGAAGATGTTATGGTACTCGGATATTTTGAACTTCAAACGATATGGAAAATCTATTACAGGGCTTGCTTATAGTGCTTTACCCTTGGGAGCAGTACCCGAAGGCCATGAACACATTGTGTTATTGGATGGAGTAAGTTTTGACACTGTCTTTTATGGGGAAAAAGAAGCGTATAGGTTTAAGCCTACTCCAGGGCTTGAATTCAAAGCAATTTCAGATGATGAAGAGTTTAAGACGATAGATAAGGTTATTAGTGAGTTTGGAAACTTAAGTACAGATGAGATTGTTGATAAAATGCACAATGAAGATGCTTATAAATATACACCGAGTTACAAATTGATCTCTTATTCGTTTGCAGACCAACTTTCAATTGAGTAGTTTTAGGACGCAAAAAAGCGCCCTGTTTACAGAGCGCTTCTTAAGCTAATTTTGCAATGCGTTGAGATTTCCATTCATGATATCAGTTATTCTTATTATATTGAGCAAAGAGTGAGTGATATATGAATAAGTCTATCATATTTCTTTTGGTCTTCCTTCTAATCGTATTAAGTGGGTGCCAAGATACAAGAAAAACGTTGCAAGAACTCAATAATAAACAAGTAGCATTTGGTGCTCCCGAAAATGAAGATGGCAAGTATGAAATGAACGCATCAAATGAAGATACAGTTCTGAGTCAAGCTAATGAAATAAAGGAAGAAAAAGAATTCCAATCTATTTGGATTGTTAATGCATATGGGGATAAAAAATTGATAAAAACTTTTTCAGAAGGGTTATGGTATGAATACCCTCGTATGTCCCCTGATTTAAATAAAATTATGATAGGCAAGGGAAACTTTTTAAAGTAATAGAAACTAAGATCGAACCAGAATTTGAAGACAATTATCAATCCGCAGTTCCCGTCGAATTCAGATGGTTATCGGACAATGAAACAATAATTTTGGAGGGCTGGAATCAGAAAGAAAATACTTGCAGTATCTACCGTTTTAATACTTCGAACGGAATGGTTCATAAGATTATTGACAACGCTTTTAGACCCGATTTAAATATGCAAAACAATAATATCATTAGTTTGGAGAAGAATACGCTGGGTACACCTCCACACATTGTGCGGATATTTGATTAATGGGAATCTAACTAGGGAGAGAGATTTTCAAAGTGAAAATGTATATCTTGGTGGGGTAGAGTGGGACATAGATGGAAAAAAAGTCTTTATCTCAGCTAGTTTTATGATTGGGAACAAAGTGGATAGGAACGGTGTAATTGTTTGGAACACGGAAAATGATTCGATTTCAAGAGCAATATATATTCCAAGGTATACCTATTTGATTAGTGTTAATCCTGGTGGCAAATCCATAGTGGTAATGGATTATTACTTCAGCTGATTATGGAGAGAATCATCCAGATGCACGTTAGGCAATTAATTGGAATTGCGATAGTTCAATTTGGTAAGGCCTTGAAACCATTGATGTTTAGAAGAAGTAAGCCGTAAATCATAAAGTTACGAGGGAGGAAAACCAAGAAAAATCTAATTTATATAGGGAGGATTGTATGAAAACATTATTACTTTTAGCAAAAGGATTTGAAACCATGGAATTTAGTGTCTTTGTAGATGTATTAGGATGGGCAAGAAATGATTATGGATGTGATGTACAAGTCGAAACATGTGGATTCAAGAAAGAAGTTACGAGCACTTTTAATATTCCTATATTAGTGGATAGGACAATAGATGATATAAATGTAGATGAATATGACGCATTGGCGATTCCTGGAGGATTTGAAGAATTTGGATTTTACGAAGAAGCATATGATGAAAAATTTTTGAATTTGATTAGGGAATTTGATGCTAAAGGAAAGATAATTGCAACAATTTGCGTTGCAGCTTTACCGCTAGGAAAAAGTGGTGTGTTGAAGAATCGTAAAGCAACAACCTATCATTTGAAAAATGGGTATCGTCAAAAGCAACTGGCAGAATTTTTAGTGGATGTAATTGATGAGCCTATTGTAGTTGACAAGAATATTATCACATCTTACTGTCCAGAGACAGCGTCAGGAGTTGCATTTAAGCTACTGGAGTTATTGACATCTAAAGAACACATGGAAGTAGTCAAAAACGCGATGGGATTTTCATAAGGGTTCTCAGTTTGTCAGTAATGAGTATATAATTATTGTTTCACAATGTTTTTATATAGCGACACAGGTCAAGTTCCCCTAATTCTTATTCGCGAATCAAAACAGATGATGTGTTCAACCTATTGGAATATACGCGCATGAAGGATATTGGCCATTGCCAAAAAACGAGTTGGTTGTCCTGGAAAAGTATTGTCTGGGAGATGAAGAAGCCGCTGCCGGGGGTTGGAAGAGGAGGACGATAAAGGTTAGAGATTGACAAGTGAAGTAGCTCCGATTTTTACAATTATCGAGAATACAAATAGATTATATTATAGCTAGCCAGGACAAAGGAGTCTGATATCTTAAGGGAAATCAGTCTCCTTTGTCATTAAATCTATTTTTAGGAGGTGTTAGCTTGTCTGAAACAGTGCTTAAAATTAATTTGGATAAATACAGAATTGATGGGGAAGCAATTTTAGTTATGGATACAGTGGAGAAAACCGTTCCTGCGAAAGGTGGTATTCGCATTCACTCTCGGGTAACTGAGGAGGAGATTTCTGCTCTGGCCGCAGAAATGACCTATAAATGTATTCTTGCCGACTTGCCATTTGGCGGAGCTAAAGGGGGCATACGGCTTGCAGATTTAAACCAAGTTGAAGAGGCCATGTATGCATTTGGTCGCGAGTTAGCAAAGATTGATTTTGTTCCAAATAAATGGTGTGCTGCTCCGGATGTCAATACAGACTGCAAAAAAATCGATGCTTTTATTGCCGGGTGTGCTTCTGTAAAAGGGTGGCGCAAATCCAGACTGGCTGCAACAGGAAAAAGTACGGGAATTCCCCATGAGTTAGGCAGTACCGCTTATGGAGTTGTATTTAGCATAGAAGAAGTTCTTAATAATATGGACCTGAATTTAGATATAAAAGGATCACGGGTTATTGTTGAGGGGATTGGAGAAGTAGGCGGAAATGTTGTTAAAATCCTCCTTGAAAAAGGAGCTGTCATTATGGGAATAAGTGACGTAAGCGGCGCGGTTTATTCCCCCGCTGGTCTTTCGGCAACCTCTCTTGTTAACTTGATTGACTCTCGTACTTGTCTAAAGGACGGACTGCAGGATTTTGCAGGGGCTCAATATTATTCCGATCCGGCAGTTCTTTTGACTCAGGCGGCTGACATCTTAGTCCTGGCAGGCCCGGGCCGAAGCGTGAATTCAGCTGTTTGCGAAGGACTTAATGTTAAACTTATCGCTGAAGGAGCTAATATTGCTTACACTAACGATGACCTGAGAAGTATGATACATGCTAAAGGGATTATTTCTATTCCGGGAATTATAGCAAATTCAGGCGGAGTTATTTCCAGTTATGAGGAATGGCTACTAGAAATCGAAAACTTGATTTCGATTTCTATTGAGGACAAATGGGAACGAGTAAAAAGATCAATTGAAAAGCGAATATTAAGGAATATTATGGATATTTGTACAATGCTGAGAGCAGGGTCCGCTAAAAATCCTCTTCAATGTGCCTGGGAGATAGCAGACAAGCGTTTAGAGCAGAAACGATTTGAAACTCGTAATCTACGTAACCTTACGAAACAGATTAACAGTGAACTGGAAGAGAAATATTCGGTATATACCAGATAACTGGAATTATCCTGCTATTGGTTAGCTTGCAGGATCGGACTAAAAAAATGGCTATGCTGTCCAACAAAACGATCGGTATAACGCCGATAGTTGGCATGCCTTGAAGATTGGAAGGAGAAGAGATTTAAAATGGAATTGACGAGAACAAATTATTCATCGGGTGCTCCCTTAGAGGAAAAATCAGGATATTCACGGATGATTAAAGTTGGACCGTTTATCTATATAGGCGGAACAACAGCTGTACTGCCGGATGGAACAATTCATGGTGAAGGCAGCCCTTATGAACAGACAAAGTATGTTCTCGAAAAACAAGTGAATCTTTTGGGAAAGGCCGGTTCAAAAAAGGAAGAGGTAATCAAGGTAAAGGTTTATATGACAGATATGGGGTATGCGCCTGAAGTTGCCAAGGCTTATTCGGAAATATTTCGTGAGATTAAACCACTATGTACATTTGTCGGAACGCCTATGCTGAATCGGCCTACCCAATTGGTGGAAATAGAAATGGATGCGATAATTGGGGCAGCGGTTGAAGGGAGAGGTATATGACGGACGCGATATTTAGTAAAAAAGCTGAGAAAAACTCAGATGGTAATTTTGTTGCTAAATTATATCCTTATGGGGTTGAAACGGTTTATATCTATGAGCCGGGCAGCGAATCATATGTTATTGTCGAGCGCCATACTAGATCGCTGGTCTCCGGCTTGGAATTTTTTCATTCTCTGGAAAGAGATTTAAACCTTGAGAGTATTCAGGAGTAAGAGATACCCTTAAATAATTCAGGCCATCATGGTTTCCCATCTGTTCGAAGCAATTTCCGGCAGTTCCGATTTATACAATAATTCGCCAAAGACGGCGTGTAAAATGAGCATCAGAGAGAGACAAGGGAGTCTGCAGTATCTGTTGAGGATACCGTGGGTTCCCTTTGCTGCATTTGGATGAAATAGAAGATAGAGGAGGCAATTGTTTATGAGCAGCACTAACATTGATTTTTTGTATTTGAGTGAAGAGGATATGATCGCCGCCGGGGTCAAAGACATGGCAGGCTGTGTGGAAACAATGGAAGAGATGTTCAAACTTATGAAAATCGGAGATTATCGCATGGGCGGGTCGAACGGCAACTCCCATGGTGTCATGATGGTTTTCCCGGATAGCTCCCCGTTTCCCAATATGCCAACCAATGGGCCGGACCGGCGATTTATGGCCATGCCCGCTTATCTCGGCGGCAGATTCGATATGGCAGGTATGAAGTGGTACGGCTCTAATGTAGAGAACAAGAAGCAGCAGCTGCCCCGCTCCATTCTGATGCTGACGCTCAATGACAAAGATACCGGCGCTCCCCTTGCCTACATGTCGGCTAACATTCTGAGTGCTTACCGTACCGGTGCCGTGCCCGGTGTCGGCGTAAAATATTTTGCTAAGGAAGATGCCAAGGTTGTCGGTGTAGTCGGGCCAGGCGTTATGAGCAAGACTTCCTTTGCGGCAATCATGGCGGTGCGCTCCGGTATTGAGACCGTCAAAATCAAGGGACGCGGAGCAGCAGCCATTGAGAACTTCGCGGAACATATCCGGCAGGAATATCCCCAGGTTAAGACTATTCAAGTAGTAGAGACAGTGGAAAAAGCAGTCCGCGGCAGCGACATTGTCTGCTTGTGCACCTCCAGCCCGACAGGTGATCCGAAGGAGTATCCCTATGTCAGTGAGGAATGGATTCAACCGGGCACACTGTTTCTTTGTCCGGCGGCTGCGCGCTTTGATGATGATTTCATCCTCAACCGTGCCAGAAACGTTACTGATAACATTCAGCTCTACGAGGCCTGGGAAGAGGAATGTGGCTATCCGGCCTACAACACCGTTCCGATTCCGGCTGTGCACTGTATGGACCTGATTCACGAAGGAAAGCTGAAGAAGGAGCAGGTAGACGACCTGGGCGACATTCTGACAGGCAAGATCCCGGTACACCGCCAAGAAAACGAAATCATTATTTATTCCGTTGGCGGTATGCCGGTGGAGGATGTTGCCTGGGGGACAGTCTGCTACCGCAACGCGCTGGAAAAAGGTATCGGTACAAAGCTGAACTTATGGAAAGCTCCGGCTCTGGCGTAATCGCTGCGAAAAAGAAAGGGGACATGAGATGATGCGTATTGAGGAGCATCCAATTTTGGGAGCGCCGCAGAGGGGGCGGCTCATCACGTTCACATATAACGGCAAGCCCATGGAAGGTTATGAAGGCGAGCCGATCGCCTCGGCACTGCGTGCCGCCGGTGTGATGGTACACCGCTATTCCAAGAAAGAAAACAAACCCCGCGGCATATTTTGTGCCATCGGCCGCTGTACGGACTGCGTCATGATCGTGGACGGCAAACCGAATATCCGTACCTGCGTCACCCCCCTGACAGAAGGTATGAATGTGGAAACCCAGTACGGCATATCCGGCAAGCGCAAGGAGGGTTCCGCATGAAACGTTACGATCTGATTGTGATCGGCGCGGGACCCGCCGGGTTATCCGCATCCATTGAGGCGGCCAAACGCGGGCTTGCCGTTGCGGTCTTTGATGAAAACGCCAAACCGGGAGGACAGCTGTTTAAGCAAATCCATAAATTCTTTGGCGCCAAGGAGCATAAGGCCAAGATTCGTGGCTTTCGCATCGGCGAAGATCTGCTTGCTCAGGCGGCGGAAACCGGCGTAGAAGTCGTTCTGAACGCCGTCGTCATCGGACTGTTTCCGGAAAAAGAAATCACGGTGAAAATTGGTAGCGATGTGCGGCACTTCAAGGCCGATACTATCATTATCGCCACCGGCGCTTCCGAAAATATGGTGCCTTTTGAGGGCTGGACACTGCCCGGTGTTATTGGTGCAGGTGCGGCGCAAACCATGATGAATTTGCACGGCGTTCTGCCCGGCAAGCGTGTGCTGATGCTGGGCAGCGGCAATGTCGGCCTCGTTGTCAGCTATCAGCTGCTGCAGGCCGGCTGCGAGGTTGTGGCCGTCTGCGACATGGCACCGCGTGTCGGCGGCTATGGTGTCCATGCGGCGAAAATAGCGCGCTGCGGTGTACCCTTTTATATGGAACACACCATCGTCAAGGCCGAAGGCTCTGTTCAGGTAACCGGCGTAACAATCGGCCGGGTCGGCGCAGACCGCCAAGTCATTCCGGGTACGGAAAAGCACTTGGCAGTCGATACGATCTGTTTGGCGGTTGGGCTTTCCCCCATGTCTCAGCTAGCCGATATGGCCTACTGCGCTATGGAAGATAATCCCCGCAAGGCCGGCTATGTTCCTGTAGTCGATGAATTCGGCGAGACCTCTGTACCCGGTATCTTCGCAGCAGGCGATGTTTCCGGAATCGAAGAGGCCAGCTCCGCGATGATTGAAGGGCGCATTGCCGGCGTGGCGGCGGCTTACCGGCTGGGTTTTATCGATAAAACAGCCCTTAACGCGCAGGTACAAGAACTGAAACCCGCACTGTCCAGTCTGCGGCAAGGCATGTTCGCTCCAGAAAGCCGCGGCAAAACAATCACCAAAACTGAGGAAGGCTGCGCCATCTCCGAAAACCTGCTTAGGGTTGGCTTTATCGCGGAGGATGAAATCAGCCGCTATCCTGGCGTGACAAAGCAAAAAGGCGTTCATCCTGTTATTGAATGTACCCAGAATATCCCCTGCAATCCCTGTCAGGATGCCTGTCCCAAGAAATGTATCCGCATCGGCAGTCAAATCACCGCGCTGCCTGTGGTCGACGAATCCGAAACATGCATAGACTGCGGAATGTGCGTTGCTTCCTGCTCCGGACAGGCAATTTTCCTCGTTAACGAAGATTTTGCAGAAGATTATGCAACGGTTACCCTGCCCTATGAATTCCTTCCGCTTCCCCCCGAAGGCGACAAGGGCTTCGCCCTCGGCAGAGACGGGCAGAAAGTCTGCACGGCCGAGGTTGTGCAGGTCCGGAGTGCTCCGGCTTTTGATAAAACTCATTTACTGACCATAAAAGTGCCGCGTGATATGGCGATGAAAGCACGATTCTACAAGGCGGAGGTGTAAGACGCATGGCAAAAGACAGAACGAAGGAAATTGGCGCCTTTGCAGCTGCGCCCGATGACAATCTGATTATCTGCCGCTGCGAGGAAATCACCAAAGGTGAGATTCGCAGCGCGGTGCATGACGGTATGTTCACCCTGACCGAGATCCGGCGCTATCTCCGTACCGGCATGGGATTGTGTCAGGGACAAACCTGTTCCCGCTTGGTAAAGGCCATTGTGGCCTCCGAACTTGGCGTTACGCCGTCTGAGTTGGAACCGGCAGCCTCAAGAGCGCCGATGCGTCCGATTGAAATGCGGATACTAGCTCGGGATTTAGGAGGTGATCAGCATGAGTAACCACGCGGAAGTTTTGATCATTGGTGCAGGTATCATTGGTTGTGCCACTGCCTACTACCTGGCTAAAAAAGGAATTAGCGTCCTCGTTTTGGAGGGCAGCGACAGTATTGGCGACGGCGGTTCGTCCCGAAACGGCGGCGGCGTCCGGCAGTCAGGGCGCGATCCACGTGAGCTGCCCATCGTCATGTACGGTATCCGACATATCTGGCCAAACTTAAAGGATGAACTCGGTGTCGATGTTGAGTACTATCAAGAGGGCAACCTGCGCCTGGGTAAAACGGAAGCCCACCTCAAGATTTTGGAGGTACTTACTCAGAGATCGGTTCAATGCGGTCTGGATGTAAAAATGATTTCCGGAGTGGAAGCGCGGGAAATCTGCCCCTATCTTTCAGATTCCGTGCTGGGCGCAAGCTGGTGCCCGACCGATGGGCATGCCAATCCGCTGCTGGCAACCCTGGCCTTCTATCGCCGGGCGCGGCAGTTAGGTGCTCGCTTTATTACCGGCGAAAAGGTCGCGGAAATCCGCAAACTGCAGGGTGCGGCACGGCAAGTCGTCACTCAGAACAATGTGTTTGAAGGAGACCGGATTATTGTTGCTGCCGGTATGGAGAGCCGCCCTATTTTGAACACCGTCGGCATCGACGTACCGATGACCCCGCTCCTGTTGGAAACCCTGGTCACCGAAGCAGTCGAGCCAATGTTCTATCAGATGCTGGGTACAGCGGCAGCCGATTTTTACGGCCATCAAAGTACGCATGGCTCCTTTGTATTCGGCACGAATTCAGGACTGGAGCCCTATGCTAAGCCAGGCAAGACTGTCAGCTCTTCGGTCAGTGCTTCTGCAGCGTGCCGGGGCATTCTAAGCTATTTTCCGGTTCTCGCGGATCTTAAGATCATTCGTACCTGGGCCGGCTGGATAGATTCCTGCGCCGATCACGTGCCGGTGATCAGCCCTGTCGAGGAAGTTCCGGGCCTGATCGTTGCCTGTGGCTTTACCGGGCATGGTTTTGGTATTGCGCCGCCGGTTGGTATGCTGCTTTCCGAACTGGCAACCGGCAGCGAACTGACACTGGACCTGAGCGATCTCCGGTATGATCGTTTTAAGGCCAGATAAACATTTGTATTTGATATGACAGACAAAGGGGTCTGGACTAAGAGCATTTCAGCCCCTTTGTCTATTTTTTTAGCCTAAAATCGTGCAGCGGTGTGTGGCAAGGCTGGATTTTACTGCACGCGGCTGAGAAAAGGAGGATAAATTAATGAGTACACATTCTACATTAAAACGAACACTGTCCACCAAGGATCTGGTCGTCTATGGACTGGTGTTTATGATCCCGCTGGCACCGGCCGCAATGTACGGTGTTTACCTGGGACCGTCTAACGGCATGGTAGCGCTTTGCTATCTGATCGGGATGGCAGCAATGTTGTTTACCGGCATGAGCTACCGCTCTATGGCCCGGGAATATCCCCTGGCAGGCTCGGTCTATCTGTATGTTCAGAAAGGCGCTATGCCGCAGTTGGGTTTTTTAACGGGCTGGTCTATTCTGCTGGACTATTTTTTGATGCCCGCCACAGTCGTAATTATCGGAAGCTCCTTTGCCAATGCGCTGCTTCCCACGGTTCCCACCTGGATCTGGGCCCTGGCTTTCATCATCTTCAGCACAGTGACGAATATCCTTGGCGTAAACCTAATGTCAAAGTGCAGCTGGATTTTGTTCGCACTGCAGATTCTGGTGATTGTGGCCTTTGTCGCATGCACAATTCATTTATGGATGGCCGGTACGATTCACTTTAATACCCTTTCGTTCTACAATCCGGGGCACTTTGAGCTTTCCGGTGTTCTGCAAACGACCGGTATCGTTATTCTAAGCTATCTTGGCTTTGATGCAATCAGTACCCTCGCCGAAGAAACCGTCGACCCGGAAAAATCCGTCGGACGCGCTATTATTTGGGCTATTTTGCTCAGCGGCGGTCTTTTTATAGCCATTACTTTCTTAGCCGGCATGGCTTACCCTAATTACCAAAACCTGAAGGTGGACTCTGCATTTATTGATATTGTCAGCTTTGTCGGCGGCAAGTGGCTCACTGTGTTTACCACTATCGTCCTAGTTCTTTCTTTTGGTGTGGCGACTTGCCAAACCTCACAGGCCGCTGTGGCACGCGTGCTGTTTGCGATGGGGCGGGACGGCGCTCTGCCCAAGCAGCTGTCCTATGTTAGTCAAAAGCACCAGACTCCGTTTGTTGCGATTACTTTTGTCGGATTGGTCATCACACCAATTTCTCTGCTCTGTTCGCTTGATCTTATTACCACAATGGTCAGCTTCGGCGCTTTGTTCGGATTTATTCTGCTTAATATTTCTGTTATCTGGAAATTCTATAGGCTGGATAAAGAAGGCAGAGGGCGCAACCCGGTAAGACACGCGCTGCAATATCTGATTTCCCCGCTGATCGGGCTGATTGTTACAGGAAGTATTTTTATAAATCTTGGAACGGCAGCACATATAGTAGGCTTTACTTGGCTCGCAGCGGGTGTGATCTATCTGTTTATCTTAACTAAGGGCTTCCGCACACCTGTTCCACAGCTAGATCTGGGCTAAGGTTAAAAAAATGCCAATGACCTGTTGACAATTTTCTCTGCGGACGATATTTTAGAGAAAGAAACAGGTGCAAAGATGCGTCCGCATTTTTGTACCTGTTTTCTTATAAAGCTTGTTAAGATGGTTTCCCAAGTGTCTTCGGCCGCCATTCCAAACGCTATTAATCTGCTCAACCACCATTAGAGGAGCATCTGTCCCAAGCAGGCATTGAAGTATAGGTTTTTCAGCCATCTATTTTTTTATTTAAAGTAAGTGTGTGTAGGAAGGTGAACACATGAAACCGGTACAGCCTTATTTCGTATTTGCTACCTACCAATATCATAAAAGAATCGTGATGAGCAATGGAATCGCCCATCTCTACCACTATTGTTACAATTGCGATGAATTTGGCAATATCAGTGCAATCCCGGATGGGTGTGTAGACATTTATTTCGAGAAAGACAGTTCCGGTGTTCATCCGAGAGCGTGCGGCACAGTATTGAAACGGACTCTTATAAATAATCAAAAAGAACACGAATACTTCGGCATCCGATTCATGCCCGGTGTTCTGCCTGCGAATCTGAAAGTTCAAATGAAGGATCTCATTGGGCTGGAAACCGATCTTATCTACCTCCTCAAAAATAAAGACCTTGTGAAACGAATCGAAGAGACGCAGGACTGGCAGCAGTGTATCCGCCTGTTTCTGGAGGATTATTCCGCAAGCTTAAATGAAGTGTCCTGTTTTTCTTCGGGGAATAGCCGCCAACAGCTTGCTGGTTACTTAAAGGATACAATAATTTCCACTATGGGCTGCATAAAGATACAGGAATTATCAGAGAAAACCGGTTACTCAGCACGGTACATCAACATGTTATTCGAGCAGTACATTGGACTCAGCCCCAAGACCTTTGAAAGAATTTTGAAATTTCAAAACGCCATTAATCTACTCAACCACCATCAGGAGGGGCATCTGACCCAGGTTGGCATGGAAGCAGGTTATTTTGACCAGGCCCATTTTATTCGGGAGTTCAAAAAGCATACTGCGATGACGCCTGCCGAATACCGCAAGCTGATCCGGGAGCATTCTTATCTGCAGCGTTTAAGTATCGATTGATTTGTTCTCTGAGCCGCAGGGAAAACAGAAAAGGGCGCCAAGCAGTTTTTAAGACTGACTGCCGCCCTTTGGCATAGTTGTTGAATTATTTGGTGAATGGTGGAAGGAAGCGATACAACAATTACAGATATTTATAGATAAGCAAATTCAGTAATGAAAACGAAAACAGGGTGCTTCGCCTTTAACGCGGAGCATCCTGTTTTCGTTCAGGCGGCCTTCAGGTCTCATGCTCGAATTCAACCCTCCGTTGTATTTGTGCACAATGCTTTCGGAGCTTTAACAGCCTCTAACAATCTTCCCGCGGATTTCTGACTTTGTAGGGACGCATCATATCATTGTCTTCGTGGTCAAGAATATGGCAGTGCCAAACATAACCTGGCTCCGCGGCAGGATTGAAGGGGAATTGGTTAATGCCGGGGATTGAAACCACCTCGTCTTGCGGGGCGAAGCGAATCCTGATCGTAGTTACTTGTCCCGGATAGGCTTGTATTGTATCTTTCCAACCATTTTCATGAGCCGGTGGGTTAATCGGTCCATCCAGGAGGTAGGGTTCCACAGGCAGTACTTTAGTTGGATGCTCAAGGGGAGGCTCACCGTTTAGGGTTAACCAGTCGGTTGTATATCTGTTTACCAAAAAGGCCTGACGACTGATCAACCGGAACTGAATTAAGTGGATGTGAATCGGATGAGCCCCTCCCGTCAGGTTAATGATTTGCCAGTCCTCAGTAGATCCTACTAAGGGAAGTTCGGAGGTAGGCATATGCCATTTCTGACCGTCCAGCAGAAATTCTAAGGGTCCTGTGGGACCTAAAACCAGATAGAGGGTCAAGGTGCGTTTTTTACTGTCACGTTTGAGCGGGTAGAGAGTATTCAGGATTTTCGGCAATGGCGGGGGTATGACAGCGGGTTTGCTCTGCACCTAAAATTGCATAATCTGTCCCGTTGTCTGGGGATCAGGCGGATTCCCATTAGGGAAGGGAGCATTGGCAGTATTAGTCATAATCAGTTTTGTGCCCGGTGTCAGCTGGGAGAAGTCTACAAGGATGTCAACTCTTTCGGCAGGAGCTATGAGCAGGGAGTCGAGCTGAACAGGTTTTGGCAGCCGCCATCTGTGCCGATTTGCACAAACGGCATCGGATTTGAGAAGACCATATTATAGAAACGATCATTCGATCCGTTCAAAATCCGAAAACGGTATTGCCTGGGTTCGACATTTAAATTAGGCCAGACCTTGCCATTCACAATAATCGTATTACCTAAAAACCCTGGTATCCAGTAGGGATGAACATTGGGAACGACTCCCTTACTGGGATAGGCCAAGGAGCCGTCGTCATAGAAGGATCTGTCCTGGATGACCATGGGCAGCTCAATTTGCCCTGCGGCAACACGGAATACTTTCCATCAAGGGGATTTTGAGGGTCACGTAATACATAGAAACCAGCCAGTCCCATCATGACATTAAGCCGGGTCATGCCTAAGGTATGGTCATGATACCATAAAGTCGTCGGTTCCTGCTCATTAGCATAATGATAGCGGGATTTAATAAAGGTTGGTCCGGTTATGGCTTCCCCGGCAGTAAACCATGCGTCCGGGAATC
Organism: Desulfosporosinus sp. OT; assembly: GCF_000224515.1. Taxonomy (GTDB): domain Bacteria; phylum Bacillota; class Desulfitobacteriia; order Desulfitobacteriales; family Desulfitobacteriaceae; genus Desulfosporosinus. The sequence continues at coordinate 5,181 of NZ_AGAF01000153.1, read as the reverse complement.
CGTCAGATGATGGCTCAGTTTCTCCGCCGTGCAAGTGGGGCACCATAGGGACGGGACTTTGGGCCAAAGGATATCCCGGCGGAAACGGCAGGAAGGGGGGCATAGGCATTTCCATGTTATTGGGGTTAGCCCAATGCAGAGTAGGATCTACAGCCAACGGATGGGGTTCGGTTAGGTTGTTGCACCATTGTACATTGATGGGAATGTGCCTTTTGGCTTCAAAGGTCGGACTGGGTGTAGACCTGAAATCGGGTATGATCTCATTGGTTTCAGGAATCCTGACTTTGCCGCCATAACCCCAGACGGTTGTTGCCGGAAAACCCTCGGGCAGAATTTGCTGGGTGAACCGGCTGGCTGTGACCCTATAGTCGTGGCTTTTGATTTTACCGCTGACCGAATGCTTGACAACCGTCGGCATAAAGACCGGCGGGACAGAAAATTGGTTCACAAACTTCGGAATAGTTGTGGGATCAAGGGGAGTAGGCGCTGCACTTCCTGTTTCATTTGTATGTCCTAAGCTGGCATAGGGGTACTGAAGGAACAATTATTCTGGAAATTCAAGATAGGGGAATCGGTATTTCTGCAGAAGACATAGCCCAGGTTTTTGAGCCGTTTTTCAGAGCGGATAAATCCAGATCAAAGGCTAATGGCGGGGTAGGTCTGGGGCTGGCAATATGTGCAGAAATTGCCAAAATTCATGATGCGGAAATTAAAATAGAAAGTCAGTTCAACAAAGGTACAACTATAAAAATAATCTTCAATAGGATGACTCCTTGAGGATTCCTCTAATAAAAAAAGGCTTGCAAATTTGTTCGAAATTCGCTGCGGAGATGCTCAAAGAATCTAAAGTGATTGTTTTTGCTAGCAATTCAGGTCAAGAATTACATCTCCTTTTGATTTATGCTATATATCGGGAGGTGAGAAAATGAATCAGGTTGAAGGAATCAGGGCAGTGCAAAGAATGCAGGATTATATTGAGGACCATATATCTGAAGAGATTACCCTTAAGCAACTCTCCAATGCAGCCGGTTATTCTCCCTGGCACTCAGCGAGAATTTTTAAAGAGATAACTGGGAGAACCCCCTTTGACTATATTCGGGCTTTAAGACTAACCGGAGCAGCCCTGGTTCTTCGTGATCAGGAACGAAAAGTAATCGATGTTGCCCTGGATTTTGTTTTTGACTCTCACGAAGGCTTTACCCGTGCTTTTGCCAAAGAGTTTGGCTTACCCCCTAAAAGATATAGTCAAAACACCCCGCCCATTCAACTTTTTATACCTGTAAAAGTTTTCGATACCTTCCGAGCATTGCATAAAGGAGGAATGACTATGAGTGAGAAAAAAGCAACCAAAACCGTATTTGTGCAAATTATTGAACGTCCTGCCAGAAAGGTACTTCTAAAGCGGGGAATCAAAGCAACGGATTATTTTGGCTATTGCGAGGAAGTCGGCTGTGATGTGTGGTCAATGCTTTCAAGTGTTAAAGAAGCAATTTATGAACCCATTGGAATGTGGCTGCCGGAAAACCTGATAAAAGATGGTACTTCCCAATATGTACAGGGCGTGGAAGTGCCCCTTGCCTACAACAATGCTGTTCCGGACGGATATGATCTGATTGAGCTGCCGCCATGCCAGATGATGATATTTCAGGGAGAACCTTATAACGATGATGACTTCATGGAGGAAATCGGCAAAATTTGGCAGCACATTGAAAAATTTGACCCTAAAATTTACGGATTTAACTGGGCACCTGAAGCAGCACCGAGATTTCAACTTGCCCCGATGGGGTATAGAGGGTATATTGAGGCCCGACCTGTTGTTACTGTGAATTAACGCCAAAAAAACCCCGGCAATCGTGAAGCGTGCCGGGGTTTTTTCCGAAATCTTAGCCTATGATGATTTTCTCAGAGCGAATCATCCAATATTTCAGGATAAGTCAGGATCATGCGAAGGACCTTATTTTCCGGTTTAATATCTGCCAGAGATTGCCCTTCTTTCAGATCGAATTGAAAATACAAAGCGGCGGCACCTTCGACCTTAAACATTCCATAAATTTGCCTATTAAAGAAGCTATTAAGAAAATCACCAATATCCCTATTAATAACTTTCTTACTGATTTACAAGACATTTTCTTACTCCTTTTTTGATTGTATTCAATATTATTGACGGTCAAAGTTCTAGCGTTCTGACGCATTGTATTTTGTCTTTTTCGTCTAAATTGTTGTTCAAGAATATTATCCCCAATTATACCAATTTAGAAAGTAAATGTAGTAATATAGAGAAAAGACCAGCCTTGGCGCGGACGAAAAGAATCTACAGTATTTCTTCGTAGTAAGAATATTTGCCTCAAAGAAGGAGTGAGAATTTATTGAGAAAGATGATTTATTTACTACTGATTTTCTGTTTGGTGCTTGCTACTACATTGGAGTGCAATAAAGAATCCGATTCGGAGTTTTCTAAAGTCGTGAGACAAGATATCCCTAAGAGAGTTCAAAATTTTATTGATACAACTAGTGAAAAAAATGGCGTCTATCTATATGCTAGTAATTTTGACAATGATGACTACGACTACCTCTTTTTAAATGCAATTAATGTTAATCAAGGAGACAGAGCATCTTTTTTCACAGATGTAGAATTTGAAATAGAAGAACAAGAACATACACTTAAAATTAGTTTTAATGAAGAACTGGCTGATGATTGGAATTATACTCAAAAAATTGAGAACATGTTGATTTATAAGATTAAGTTGTCAGAAAAATTTGACACTATAAAAGTTTTCAAGAATGGTGAAGCAATTCCTATAGATGTAGTTGGCGTTTAATATCAGTTGGGTACTAAGGAATGAAAAAGCGGGGAGGAATTTGAAGCGCCTGGATTTATTAAAATAATTGCAAGTGTATTTCTACTTATTACCATAATAAATCCTAGAATTACATGGATGATTTCTGAAGGCTGGAAATTTAAAAACGCCGAGCCGAGTGAACTGTATTTAATAATTAACAGAATAATGGCTGTCGTCATCTTTATTGTAATTTGGGTATTAGTTCCTAACTAAAGAGACTAAAGAACATCATTCTTATAATAACCTTATCTCCGATAAATTCGTAATGGTGCGTGATATGCTCTTCAAACCGCTCAGCACCGTTAACATCGTCATAGTAGGTGTAGTCTCCAATAATAATATTGGGGCGTGTTATAACATTTTTAACATAGCATATACTTTTGATTTTCTCGTTAGGGTAAATTGCAATAGGGTTTGGCCCTGTTCAGGTCTTGCCTTGTATTTTGTTCAGCCGGCATATTTTACCTAATTCCTCAGGATTCATACCATAATCATCATTTTTAATCGGAAAAAGCTTAATGTTCAGAAGATTAGCAATCCCAACAAAGCTTGGATAAGTGTATTCATCCACTGCAATTTTATCCCTGTAATCAAACAGAGCAGCCAGAACAATATTTAGAGCGTTTTGACTGCCCGAAGCGAAGGTAATCTGTTCTCTGTGTGGATGAAGATGATATCTTTCCATTCCGCGGGGAGTACCGTACCTTAATAATCGGGTCGCCTCTGGACTGTTTATTACCTCGCGCGCAGCCGCCAGCGTTATATTGTCCACAGAGTAAAAAGGACTCATTATACCTAATTCTATCTGAGTATTTTTATTAACAAAAATATTTTCAGATAATTGGCCGGATGAAAATTTGGCATTCGGACTGACAAATGATCCTTTTCCCTTAACAGTATAAATCACTCCTTTTAATTGACAGGTTTTATATGCCCTTGTGACGGTGCCGAGGTTTATATCCAAAAAATCAGCCAATTCTCGCTGCGGTGGCAGCTTGCCGCTTATAATTTCCTGTTCAAGAGCAAGTGATAAAGACAGATAGATGGGTGGACTTAAATCAGCTCTATCTGGCTTGAATGACATGGGGTAATCATCAAATGAGTTTATAGGCATGTTTTCATCTCCATCGCCATCTCCATCAAATTATACTACATACAATTGTAGCCCTTCCTCTTTGGCAATTCCATATTATAATTTTGATTATTAGTTGGATAAAAAAATAGGAGGGTAAAATGAATATTAAGTTTGAAAAAATGAGTATTGAACATCAGAAACCGGTAATGGAAATTTTTAATTTTTACATTGCCGGAAGCACCGCTGCTTTTCCTGCCACTGTGCTCCCGGAACCGTTTTATGAAATGCTGATGAAAAAATCAGAGGGGCTCAGTGCATATGCACTGCTGGAAAACAATCAAAATAAAGTCGTAGGTTTCTGTTCGCTGAATCCATACAGCCCGTTTTCAACATTTAAGGCAACGGCTACAATTACATATTTCATTGATAAAGAATATGTCGGTAAGGGTCTTGGGACACAATGCTTGGCAAAGCTGGAGGAAGACGCCCATGAATTAGGTATTCATAATATTATCGCAGAAATATCTTCCAGAAACGATGATAGTATTGCCTTTCATAAAAGACATGGATTTGAATTGGTTGGGAAACTGAATGATATTGGGAAAAAACTCGACAGCATTTTCAGCGTTGTTTATATGCAAAAGACTATTTGATTTCAACATTTAGCTAAACCTGTGGATTTGAAATGGATTAAAACAAATATTGGCGAACATCTCTAATCACAGATAGCCTGAGAATTAGAGATGTTACTTTTAACATTCAATATTAACAAGCTGATCTTAGCAGTCAGTAAAGCTCCTTATGATGAAGAACTTCATACGGCGAGCCAGGGGCCGGTTTTTTATCACCCATCTTTCATGATAGAATAGTATCGTGAATAGGGAGGGGCTGTTTCATGCATAAGATCCTGATTGTTGAAGACGATGCCGTCATTGCAAAAGCGATTAAAAACATATCGGGACCTGGGGGTGGGAAGGGGAATGTGTGACGGACTTCGAGCAGGTGATGTCTCTGTTTGTCTCCTACAATCCCCATCTTGTGCTCCTGGACATTGCGCTGCCTTTTTACAATGGCTACCACTGGTGCAGTGAGATCCGCAAGGTGTCCAAGGTACCCATCATCTTTATCTCCTCCGCTTCCGATAATATGAACATCGTCATGGCCATCAATATGGGCGGTGATGATTTTATTGCCAAGCCTTTTGACCTGAGCGTTCTGACGGCCAAAGTTCAGGCCATGCTGCGCCGGACCTATGATTTTGCCGGA
>NZ_AGAF01000154.1 GCF_000224515.1 Desulfosporosinus sp. OT | reverse complement strand
ATGCCAAAACTCAAGGTGAGCTGCAAATCCTCTCCAACAGTCTTCGCTTGAAAATCCTTGTCTATCCGCAGAAATATGCCCTGACCATGTCCAGCACACAGGGTATTCGCCTGTCGGCACAATATGAGAAAGCAAACGGTCTGGGGCAATACTCTGCAAACAAAGGGAACATTGAATATTCCGCAAGCAGCGGACGACTTCTGACCTGGGATAATGCCGGCGGCAAAATAACGGAAAAGGGGACCAGGGCTGAATTCCCGTCGGGGACCCCGGCCTATTGGAGTCCGCTTAATATGGTCAGTCAATTCAGTACGAATAAGCAAAGTGAAATCCCTATATCGATCACGGTCAGTCAAAACGGAACAAAAGTTGCTGAAAAACGAGTTATCATCCACTTTGACGGTTCAACTTTTTTTACTGTTGAACCCTCCGTCGATGTCATCATCACGGACAGCCTGCAGCTGCTGTCTCCAAATGCAGACACGATCGATGAAGCTGTCAGCCGGGCTGTTAAAAGTCAGGGGAAAAGTTATCTGGCCGGGGAAGTGGTTACCGAGGGACATATTATTCTCGATAGCGAGGAAAAAGACGGTCAAGTCAAAGTATATACCATTGCCAGTATTGGCTGGTTTGGCTTTGAAAACGGAATTTTCACCACGGTCAGCGGCAGCGGTGCCATTCCAACGGTTATGACGTTTTCCCAAAATGAAAGCGGTGCCTATGTTTTGCTCCAATACCAGGAACCACAGGATGGCGCCCTTTACTCGGGTTCCCTCAAAAAGATGTTTCCGCAAAAATTATGGCCGGAAGCACTGACAGAAGGAAAGCAGTACTCAGAGCTTGTCATCCAAAAGGAAGAGCAGGCGGCGGCCTACCTGAAAAGTATCGGTCGGGATGCGAAAGTCAGTGCCGGTTATGTCGAGAGAAAGTTGGTCGATATCAATGTTGAAGCTTCCAATAAGCTGTTTGCTGAATTGACAAAACATAATTCTTTCCTTAATAGTTGTCCCTATTGGATTGGTTCCAGAGAATTGGTTGAAAACGGGGTGCGATATATTTACAAGACTACCCAAAGCAAAACCGCCGACGGGTACGATCTAATTATTTTCCAAAAGAACAAAGAGGATGGTAGCATCGTCACGGAGTCCAAATTTAAGATTGTTGGAAATGAACCGCAGCTGATAGATTGACGTGAGTTCAGCAAAATTGACAAAGCCATTCTTAATTTCATGTTTGTTCTCAGAAACAGTTTGAAGGTACTTTTAAAGGGGCACCCTTCTTCAAAGGCGCTCACGTTCAATGAGGCAGGTACGCTAAAGTTCATTTCTTGTCCATGCCAATACAGTTGCCTGGGCTGAATCGGTCTGGTCAGTGAAAGGTGGCCGGCTGAGACTTGTCAGTGAGAGGATCAATGCCTATAGGAAACCTAAATGAAAAAGGTAAACTCTTCATTGCTGGCGAAAGAACTTATTGATGTTCAGATAATTATAGTAAGTGGAGGCTGGATGGCATGGATAGAGGTGAATATTGAAAAATGGTATCATTACAATGAAATCGGCTGCT
>NZ_AGAF01000155.1 GCF_000224515.1 Desulfosporosinus sp. OT | reverse complement strand
AAAATGCGTATCTGATGAGCTTAAATGGCCCCACAAACAAAGTTTACTGCCCTATTGCTCCTGAAAATCGGTAATATTCATCCCACAATTTCGGTCAATGCAATGTAGCCCCTTAAATCCTGCCTGAATTATATCGCCAATCAGCGCCAGATAATTACCATCAGATGAAAAAGGCTGGCAAGTGATTATCGGATATCCGCTTGACCTGATACGCCAACGATGGTAAGAACAGCTTGCGGAACATTGATGGTCTTAACAATAATCTATCCTTCCCTGCGATGTCGTCGGCCAGAATGATCCATTGAATTGCCTGTCTTGAATATGTTAACTACAGAAAAAAGATTAATCATACTTTCGTCGAAATATTATCTGTTCATCAGTGATGAGCAGATGTAAATGGATGTGATCAGAATTATGAAAACGTATTGATCAAAACACGATGCATTTACTACGAGGCCCTTCTCTGGCAATCCTGCCGGAGTAATAACCGATGCCTTAGGCCTTACAACGAGTGAAATGCAAAAAATCGCCAATGAAATGAACCTTGTGGAAACAACATTCGTTTTTCCACCTAATGAAAGCAACGCCGATTTCTCAATCAGATACTTTACACCTCAAAACGAAGTTGCGGTTGCAAGCCACCCGACGATCGCCACTATTCATGCTTTAATTGAAGAAGGAAAGATAAAGCTGTCAGTCAATACACACCAAGTTCAGGTGGAAACCGGCGCTGGAGTTCTACCAGTTGATATTAATGTTGCCGAGGCTGGTAACTATAATATCACAATGACAATGGCGACCCCTAAATTTGAGCGTGCACCAATAACTTATTCAGAACTGGCTGTTATGCTCGGAACCGATAGCAGCAACGTTGACACAAATTATCATATACAGAAAATGTATACAGGCATATATTGGTTTGTAGCCCGACTGACAAGTTTGGCGGCCATCAGAAATTTACGTCCTGATATGGCAGCTATAGCGGAAATTAGTCGCAGGGAAAAAGTGAGCGGTATCCAGGTATTCACTACCGAGACGGAAGACCCCCAATGTAATTTTCATGTTCGCACATTTCTTCCGAATGAAGGTATTAACGAAGATCCAGTGTGCGGTACTGGCAACAGCTGTATTGGTGCTTTTATAGTTGAGAACGAAATTGTAAAAACGAATGGCCAATTAACGTTTACTTCCGAGCAAGGTATAGAGCTCGGTCGACCAGGTCGGGTAAAAATTAAAGTTCAGGGAATGCCCCATGCAGTTAACAAAATTCAGATTTCCGGTACAACAGTAACAGTATTGACAGGTGAAATTAAATTCTAAGCGCCAAGTTGTCAAAATTCACGTTCTTTTACTAACAGTGTAACGCCCCTAACTGAACGTCCAGACCAAGCAGCTACCTCGCTCCAACGTACTATGCCACAACCTTTGTTATCCTCCGCTGGATGGAATACGCGAGCGTATTCATCAAATACATATGGAATTACGGATCCTACAGGCGTGCCCCGTTTTCTCTCAAGGAGAGAATATAATAGCCATTCTGCCGGTTTAATATCTTCTGGTATCGTTACATATTTGGCTAACTGTAGCACCACTCACACAACACCCCACCAATATTTAATCGTATATGCTTGCCGAGAATTTCTCTTGCAGGTGTACACCGTAACAAAACTAGCAGTTTAAGCTTGTTTCGAGTCCTATAAAATTGTTATGAAAGGCACCAGCATTATATCAAAAAGGACGCTGGTGCTTTATTATTGAACTCGAAAATCCAGTTGATACTATGCGACGGCCAACGTGTACATTAACTTTTGTTTTGTTTTCGGTCTTTTATATAATTGCTATGCCCTAAGCCAACAGCTAATGAAAATTCAATTCCATCAAACAAATCACTATAAATGGAAGGATGAAAAAATTTAATTGTAAATAACATTGTAAATGTAAAAATTCCTATGCAAATGGCTGATCTAATTCAAATCCTTTTCCCTTTGGTACCAATGATCCAAATAATCTGTAACCAAACACAAAAGTAAATCCCAAAGGGACCATTACTACATTACTTTATTAAATTCAACAATCTATCTCCTATAGGCCAATAAAGAAAGCTAAATGTAATAGCAGCAATATTCCCATACAGCCCAAAGACCTTAATAAATCCACTTTCATTTCTGCTTATATAGCCCAAAATTAACCCTATTGGTGCAATAAAAAACGATAATAAAAATCCGTAATTTGCTTTAAAGGAATAGAGGATAAACCCTTCAAGGTAGAATATAAAAGTTATAGTTGATATTATAACTGATATCCAACCTGTAATCTTTTTAATTTGAAAACTCACTTAGTAATAACCTCCTTAGTTATTTATATAAACTTCACCCTATGGAATAATCTAAGCCATTCGCCAGTAATGAATAATTTACCTTTATTTTACTCCTTGAGTCCGATAAGAGACATTACGTCCATTTATGAAAAAGTAGATCCCTCATTTTTAGCCAAATTTGACCGTGAGTAACGCTTTAGTTGCCGTTATTAGCACCCAGACAACCTTAATCATTACATAACTTCTTTGCAAAGTAAGGGGAATCTTGTCAAAAATGCACAGATGAGAAAATAGCGTATAACACAGAAAAGATGTCCTTCATGTTGGGCCTGTATTGGTTACAAAGAGGGGGCGAATATTAATTCTGCCCCCTCCTCATCCTCGCTCTCACAGCAAGAGTTATAACCCTCTCTCTTATTGCTTTTGCATTATGGACAATGCTTATAAATAACCAAGGCTGCCGCCTGAAAAAATGACAACCTGTCCCTCATATAAGATGCCAGTCCCACTTTGAAAGGCACCTTTCAAAGTGGGACTGGCATGGAATCTTGCTGAAACCGTAGTATTAAGGTTGACATGTTTTTCCCAGGAACTGTCCCGGATGTTAAATCGTACAAAGAATGTTGTAATTCGCACTGGAAGCAATAGGCAGGTTAAACCATCAACTCAAAAATAAAGACCGAAAGACAGGCCAGTATTGAAACCTTGAACAGACTGCCGCCGCGATAAGCCAGGACTAAGGCCGCGATGAATCCTGCCAGGGCGGACCATAGGCTTGCCGTTGCTCTTAAGATCGCGGGAAATGTCATCACCGCTAAGGTGACATAGGGTACATAGTATAGAAACGATTTGAGATAAACATTCTGGATTTCTTTACGCATGAAAATCAAAGGAATGAGTCTGATCAAATAAGTAACGCCCGCCATGACCAGAATATAGAGATAGATATTACCCCTCATCGGCAACCTCCTTCACCGGAAACAGGAGAGCTGCAATTCCTGCTATCAATACCGTTAAAATAATAATTTTGAATCCTTGCGAGATTTGACTGAGGATGGGTAGTTGGGCAAATAACAAACTCAACAGCATGGAGGACAAAATGATTCCCGCCAACAGCTTGTTTCCCTTTGCCGGCGGAACAATCACAGCGATAAACATCCCGTACAGGGCAACACTTAAGGCGCTGATGATTCTTGCGGGTAAAATCCCCCCTGAAACAACTCCGCAAAATGTACCCAGCATCCAGCCCGGTATACTGACGCTCATCAAACCGTAATTGTAGAAAGGGTTCAGTTTACCTTCTTTGCAAACGGATACCCCAAATATTTCATCCGTAACGCCGAAGGCAACCAATAAGCGATGGGGAAAGCCTGCTCTTGGCTCAAATTTTTGCGATAGTGAACAGGACATCAGAGAGTATCGCAAATTAATGACCAGTTGGATCAGCGCCATTTCCAGATAAGTCGCGGAAGTCCCGATTAAAGCCAGTGCTCCGAATTGTCCGGCTGATGTCAGGTTGGCTGCGGACATGAAGACGGCCTGAAAGGGAGTCATCCCAGCCTTCTTCGCCATAATGCCAAAGGTAAAAGAAACCGCGAAGTAGCCGAGAGCGATGAGGATACCGTCTTTGATCCCGTTTTTCCAGGAGAGATTGTTGTTGCTCATTGAAACTTACCTCGGATCAATCATCTTATTTGTTTTCATCATACTCCCCCCTCTTGACATAAGTAAAACGAATTTCCATAATGAATATATAAGAATTTCTAATAGAAATGAGGTAATCAATGAACCGCTATAAAGCTTTTATGAAAATAATCGAAACAGGAAGTTTTACCAAAGCCGCTGAGGAACTGGGTTACACCCAATCCGCCATCAGCCAGATGATCCGCGCCCTGGAGGAGGAACTCTCCACCATGCTTTTTTTGCGTTCACGCAAAGGGATCACCCTAACGCCTGATGCCGAGGAATTCCTGCCCTACATCAAAGCGATCCATAATTCCCACCGGGAGCTTGAGGAAAAACGCCGGGAAATGCAAGGACTGCAAAAAGGGATTATTCGCATCGGCACCTTTTCAAGTGTTTCCAGCAATTGGCTGCCTGATTTGATCAGGGATTTTAAAACCAGGTACCCTTCGGTATGCTTTGAACTTCACCAGGGCGAGTACACCAGCATTGCCCAGTTGATTAAGGAAGGAAGCGTGGACTTCGGCTTTGTCAATCCAGACGCCCAAGCTGTATCCGAACTCAAGACAATCCCCCTCCAACAGGACGAAATGCTGGTGGTTGTGCCTACAAACCACCCCTTAACGCACAAAAAGAAAATCTTACTCCAGGACCTGGTCAATGAATCCTTTATCCTCTTGGATGAAGGACAATTAAGCGTGCCCTTAGAGTTTTTTAAACGGGAAAATCTGCGCCCCAACATTCAATACCGTGTTCATGACGACTATACGATTATGTCGATGATTGAAAGCGGCTTGGGAATTTCTATTCTACCGAAATTAATCATCAGCAGATCCCCTTATCATATCGCAACCTTAGAGCTGTCCCCGCCGATTGTCCGTACCATTTCCCTGGCCTTTAAAAACAAGAAGGTATTGCCCATTGCCAGCCGGTACTTTATGGATTTCATTGTCGAGCAGTATGGAAGGACTTCCTGCGTCGTCTTTGGAATGGAATGAGCGGCCTGTTCAATCGTACACGTATACGATTGAACAGGCCGCTCATTTCGCGTCAGGAATCAGCTTCGGACTCTCTACTGATGCTGCTGCCCTTCTAAGATTAAATAATAAATCTAATCTGAAAGCTCTTCGCACACATCAGCCATTTGCAAGTATTGCAAGATAAATAGCTTTGGAATTCTATATTCCCGTCCTACTTTGAAACCTCGAATCTCTTTATTTTCCAACAGTTTGCAGACGGTTTTGGTGCTTATATTAAGAATTTCGGATAATTGCTTAACATCAGTACATCTGGATACTGCTGAAAAAACAAATCACCTGTCACCAGGGCGCATTTAAAGATAGGAAAAATAAGGAGATAACATTTAATATATGAAATAGAGGAGGGCTTTATGGATTGACTTGACGCAATGAACAGGGCAGTAGAATATTTAGAGGCTAACCTTACTGAAAAGTTGGATATTGAGAAGGTAGCGAAAATTGTCTTATCATCCACGTTTCATTTTCAGCGTATGTATCATATGATGACAGGTGTTACTATAGCTGAATATGTGCGAAGAAGAAGGCTTACACTCGCTGCACAGGATATTTCATCCGGTAAAAAGATCATCGATGTAGCATATAGGTATGGCTATGAAACGCCCGAAGCCTTCACTAAAGCTTTTGGAAAAATGCATGGAATAAGCCCTTCGGCTGCGCGCGAGCTGGGAGCCAATCTCAAGGCATATCCGAAACTCTCCTTTCACATTTCAATAAAAGGAGATGAAAAAATGAATTACAAGGTTGTTGATAAAGGAAGCTTTAGAGTAGTTGGTAAACAAAGAAGGATAACTTTGGTGGACGGAGAAAACTTTATACAGGTACCTGAATTTTGGAACGAATGCATTAAGGATGGCTCATACCAGTGGATTAGCTCAAAGGCTGGTAAGCTTGGTGTTCTAGGTGTCGCTATGGATTTCAGTGAAAATGGTTTTAATTATCTAATTGGAGTTGAGGAAATCAAAGATACCCTTCCGATCGGTTATATTTCGGCAACTATACCTGCTTCAACTTATGCTGTATTTGAATCCGTTGGAGCGCTGCCTACAGCTATAAAAGATATTATCCAAAGGATATATACAGAGTGGTTTCCAGCTACAGGATATCAGCATGATTGTTACGCACCAACGCTTGAGGTTTATCCTAAAGGTGATATGCACTCTCCAGATTACAGATGTGAGGTTTGGGTTCCGGTTAAAAAGCAAAAGAGATGAAACTACTCAGTAGTGTATTAATGCTATTTGACAAGGTTTTGGCCCAGGAGCCTGTTCCAAAATCGTAAGCGCTTACGATTTTTAGGACAGGCTTTTTTTGCTAATGGGTCCGTTAATGATAATCTTTCTCTCCAGGTTAGAAATGATCAGGCCAGAGAATACATTCAGCTAGGATACCGTGTAGTGGTTGAGCGTCGCAACCGATGTGTCGTGTTGCTGTATCGATAAATTGTTTAACCAGGGTTGAATTATTATCTGTTCGCCAGGCGATGCTCATTTCTACGCGCGGGGCTTTTCTCTTGATGTCCACATACGTGACGTCCCGTGCTTGTATATTCGCTGTTGATTGGCATGATGCTTATACCTAGTCCTGCCGCAACTTAACCCAACAACAGTCTGTATTTCTTTGACGTGTTGACGAATGATTGGGCTAAAAATAGCATCATGACATTTCGAGAGGATATCATCGTACCAGCTCGGCCAAATATCCCTCTCCACTAATATAAATCGTTCTGTGCTCAGCTCGCCAATAGATATTGAAGCGCGGTGCGCAAGTGGATGCAACTTCGGTACAACGGCGATACATGTCTCTTGATGAACTGACAAGAGTGATATGAGCGGATCAACCACAGGGGTTCTTACAAAGCCAATGTCGATGGAATTATTGTTAAATGCCTTAATTTGCATTAGTGTAGGCAAGCAAAGCATCGATTTCTTTACTACTTGTACCCGTCGTGGGTGTCATTTCTGGCTGCATATTTTTAAATAAAAACATAAAAAATAGTTACGTTAGCAGGGATTTTACTTGTACTGACCGGAATATGGATTGTAAATAGTAAAGGTGCTTACGGCTCCCGTAGGGTCGAATCAAATGCTGTGAATAAATCACTATAGACCGAACAACCCTATTGGGTAAATTACCTTCACTACTCAGTTACCAAGGTGACTAGTCAAGGTACATCCCATCCCATTTGAAAACACAGTTATTTTTGCCGTACGCAAAGGACGCCTCACAAGCCCGTAAATTTTTATGCCTTCGAAGTCGACGGAATTACAGTGTATTATGATCGTAATCTTATTAGTTAGCAAATCGGAAGTTACTATTGATACTCAAGGGTTTGGCTTTATTAAAGGGCTCATCGTTACCGATTGGGTTATAAAATACTAAAGTCGACCTGCATGGCCGACTTTTTTGTCAATACAGAAAGCATTGCTGACAGTTATATACTTTCTGGAACTTTCTTCAAACATATATGATAGCTTTTCTGTGCTTACCTTATTCTAAAATCTGCAGACTCATCTTGTAGTCGTAAATTAATGCATTGAATTCCTCCGACGAACCAGTTTCCCGAATTAACGTCAGTGCTTTTTGCAGCAAACGTTTATGAACCTCTTCCCTGCCAATTAGAAAATTGATCATCCGCTTCATGTTTGGGTCGCTTGTTTTCTCTAAATGCTGATGGTAAAGATGACTAGTTCGTGCTTCTGCCTGCACATCCAGTTTCAGCATGTTGATGACATCAGCGCTTTGGTCAATATTATCTATGGCCCATGGAACCCCTTCAGAATTTGTACAGGTAAGCGATTGCCCCCCTAATTTGTTAATTGCTACAGAAATTATCTCCATATGCCCTAATTCCTCTGCAGCAATTAAACCTAGCAGTTCTCTAACATACCGGTTTGACATATTGGAGCGATGGCTTAAGTACTGAATGCTCGATGATAATTCACTATCATGAACATAGATCACAATATCAGTGGTATCAAGCATCGATCTAATGGAATTCATATCCATGAAACAATACAAATTTTGAACACCATGAATGGTTTTTTAGGGGTGAGTGGAGGCGAGGCGGTACTGCTGGTACACCTAACAAGATCCTGCCCATTCAATTATTCCTTTTACCCATTTTAGCAGTTAACCTCCAACAAAAAACACTTACCTATCCCCGAGATCTCCTCCGGCAGATAAATCTGAAATAGTTACAGTTCTATGGATAATGGGAAGCAGGCTCGTATTCGCTTATTAAGAATTTTGCGAAGTTATAAAGAATCCTTATTGTTTATTGTTTATTGTTTATTGAATCTTAACGCTTCCAGTCTTTTAGCTTTTTCAAACGCTTCGTATAAAAATTCCTCTGCTGATAAATCTTTGTAATCCCAATTCATAGGCTCTAATGCAGTCGCACCTGAATAATTTGTTACTGCAATTTTTTTCATAGTTGCTGGCCAATCAATCGTGCCGTCAAAGGGTAACTGGTGCTGGGTGCGACTTCCTCCATTATCGTGTAAATGCAGTGCCATCAACTGAGAGCCGTACATAGATAATAAATCATCGCCCGAATTGTAGTTGTGGTGATGACAACAGTCATAACAGAATCCGATACGCAGGGAGTCCACTCGCTCTAGCACATATGACAAATTTTTAAAATTATGTAAGTTCTCCAGTGCAACATTGACACCAAGTTGTTCAGCTTTTTCAGCTATTCTCTTGATTCTATCCAGTCCTAATGCATTACATGGATAGTTTTCGTTGGGCAAGTGTACCACCATTGTTGGAATCTCAAATTCTGCACAATCTTCAACACATTGCAAATAGCAATCCGTTAAAGCTTCACCGTCCAGATTGTCAAGCCAGAGGTTGTTTTGATTTTGGACTGGTGTGTGGATATTTTCAATAAAAAGACCCGCTTCTCGTGCAATTTGTGGCCCGTTGCGGTAATCGTTCCGACCAAAGCCATCACTCCACCATAATAAAACGCCATCAAATCCAGCTTCTTTTATTAACCGATAACGTTCTTTTATCGGCAATTCATAGCCAAACCAATCATAAATAGTAATCATAATCCAAGTTCTCCTTCGCTTGCTATAAATACCGTCACTTTAAAACTCTGGGTAACTTCGAATTTTCAGCCTAGTGGGTATAGAATTTTTATAATGTTAACAAACGGAAAATGGTACGAAATAAGAATGATGCGAAATAACTCACTACTCATTTCGCTCATACTGTGTATTCAGACTTTAACATTGAAAACAGTATCAGGTCTACAACACCTTTACCTTTCCAAACATGCCCTTGTCTAATAACGCCTTCTTCTACGAAATTATTTCTTCTTAAAACATTTAAAGACTTGGTATTTTCGGGCATGACAAATGCCTGGATTCGGTTTATGCCAATATCGTCAAAAAGGTAATCTGTTATTGCTTTGACTGTTTTCGTAGCAATTCCTTTACCCCAAAAGCGGTCGTTCAGCCTGAAGCCAATGGTTATCATATTCACATCACTATCATAATCAAACATTTCCGCCACACCGACAATAAAATCAGGGTTGTCATTCAGCGTAATTCCAAGGAGAATCCATTTTTTCTTGTTAAAATCCCGTTCAAAGTGCCCAATCATATTGGCAACTGTGTCCTTATTCTTTTTGAGCATGGAAGGAGAATGCACAAAAAGCTTTTCGTTGCTGTATATCTCAAAAAGGCTGTCGATATCTGAGGGAACAATTTTCCTAAATGTAATCTCATCCGTTGTAATATGCGGAAACTGGTCATATGGATTTTTACTCATTTAATTGACCTCCTACGTGTTATATAAATTATCGTAGTATGCCACTGACGCGACGCGGTTTAAGAATTAGTGGAACTTGAATTATGACGCTATTTTAGAATGTGCGACATATTACATGCTACTCTCCGTTCAATTATGTATGGGATAATTTTGGAAACATGAATTGATTGCTTTTAAGTAATTGCAGGTCTTTTCCCATTGCAAACAGTGTGTCCTCGCCCTCAAGCAATATTGTTTCATAATAAGAAGTATCTTGAGGGGTAAAGGAAAGAGCTATTCTTTTTACGCTCTCGTTTGTCAATACGTTCAGCATTTTATTTAGCGAAATATTTTCAGTGCAAAAAATATCCATTATTTCCATTGTGTTTTCCGTAAAGTCTGCAATTACAACGGCGTCATAATTTTCCAAATAGTAAACGTTATTTTTCATAAATAAGGTGCAATAAAACATAATCAGTTCTGCATTAGTGTACATAGAAACTTTAGAAACAGGAACGGCGTGCATTACCTTGTCAATTACGCAGTTTCTATCGTTCTCATCAGACATATTCAACTTTTTGACAGAAACATCTATATGTATTGCATCTGCCTTTTTTATACATTGATATTGCTTTAATTCTTCAAATCCAAACTTAGGGTAAAAATTAAGCACGGAGCTATTCGCAAACAAGTATATTAAATCGCATTTGTCCCGATAATCTGCAATCGCTTTTTTTGTCAGCACACGCGATAAGCCTTGCTTTCTGTAATCGGGATTGGTCATCACGGTTCCTAGTTGAATATACCGCTTTTCTTCTCCAAAAACTTTAAAATCCATTATATTAACGGACACATTAGAAACAATCTTATCTCCATCTATCAACGAATATGGTATATACTGATTTTTCCAATATCCATCTTGATACCACTGTTCAAAATTGAATCCGAATATTTTTTGTGTTAAATCATTTAAACTCTTTCTGTGTTCATTGCTTTTCCCGTATCCAATAACAAATTGATACTCTTTCCCGTCGATGTTTATATATTCCATGTAAACTCTCCCCCTACGTCAATATAAATAATCTTTACTTCGCTATTTCCTACCAATGCGTCACAGTTTTAAGAATAGTCTGAAGTAAGGGTTAGTATCTAATACTTCTTCAGCAGAAAAAATAGAAGATGACTTTTAAGATTGGTAAAGAAACGAGTGAAATCGATGGTTTGGCTGTGTCAAGACTAAAGTCCTAGCTATTAATAAAGACGCAGGTACTATTGATATATTGAACTTTGCAAATCCATATTATAAGACGTCGGCCTTTCTATTTCATAATGCGTTTTTGGAGAACTGTACTTTAGTCCAACTTGGAATAAAGTTAAAAAAAGTCCGATTAGCAAAAAGAAATAAACCAAGAATTGTATTCTTTTTGTTGTTCTATATCTCTTATAAAAGATTATAGAAAATCCTAAACATACAAAAGCAATGACCAAAAACAAAATAGATATTAGCATGACTATCTCCTCTCATCTATACTCCCAAAAAATGGGGTTTAGTCGCATCATAAGCGTTTCATCCGCATGAAATACAACCTTCTTAGGTAAGTAGGTGGAACGAACTTCATTGTTTCATAAAGGTTATCAGCCAGTCGTATTCTGTTCGCATAAAAATCCTTTTAACACTTGACTAATTCTACTTAATGAGTTAATTACCTTTATTTACTCTTTAGGTTATATATTAACATTTTTATTTGTTCGTGAAGCTTTCATAATAATGACCGTTGTTTATCTGGAAATAACCTTCGCAGGATTATCCATAGCAAATTATCCGAAGTTAGGTAGAAAAAAAAGAACTCCTAAAGGAGCTTAGTATATAAGTATGGATATCTTGGATAATCCGATTTCCCTAACTTTGGATAATTTCGATAGCACGAAACCGCGACGATTAGAGAAAATCTATGGGGATTGAATTCTTAATCTCTTGGTAATTTTAAGGACTTTGATTTAAAACATTGTACGATATGTATTTGAAACCTTCAAATATGCTAATTTCGGACACAGCTTCCCCCTCCCCATAACAGGGCAATTTTTAACATATGCAGTTTGGGCATTAGCAGGGGGAGATTTGCCTAGACTCATAAACCGTCTGGGGTTTTCTGATCCGCAGTTAGGGCATTTAGTTAAATCTTTTCCTATGAGTTTCTGGATAAGCTGGAGGGTTGAAGCCTTCTCTCTCAATAATAAAGGAGTATGGGTGAGTTGTTTACAAAGCTTGAGCTTAGTGGTTTTGTTACGATTGCCAAGCAAACCGTAATGTCTAATTTTCATGAAGCCACTCGGCAAGATATGAATAAGAAATCTGCGAATAAACTCTTCAGCAGAAAGAGTCATCACCTTTTGTTTACTGTTGTCCTTGTAGTCCCGCCATTTGAATGAAACCGTATCTTTTTCAATGTTAATGATGCGTTTATTTGATATAGCCACCCGGTGAGTATAACGGCCCAGATATTCAACAACACAAGCTGCGTTTTTAAACGGCGGTTTGCAATAAACAACCCACTCTTTGTTATATAAAGTGGAAAGAAGTTTTTCGAATTCCTTATCGTCAGAGAGATAGGTTTGACTACCGTGGAATTCAAGCTTATTTAGGTCATATAGCTGTTTAAGGTGATAAAGAAATTTGCCTCTGAACTTTCGGGATAGAACTTTAACTGGAATGAAGAATTTCTTTCTACTGCTCACCCATTTTCCGATGGAGGATAATCCGCCGCCGAGGACAACACAGTGCATATGGAGATGGTGCATAAGGGCTTGTCCCCAAGTATGCATAACAGATGTAAAACCAATCTTTGTACCGAGATACTTTTTGTCAGAAGCTAATTCGTTAAGAGTTTCAGCAACGACCTTAAACAGAAGGTTATATATTGTTTTTTGATTTTGATAGGTTATTGAATTGAGAGTATCTGGAATGGTAAATACCACATGGAAGTATCCTATGTTGAGCAAATTGTTTTTCTGGTTTTCAATCCAGCGCTCTTTGGCAAGAGCCTGGCATTTGGGGCAGTGTCTGTTGCGACAAGAGTTGTAAGAGATTCGCGTATTCCCGCAATTGTCACACGCTTCTTTATGCCCGCCTAATTGTGATGTTCTGCATTTTTGAATGGAAGACATTGCTTTATGTTGATCAAGAGTGAGCTTGTGATGGGTTCGATAGCCTTCGCCATATCTCTGGAAAATATCTTGTACCTCAGACATTGGTTTTGTCCAGCTCAGTCATCTGGTCAAGGGGACTTTTTACATTGAGTGATTCAATCTTTACTAAATGCAAGTAGAAGCAAGTTGCGGTGATATCTGTGTGTCCAAGCAACTGCTTGATGCGAAAAATATCTGTTCCCGATTCCAGTAAATGAGTGGCGAAGCTATGCCGAATGCTGTGAACTGTCACGTTTTTATTGATCTTAGCTTTAGTTGCATACTTATGAAATAAATTCTGTACAGCCTTGGTCGTAAGGTGTGTGCCAGTATTATTCCTGCTGTAAAAAAGCCATTCTTTAGGACGATAAGCTTTCCAGTAAGTTCTGAGTATATCCAGGTTTGCCTGTGAAAGGATAGCATATCGATCTTTACTGCCTTTAGCATTGCGGATAAACAACTGCATTTTTTCGCTATCAATATCGGAAACTTTAAGAGCAGCCACTTCACTGAGGCGAAGCCCTGCACCATAGAGAGTCATAAGAATACACTTATCTCTCAAGTTATCGCAGGCATTAAACAGGGATTGGAGTTCTTCTTGGGTAAAAATTGCAGGGAGTTTACGATGTTTTCGGTGACGAGGGATTTTCCTAATGTCTAAATTAATATCCAATATATAGCTATACAAAAAACGTAGACCGCTGTTGTAGGTATTAACTGATCCGGAAGCAAGCCTTTTTTCGGTGGTGAGATAGTAGAGAAATTGTCTAATATGTTCTATGCCCAGTTCAGTTGCAGGCTTGTCAAAGTGATCCTGGAAGAGTTTAACTTTGGTATAGTATTCATCCTTGGTGTGTTTGCTAAATCCTTTAAGTTCAAATTCAAATTTCAGCTTGGTTAAAACCTCTTCTTTTGTCATAGTACGAACACATCTCCTTTAAAATAAAGTCTCTAATATTTTAAAGGAGATGTGCATTGTCTGTAATAGCTTACAGCGATATTCAATTTAAAAAGCAAAAGATACACTCCGGAAACCACCGCGCCAGCGATTTAGTGCTATCCTACTGATGGTCACCAGTATAAGAAAGATACGAATTAAAATGATTTATGATTTTTCAGAAACATTCTAATACTGAAATATATCAATAAAAATCCAACAATAGTATTTAAGATTTGTATTACATTAGGTGAGAAGAATGCCTTAGCAAAACTTCCTACCAGAGCAATTAAATTTAAAAAGAGTATTGTCGATAATAGTGCTCCAAGACCAAATAGGTAAATCTCTTTTCTTTTCATGTTTTCCTCTGCGACTTTAGTTGAAAATACACCTGCCCAAAAAATTATTGTAAGAGGATTCGAAGTAGTAAGGATGATTGCACGAGTAAACACATTATTTGGATTAGATAAATTATTTATGCTTAAACTTGGCAATAAACTAATGTTAAATTGACTTAAAACTGTGCTAAATCCAAAAATGAACAAGATGGAAGAACCAAATATCTTTAAACACACCTTAATATTTTTTCTATCAATTATTGAAGCTATGCCAAGGATGGCAACAATAATAAAAATCCCATCTATTAAAGCTACACCTAATACCCCTGTCTCTGCATTGTAAAATCCTTTTAATGATGCCATTTGAAATATAAAAATACAAACAGGGCCTATGGCGAATTGTAACAACATGCCAAATTTGAAACCTTTATAAAGCATATTCCAGACCTCTCAAATATTAATATCTTCTTTTAGGGAAGAAAGAGTGATTATTGTATTTGATTTAAGGACTCCTTTGATTTTCTTTAATATATTTGATAGAAAATATTCCAGAGCTTTGGTATCTTCTACAAGCACCTTTAATAAATAGTCATATTCACCAGCAACATGATGGCACTCTAATACAGAACAATGTTGAACTATTTTTTTTCTAAACTCTTCCACATTCTCTGTTTTATCAATATTGACAAAAATAAATACTAAAAGCTTGTAGTTAATTTTATCTCTATTGACTTTTATGGTGTACTTTTCAATTATACACCCTTGCTCCATTTTCCTTATTCTTTCTGCCACAGCAGGAATAGATAGGTTTACATTTTTACTTATTTCCGAAGTAGTTACCCTACTATTTTCTTTTAAGACATTAATGATTTTCAGGTCAATTGAATCCACAACAACCAACTCCTTACTTTATCAGATTAATGTGATTCTACCCGAAAATTTAAATTTAGTAAACAGCATTTAAAAATACGTTAAAATATAAAGTATTTTATATTTTAACGTATAACAATTAAACTGGATGGTAGAATTTTAGCACTAAACTTAAAAAGCAGGAAGTATACTCTATTATCTAAAGTCATTATGACGGAATATCCTACTTGATGGTCACCAGTATAAGAACAATCCTGCTAATAAAAATCAACCATTATTTCAGAAAAATATTATAGAAAATCATTTCAATATAACTAGCACTCTGGGGTAAGACTTGACATGGGACCCTGCATCGGATGCTTAAATGGGTCGAGGGCTGTGGCTCATAGGATGTTTTCCTTTTGGGTAAGCCCCATCCCCTGACTTAGGGTAGCATCCTCGCCCCCATGTCAAGTCTTGCTTTGGGGTCGAGGTCTGATATTGAAAATTGGGTATAACAAAATAGACCAGACCGAAAGGCATCTTCTGGCCGGTTTCGACTACTTGCCGGAACTTAAAGAAATAATTATGCTACCATGTATGACTCTTTCACTCTGGCATAGTAAATACGCAGAAACTTATTTAATGCAGCAATTTTGGCAACCTTTTTAGGCTTCCCTTCAGTTTCTTTTTTGAGCATATACTGGTAAACAGCATCATCTTGAGACGGCTTATGAATCTTTATGTATGTCATAATTTCATAGCCTGTTTTACGCAAGGAAGCAGAGCCGCGTTTAGATATACTTCGCTTTGTAGCTGTGAAGTTGCCTGATTGAAACGGTGGTGCATCAAGACCGGCAAAAGCAATCAAGGCTCCGGCACTATGAAAGCGTCGTACATCGCCTATCTCTGCGATAAGCCTTGGGCCAAGTATCTCACCCACTCCCGGCATAGCCATGACAACCTCATATTCTTTTAAAGACTTTGCCAATTCTCTCATCCGTGCTAGAATACTGGCAAGGGTCGTGTCTATCATGTGCAAGACCTTAACTGCTTCCTCTACGAGCATTTTGGTCGATGGCGTATTGGAAGACAAAGTGGGGATACCATCCAGTGCAAGGGCGTAAATTTTTTTCGCTTTCTCCGTACTGGCTCGGTATCCTTTACTTTTTGCCCAGTCGTTATAGTTGTTGATGAATTCATCCTCGGACATACGCGTGATGTTGTCAAAGTGCCAGTATTCCTTTACAAAGGTACACAATTTATCTCGATCTGGCATATCAGAGCGATTCCAAAGGAGAGTTTTTATCCCTGGCATTGTTCGATCCAGCAGATTTGTAAGCGTTTGTTTCGCCTGGATACGCATAGACATGTAGTTTAAATATTGGCGATTGAGTGTTTTCAACTCATCATACACATCTGCCGTTGGCGTATAGTCTACTAGATGAAACCAGTGATCCAAACCAAAATTCGCTATCTTAATAGCATCAATCTTGTCCGTCTTGCCTTTACGGATAGCCACATTAACATACTTGTTCATTACTAGCGGATTAATAACAGAGGCAAAAATACCTCGCTCTTTCAGATATGTGAGTACCGGATAATGATAAGCCCCTGTTGC
>NZ_AGAF01000156.1 GCF_000224515.1 Desulfosporosinus sp. OT | reverse complement strand
CGCTGAACGGAGGCTTCTGATCAGGCAGCCGCTTATACAGACGTCCCCCAGCTGACAATCCGGTAATACACTTTGGCCGTCAGCCCGTAGACAAGGGCATAGAACAGGGCGAAAACCAAGATGGTACCCACTGTGCACCAGGCGAACAAACCCACATTAGTGAGATTCAGTACGGCCAGCAATTTAGTTATGATAGGAAAAGCGAAGGCAATATGAATCCCGGCGGTAACCAGGGGCAGGAAAAATACGGTCAGGACCTGACTGCGGATGGAGCCTTTCACCTCTTCACGGCTCATACCCACTTTCTGCATGATTTCAAAGCGGGCTTTATCGTCATACCCCTCG
The DNA here is from genome assembly GCF_000224515.1 of Desulfosporosinus sp. OT. Lineage (GTDB taxonomy): Bacteria > Bacillota > Desulfitobacteriia > Desulfitobacteriales > Desulfitobacteriaceae > Desulfosporosinus. The sequence goes on along the minus strand of NZ_AGAF01000156.1, from coordinate 132 downwards.
GAAACCTGCTTGTAATAAATGATCAGCACGGTGGCCATAATGAACAGCGCCCCCAGGAAAATGCCCAGGAAGAATAAGCCTCCATAAATGGCGAAAAAGGATGCCTTGGCTGCCACCGGGGATTCGATCATG
>NZ_AGAF01000157.1 GCF_000224515.1 Desulfosporosinus sp. OT | reverse complement strand
GCAAAGGCCTGCGTTGTATTATCAAGGAGAGTGACCGCTTAAATCACCTGGTTATAGAACTCCTGGAACTGGCCAAGACGTCTTCCAATAAGTTCAATTATACTTTCGCTGATCTCAATCTGAGTGAGCTGATTCGGGAAACCGGCGACGAGATGATGATTAAAGCCAAAAAGTACAACATCGCCATCCACTGCTCCGCCGAAGAAGAGCTCCGGCTTAGGGAGACCGGGACAGATTGAAAGAGGTGCTGATTAACCTTTTGGATAATGCAATCAAATACGGCCATGTCAATTCAGTCATCGAAATCAGGGCCGGCCGGCAGCAAGAGCTTATTTGGGTCAGCATTCAGGATCAGGGACCCGGCATTCCGGAAGAATTGAGGCAAAGGGTATTTGATCCCTTCTTCCGGGTTGACACCAAAGCCTCCCGGGAATCCGGCAGCGCCGGTCTGGGTCTGACAATCGTCAAAGAAATCATAGAAAAGCACAACGGCAGCGCAGAAATAATGAGCCGGCCCGGCATCGGAACGGAAGTGATTCTGCGCTTTGCAGGAGGGGGCCCGGCGGCGCATGAAACGAATCAGCAATTTTAAGGATAAACCTTACCAAAACATTATTGTCTTTTTAATCGTCCTGGGCCTTTTTACTTGCGGGCTCCTGGGCGTAAGCAATCTGTTCTTGTACCTGAGCAAGGATTCAGCTGTGACTGTGCTTGAGAAGTCTCTCTTTGCCGGTGAGCCGTCCAAGGAAGGGAGCAGTCCTTTTGCTGTGGATCGAATTGTCAAGTTTACCCTGCCTTATACTGTCCTCACCTATGATCTTTTCGATATTAATACCGTCGCTTTGATGTTCATGAATCCCCAGGACAAGATATTTTCAATGCAGACAGGGATTTATAATTTAAACCAAGGCGCTTTAACCGGTGACCTGGGACAAAAAAAGCAAACCGCCAAAGGTACGGCAGCAGATAAAGACTCAGGCATTGCCTCAGTGCCTGAGTCTTTATGTTTTGTATGATTTTCACTCGGCTTTCCGATTGGGTTTCCATTTACCGGTGCAAGGGTAAAAGGAAGAATTCCTAACTGGCATTTATCCTGAAAATAAATATTTTTGAAATTAGGTGACAATACTACAAAATAAAAAGATGTTGTGAGGTACATTATGGACAAAAAGTTATCTAAAGATGCCTATGGCGGTGTAGCTGGAAAGGACTATGTACCTTTTATTTCCGGCGGTACTAAACCTGGTGGAAACGCCGCAGTATTAACAATCGGTATTGTTTTGGCTGCTTTGTTTGCAGCTTCTACTGCCTATTCAGGTATGAAATCGGGTCTTACGGTTGCAGCCGGTATTCCAGGTTCGATCATAGGCTCCGCACTTGTAGCTGCATTTGCTAAACAGAAAGGTATTCTAGGCAAAAACCTGATTCAAGGTATGTCAAGCGGCGGGGAATCAATTGCCAGTGGTATGATATTCGTCTTACCGGCCATTATTTTAATAGGTTTAAAAGCTTCATTTTTAGAGGGATTTGTTGTTGGGGTAGGTGGGGTCTTATTCGGTATAGCCATAGCTTCCCTTGTTTATAATTATTTAATTGTTGAAGAACACGGTAAATTAGTGTACCCCGAGTCAATGGCTATCTCTGAAACACTTGTGACTTCTGAAGCTGCTGGAGAATCTCTTAAGTACATGGGAATAGGGTTCGGAATAAGTGGTATCATAATTGTTATAACAAGTTCATTTTTAAATGTCGTTAACAATGTTATTAGCTATGTAAACGAGTCCTTTTACAAGTGGAGATTTCAAGTGGAAGTTAATCCCTTATTATTAGGTATCGGATTCATAGTTGGTATGGAAGTTTCTTTAACGATGTTTGCCGGTTCCATTTTATCCAACTTCGGAATTTTGCCTCTAATTGGTTACTTCTCTGATTTAGCACAAGGCGGCGCAACCGTATGGAATAATCCGGGAGTTGCAATCAACGCTATGAAGGTTAGTGATATCGCCGGCAGTTATGTAAAATATATCGGCGCAGGTATGATGCTTTCCGGCGGCTTAATTGGTGCTGTAAAGCTAATACCTACTATAATATTTTCTATTAAAGAAACTCTCAACGCTAAGTCGTCAAATAATACTGATAGATCATCGCTCACAAACTTAATACTGGTTTCTGGTATAATAGTAGGTCTGATTGCCGGTTTCCTGGTATCCGGGGGGAACATATTAATGGCAATAACCGCTTCTGTTTTATCATTATTCTTATCCTTACTATTTGTGATAGTTTCCGGTCGCTTAACGGGTACTATCGGAACTTCGAACCTGCCTGTATCCGGTATGACAATAGCTTCTCTGGTTATTGTCACCTTTTTATTCGTTGTAATGAGATGGACAAATCCTGAAAGCAATCGATCGTTACTTCTATTTGGTACATTTATCGTTACTGCTATAGCAACAGCCGGCGGTTACTGCCAATCACAAAAAGTTGCTTTCATAATAGGCGGAGACAAAAACGAAATGCAAAAACACTTCGCCATAGCGGGTATCGTTGGCGTTGTAGTAGTGACCGGTACAATATTACTGCTTTCCAATCAGCTTGCCATGACCGGTGATAATGTTCCCTTTGCCCTGCCCCAAGCTAACTTAATGGCCACGTTAACGGCTGGTATCATCTCAGGAAAATTACCTTGGGTCATGATTATCTTTGGTGCGGTTATGGGAATTGTTTTATTCTTCCTTAACCTTCCTATCATGACCGTTGCTATAGGGTTCTACTTGCCAATTTCTACAACTTCCATAATTTTAGTAGGGGCCTTAATTCGTTCCCTCGTCGAAAGAACTGCCAGATCTGAAAAGGAAAAAGAAGTTAAAGTAGCTAATGGCATAAGCTTATCTTCAGGGCTGGTAGCTGGTGGCTCTATAATAGGACTTATTGGTATAATACTTCAAGTATTGGGTGTTATAAAAGGAAGTGAGCCGAGCGGCTTCGCTGCTTCTAATGGTATGGCAATTATGATATTAGTAATTCTAGCAGCAGCTACTATAATACCTATAATTACCAGCAAGGTGAATGACGCAAAATAACAACGCGGGATGGCTTTAAAACGGCTTAAGGCCCATGGCTGGAGAAACGGGGGAAGAGATAGATTACCCTGTTATGTCAGTGTATTGTAAGAGACAAAGAAAAAGACTCAGGCATTCCATCGATGCCTGAGTCTTTGTGTAGCTGTATTATCAACTTTTTTTACCTGCCGTAAGCATGAAATAAAGGATAGTGGTGGAAATAGTAGGTGCGAGATGAATGAATGGAGGACAAAATTATACACAGCATTGAGATGAGAAGGTGATCTGTAAATTGAGTGTGCTTACATATATTGCAAGTGATGATCCCCTGAAAGAAGTGCAAAACCCCCCATGTCAAACAACTATCTGTAAATCAGGCTTTAGAGCTGGGAATAAAAGTTCCTGACTTTTTGCTGGAACCATCCTTTGATAAAGACAAACCTGATGTCATACTATGGGTAGATGATGAAAAAAACTTTGGGGAAATATCAATCAGAGAATTCCATAAAGCCGACATTTGTGACGATATTTATACCCCAAAAACGTTTGTGGCCAATTTGGAGTGGGATTATACTGAAAACAGAGCCGAAAACCTCATTCACTATCTGCAGGCCCATTTGTTAAATGCTGATGAAATTGAGCTCTGGCATATATGGTTAGGCCAATGGTTCGATGACGGGATGCCTAGGATAAAAAAGCATCATATTAACATTGACCAGTTAACTTGTTTGGATTTAGAAAAAGTATTCTGCAAAAACAGGAATGAATTTCCGGAATGCATTATTGTATCCCGATGAAAATAAGCATGATTAAAGTATAGAAATAAAAGAAAGGCCATCAATTTGTGATGAAAGAACCTGCTGGTATGAACATTATTACAAATAGTCATATTCAAACCTATGATCAGCTCGAAAAACTCATTATAGAAGAGGAAAAGATCATTCTCTATTTCAGCTCTCCAGCCTGTAATGTTTGCCTTGCTGTTTTCCCGAAGCTCATGGATTTACTCAAAGATCAGTTAACCAAAGTATTAAAAATAGATATCAATGAGCATGTGGAAATTGCAGGACAATTACTGGTTTTTACAGTTCCGACGATTTTAATTATGTATAAGGGCAGAGAAGTTCTTAGAGAAAGCCGGTTTATTGATTTTCAAAGTGTAGAGAGGATGCTGAATTCTTTTTAGTACTTTTAGTACAAGGTAAGAATTGTAATGGAGGAGGGGTAAAAATGAGTTCAAACTGCGAAAATTGTAAGATGCGTATTAAAGCAGAAGAGAAGCCCAATTCATTTTTAGGGAAACTATGGCGCTGGCATACTCGATGGTGCCCAGGCTGGAAAGCTTATCAGAAGGAATTAAGAGATAAAAAGTAAGAAAAAGCTATCAGGACAAGGTTAAGAAATTCAAACTAAATATTAAATAACAAGCCGGAGAATTGTTAGATGCGCAAGAGTACTAAGACTGATGAATCTGCCATCATTGTTCTGCACGAGATCTATGGAATCAACCCGCATATTCAATGGGTTTGCGAACATTATTCAGATGCTGGATACCATGTAATATGTCCGGATTTTATCAAGCCTGAGCTAGGATATTTTGAGTATAATCGCGTATTTCCGCCGTCAAAGCGGCGGCGGACTTGAAAGAACCATCAAGTCCTATTGAATACCGGAAGGTCAGCGATGATGGATCAATATTCAGTACTCAGGGGATAAACCTCAAACCTATGAAGTAAAGAACAGCATAAGAAAATTATAAGTTCTTCATAAGCACTTCTTAAGATTTTGATAAGTTTAAATTCCAAGATCGCCTGCCTGATTTCGGTAAGATGAAATTGCCGAATCGGACGGGCTTTTATATTGCCGAAAGGAGATGCCGGTAATCTTGCACAAGACTTGAGAAAATTTGAGGGAGTAAATCACTCTCACTTTGGGTCGAATGCACTTTCCAGACTGAAAGAAGGGAGCGCGAAATATAAAAAAAATTAACCTGCTAAATCAACCGCATGGTTGATTTTCTTTTTGCTCCTTGAATATGACGCTTTTCCTGTTAGATATCAAATCAAACATAAGGTGCTTGGGACCATTACTAATTTAATCTGAGTGTCGGGCTGCTCCCGAACGAAGCTTGCTGCGGCCTCGGGGAGATCTTGCCTAGGATAACCTTGGCCAAACTATTCAAATGGATATGGTACAATGAGAATCAATGGCGATTCTCTATAAAGTTATAGTGGGGGTGTAGTATGGAAGACAGGAAATCAAGCTTGGAAATAATATCTCCTAATCTCCCGAAGGAGTTAGATATGCTTTCAATTATCGATAAGTGTATTCTATCAGAAGATTCATTTACTAGGGGGATTATTAGCAATGGTCAGTGCAAGGATCAAAATGCTAACCATGTATCGTTTAATAAAGTGCTTTTTAAGAACGTAAAGTTTGACAATGTGTCCTTTAAATACCTTGATTTAGTTGATGTTAGGTTTGAAAACTGCGATTTATCCAATGTGAATTTTAGCGAGTCTGTTATACATAAAGTAGAGATGATCAACTGCAAAATGGTTGGCATGAATATGAGTGAGTCTGCACTTCGGAATGTACTTTTTGATGAATGTGATGCAAGTTATGCTTTATTCCGTTTTTTGGATTGTAAACAGGTTGATTTTAAGAATAGTTCACTTTGCAGCGCTGACTTCTACAAAGCTAAATTTTCAAAAGTCGCGTTTCACAATTCTAATCTACAACAAACTGGAATGTCAGGAGCAAGTCTAAAGGGAATTGATTTAAGCAGTTGTAAAATAGAAGGCTTAGGGGTTACCGTGGATGATCTAGAGGGATGTATTGTTTCCCCTGAACAAGTAATATCATTTTCAAAATTATTAGGACTTATCATTAAGAAGTAATTTTCGGAAGAAAACCTTGGTTGCTACGGGCAAATATATAGGGGAGGGGAATTACCAACAGAAACGATAGAATATCTATTTGAGAACTTCGCGGGTAAAGACACTTCAATAACGATTGACATCGATCAAGAGAAGATTATTGTAACTTCAGCGGACCAATCAGAAGAAATTGATTTTAAAGTCGGTGAGTTTGACGAGACACTTGCTAAAGAAGGCGGCTGGCTAGGGTACGCTGATAAAATTATTAATTCATAAGCCTGTTACTTATTGTGCCTCTCCAGTCAGTGGACTTATTACACCCATATAATTGCTTGAGAAATATGTTTCCTGAGACAAGAAAAGGGGTAAACCCTTAACAGAGGAAACATATTTTTTTATACTGTCAGAAAGTATAAACTTGCGTTATATACTTTCTAAGCATAAGGGCAACTAGGCAGCCGCCTTCGCCAAGGCTGCAAGAAGGTTAATTCGTGCGAAGACAGTGTCTTCGGGCGCCAGCCAAATTTTCTTTATAGTCATATTGCCGTGACCAGATCAATTGAACATGACCGTAAATTGACAGAACATTTAATCCTTGTGTCTTAAATAAAGGAATATCTAGAAAGCGTGTGGAATATTTGGAACAACTATTTATATTCAAACGGCTTCATTTCGGTTGATAGTCACAGCCTTTTGAACCCAATTAAGATGGGAATATATTTTCAAATTATTATGGATTTGAGGCAAAGTCTATGTCAGCCAACAGGTTACTTCAATTAGTAAGCGCAATAATCATTTTGATTCTGTTAACGATGGTTTTTCCGTCTTCAGTTATTGCAACGGCAGGTCCAATAGAAAAGCATGTGCTATTTCTAGATCCATTCACCCCAGACTATCCTTCATATCAATTATACGAGCAGGGAGTTAAAAATACATTAGCCGAAAATTCAGGCTATAAATTCAGTTATTCCTATGAGTGTCTCGATCTTGCTCGTTACCCCAATGACGAAGACTATTTGCAAGACGTGGCGCAATATTTCAAGGCGAAGTATCAAAACCAGCAGCCTGATTTTATCATTACAAATGAAAGTTTGTATTCTCTTTTAGTAAAATATGAACCCTCCATATTTCCCAATGTACCAATCATCATGGACTGGAACGAGGATAGCCAGCCACTTGTGAACATGCCGTCAAATTATATTGTCATGCCGCGAAATATTGAAATAGAAGAGAATGTCAAATTGATCCTGCAGACAAGACCATTAACCAAAACAATCTATATTATAGTGGGTGATTCCGCAGCAGAGCGAAATATAGTTAAACGTTTCGTGAAAGTCCAAAAAAAATTTGCTAATCAGGTAGAGATAGTTGTACTGAACAAACTGCCTTACACGCAGATGCTTGAGCGCCTAAGAAATGCTCAAGACCATTCGGCAGTTTTATTTTTTCGCTGGGTTTCGGATGTTGACGGTAATAGCTTTGTACCTGTGCAGGTACTCCAAACGATATGTAGGGAAGTTAAAATCCCAGTATACGGAACCAGAATCCAGTTTCTTGGTACTGGCATTATAGGTGGATTAATTGAAAACGCAGAAGATTGCGGACAACATGCGGGCAATGCGGTAATGGATATTTTAGGAGGAAAAAAGCCACCCGACAATCCGATAATTCGTGCTCCATCCCGGACCTATACATTCGACTGGCGGCAGTTGCAACGGTGGCGAATTGAAGAACATAGTCTGCCAAGCGGCAGTAAAATTCAATATCGAGAAATTACTGTATGGGAACAATATAGGGTCTACATTATCGGTGCCATTGTGTTACTGGTACTGCAAGCTCTACTTATTTTTGCCTTGCTCATCAACCGAAGCAGGAGGAAAAGAGCTGAAAACGAATTACTGCAGACGAATACTTCTCTTCAGACAATGACTGAAAGTCTCATGGATTTTGACAAAATGAAGGATGAATTTCTGACAAATACTTCTCATGAGCTGCAGACTCCGTTAAATGGTATTATAAACATATCGGAAACTCTGGTAGAAGGTAACTATGGTAATGTAAACCCCAAGCAAAAAGAGGAACTCCAGGTAATCCTGGCAGTTTCCAGAAGGCTTTCTTCGCTGATAAGAGACATCATAGATATTGAGAAAATAAAAAGAAATGATATTCAACTTAATCCTGTCCCCACAGATATCAAATCAGCAATAGCTATGGTTGTTGATGTATTTAGGCATTTAATTCAAAGTGAAAAAATTGAAATTATAATTAATATTCCGGAAGGAATTTCACCAGTCTTAACGGATGAAACCAGATTTTGGCAGGTTCTGTTCAACCTTATTGGTAATGCCATCAAATTTACCGAAAGAGGAAATGTCACTGTATCTGCCGCTGAGGATGATCAGTTTGTAAAGATCATAATTGAGGACACCGGTCTTGGCATTGCCAAAGAGAAACAGGAAAAATTATTCAATGCTTTCACCCAAGGTGATTCAGAAATTCCAAGACAGTATGGTGGAAGCGGATTAGGATTGTATATTTCACGCCAATTAATGGAACGTATGAAAGGGACTATTATTTTGGAGTGGTCTGAACCTGGGCAAGGTACCAGGTTCTCCGTCAGACTTCCTAAAGCAAGTGGAAAACCCGTGAATTTAGATGAAACGCTTGAAATGACCCAGGAGGTCGCTGCCGCGGTTGAAAAGGTGGAAAATAAATTGCTGCAGAGCTTCAAGGTTCTGGCTGTAGATGATGAAGCTACCAACTTGAGAGTGTTGAAATCTCTTTTGACTGGTGACGGTTATAAAGTATTAACTGCCTCAAGCGGTATAGAGGCGATTGAAATAATTAAAGACCATGATGATATTGACCTCGTACTTATGGATGTGATGATGCCCAAGATGTCGGGATATGAAGCCTGTAGAAAAATAAGGGAAGACTATTCATTATATGATTTGCCGCTCCTAATACTTACGGTACGGAATACTCTCGAGGACATCACAGTTGGCTTTGAAGCAGGAGCGAATGACTTCGTTTCCAAGCCTTTTGTAGCAAAAGAGCTTCGGGCCAGGGTGGCAACGCTGTTACTGATGAAAAAATCAGTACAGGAGGCCCTTAAAAATGAAATGGCTTTTTTACAGGCGCAGATCAAGCCCCATTTTCTCTACAATGCCTTGAGTACGATTATGTCCTATTGTTATACGGATGGGGCAAGAGCTGGGGATTTGCTGGCCAACTTAAGCGAGTATCTGCAGAAAAGCTTTAATATCGATAACACAGCCACGACGGTCAGTCTGGAAAACGAACTGGAGTTGACCAAAGCCTATACAGAGATCGAAAAGGCTAGGTTTGGAGAAAGGCTGATTGTTGAATACGATGTGGATGACAGTTTGATAGAGCAACGGGTTCTTCCGCTGACCATTCAGCCATTAGTGGAAAATTCTATACGGCACGGTCTTATGAAAAGAAAAACCGGTGGTAAGGTAAACATAACGGTCAACAAAAAATGTGACAGAATAGGTATAACTGTTGAAGATAACGGAATAGGAATTCAGGACCTTGGGGCTGTCTTCCAAAGAAAGGATTCGTTAAAGCAGAAAGGCGGAGTTGGTCTGTCCAATATCAAACGGCGGTTAATGAAGTATTATGGTACGGAGCTCCACTTGACTACAAATATAAATGAAGGTACAAAGGTTTACTTTACCATACCGAATCAGGGAATGCGGTGAGATGAATCAAAACAGACCATTCCTTAACATGAAAGGAATAGCTGTTGTACAGCAAGATTATCCCTTAACCTTGCAAGGAGGTTATCCAATGCTGAATGCAGTAATTGTCGATGATGAAATTCCTGTTCTGAATTTACTGAAGATGTTTTTACAGAAAACAGGACAGGTGAACGTTCTTGAAGCCTTCACCGAGCCGTTGGCGGTGCTTGATAAGATATCTAAGATAAAACCAGATGTTGTTTTTCTGGATATTGAGATGCCGGAGATGAACGGCTTGGAGCTGGCAAGCCGCCTAACCGAGCAGGATGACGAATTAATGGTTGTATTTGTGACAGGCTACAATCAATACGCTCTGAAAGCCTTCCAGGTCAATGCCCTGGATTATTTACTGAAGCCTGTCAACTTGAACTCAATACAGAGGTGCGTTTTAAGACTTCTTAAGCTCAAAGGTTTAGGTCATCAGCAAAAGTCCGTAGGAAATTTACAAAGAATATGCTGCTTTGGAGATTTTGAGGTCTATGGAAATAACGGTCTGGTTAAATGGACCACGCGCAAAGTAGAGGAAATGCTTGCTTATTTTATAGTCCACAGGGATTCTAATATTGATGGATGGTCGTTGGGAGAGATTTTATGGCCGGAGGAGGAACCGGATAAGGTTAAAACAAGTCTTCATACTTCACTCTACAGGCTGAGGAAAACCATAAAGGAAGAAGGCTTGTCAATAGATATTACTTCAAAAAATTGTGGAAAAGGGTTTTATCGCTGCAGCCTGGGTCAATGTTCCTGTGATCTTGTGGAATTCGAAGAAGCAACTATAAAAAATAATTCCCTCAATAAAAGCGGCATTGATGAATTCGAAAGAGTTTGCGCCTTATACAGGGATGATTTGTTTTCGAAAAAGAATTATGGTTGGTGTGAGAGTAAGAAAGAGTGGCTGCAGCAGTTTTATCTGAATATGCTTAAAAATATGGCTATATTCTTTGTAGATGAGGGCTTATATCAGAAGGCCATAGATAAGCTACTTACAGCAATTGCGAAAGCACCCTTTGATGAGGAAATCCATAAAAGCCTTCTAAAAATATACGGTACTCAGAATAACAGAGCTTTACTAATAAGATGTTATGAGGAATTTAAGATAAGATTGTTTAAAGAAATGGGTGTGGAACCGCAAGTTGAAACCCGGAAACTTTTTTTAAAGCTGCTTAGTGAATAAAAGGATTAAATCAAAAAACACTCTATAGTCCTAAATTGATGGGACCATAGGGTGTTTTTGATTAGGATAAGTAAAAATAAACCAAACCATTTCAGAGATTTGTCAGAAACGATCTGTATAATGAAAATATTGAGGTGATGCCAATGGCTATTGCGGTGATTGTAGATTACAACGAGGATGGTTTGCAGTTTTCATTATCAATATTAAAAAGCATAGGACATTTTGAAGATGTATACGGCTTCAGTTGTCCAGACGAAGCCTGTTGTTTTATAAAGGAGAGGGGGTGTGATGTTTTATTTGTGGAAACTGAGGTGAAAGGACTGAATTGCTTTGTCCTCATAAATAAGCTAAGGAAAATAAAGCAGGATATCTTATTCATCATCATGGCATCGAATGAGGACTATGCGTATGAGGCTTTTCAAAAGGGTGTTATAGGTTATGTTTTAAAACCGTTGTCTCTGGAATCTATTGCCAAAACGATAGGAAAGCTAGAGAAGCTGCACAGATCTCAACGAAGAATTGTTCCTTGAAATAACACTAGAATTATTGAGATTTCACTGGGGGTGAAGATTTGTCGTATAAGAAGCAACTTTTAATAGGGCTTTTAATGGAGCTTGTTGTGTCGGAAGGTGAGTATGTAGGGAGATATAAGACTCGTATTGAAGATATGGGAGACAAAATTCTCTCTTTAGGTGCTCCGTTTGAACGTGGCGAGGTGGTTTCTTTGCGTGAAGGAACGAAGGTGAAATTAACATATTGGGACGAAGCAGCAGCTTACTCCTTTGAGGGGAAAGTTTTGCGACGGATCGCAGTTCCAATTCCAATGTTCGTTGTAGAGCTGCCAAATTACGTGACCAAAGTCCAACGCCGTAGCTTTATCCGAGTTCCTGCCCTATTCCCTGTAACGTTTCAAACGGTAACAAAGGAAGGGCTTAGTGATTTTTATCAGGCAACGATGCTCGACTTGAGTGGTGGCGGAATGCGCTTTCTGACGGAGGAACGGGTGGAGAGCAAGGCCTTACTTTATACTCACTTAACTCTCCCAAACGGAGATCTGTGGACCCCGGTTCGTGTTTGCCGAGTTAATAAGACAGAGGATAGCAAACGATATATGGTTGCGGTCGAATTTTGGGAACTCCAGGAACGTGAAAGAGATCGAATTATTAGCTGTATCTTTGAGATACAAAGGGCCATGCTTAAAAAAGGGTTGGCATAGAATTGGAAACTACACCGTTCCTAATCGTGAAACACAATCTTGATAAGAAATGGAGGAACTGGAGTGTCTATTGCATTGGAAGACTTATTTAAACAAGTAGAAAATTTATCCCCCTTACCCGCTCTGCCCACGTCTATTGTGGAAGTAATTGCCCTGACCAAAGATTCAGAGACTTCCGCGAAAGAACTCCGAAGGGTTATTGAGCAGGATCCGGTATTAGCTGCCAGTATACTTCGACAAGCTAATTCGTCATATTATGGCTACGCGAGGCGAATAGCGACCCTTCAGGAAGCTATTGTTGTACTCGGTTTTCAGGCAATACAAGGCTTAGCAATGTCTTCTGCAGTCGCCCCCTTGCTTAAAACCAAACTTTTAGGATACGAGATTGAACAAGAAGGATTATGGAAACATTCCCTACTTACAGCCATAGCTGCCAAACGGTTATGTAAACATAGGAAACTCCCTTTCGGAGATGTTGCATTTACTGCTGGCTTACTTCATGATATAGGCAAACTAATTGCCTCCATTTACATTCAGAAATTTGGGAGACATCTTTTGAAAGAAGTAACGGAAAGCAAGCTTTCTTATGCTGAATGTGAAGAAAATGTTATAGGCTTCGATCATGCAAGGGTTGGAGGATTTATAGCTAGATCATGGAATTTGCCTGATGATCTCGTAGCGGCGATTTCTTTTCATCATTCTCTCAGAAGTCCACAAGAGTATGCGGAACTGTCCAGTGTAATTCACCTTGCCAACGGAATTGCAAGTCTTTTAGGAATTGGTGGTGGCGTAGATAGTGCTTTTAACCCCATACAACAAGAAGCGATTGACCTGCTAAACATCAAAGAGTCAGATATCGAACATCTTATGACTGGTCTTGGAGAATTACAGGACTATACCCATTAATACCTTTATATCAAGGCGTTTTTCCAAAGCACCATTATGCTATTCCTAGTAGCGTTATTTTCCTCCTATTTTTTATTTCTTAAGAAACTATTAGATTAGAAAACCATCCACGTATTGATCAGTATTGTGCGGATAAAGGCGTATTAATCATTGAAAATCAAATAATTTGGATTTAATGTTTTATATACATTTCCAGTAAATGTGCGTTTTGTACCAGTTGTTCCATTTCTATCCAGTACATATAACAGTATTGTCGTTTTATTATCCAAGTATATATAGCTTGTTGATTTTGCTTTGATTTATTTAAGATTATGGCATAATAATAATAATAATTTTAAAACTTAATAGTCTACTTCGGTTGGGGTAAACTTCGCGAAAGCGAAGGTCGCTAAAGTCATGGGTCTAAGGTTTGAATTCAAAAATCATTACTTATGGTATTTCTACTGGAAAATGGCGAGTATGGGGGGAAACGCCAAAGAGCCTGGCCAAGGCAAAAAGCAATCCTCGATGAGAAGGCAGCGATAAGAAAAGTTATGCCTATTCTAAAATGGACAGCAAAGTCCAATTTGGAATAGGCATTTTATATGAAGTATATCATATGAGGTATATCACCCTCATGAGTCTGGCCACATTCTGTGAATAAAGGAACAGTAGGGACATACAGGTACAGTGTCTGCAAGAAAGGCTAGTACGTGCGAAGACAGTGTCTTCGTGTGTGTGGGCGCGGCTAAGTTATCTAATTGTCCGGGATAATTTCAGAGAGGCGAGTTTTAATTCCTAACTCTAGGAAATAGAAGCCCATGCCTCGGGAAAGCTCGGCGTTAGACCCCCTTGTCAGCAGATAAGCGGTTCCCAGTGCCCATAAATCTTGGTAGCTTTGTTTGGCCAAAAATGAATAGCGCTTACGGACATACTCATAGCCAATCTCAAAATCACTGAGGTCTTGTGTGGACATCGTTTTCCTCCGGTTGTTCAGGGGATTGTTCTCCGATCAGTTCGGCAATACTAACACCGAGAGCGGCAGCAAGTTTCTTCAGGATAGGATAGGTAGGCTGTTTTCTGTTGGCTTCCAGTTCAGAAATATAGGTTTGGGAAACACTCGAGCGTCTGGAAAGCTCAGCCTGAGATAATTTTTGTTTGGTTCGTAAATAGTTTAGATTTTGCATACACCATACTTCCTTTTAGCAACAATTATAATTGCTTTTGCGATATACTTCAACCGCTTTAGCGTGCTATGGAGCGGCATTTTTATTTGTTATAATTGCTTTAGCGATAGGAGTGAAATAATGGGAATCGATTATGGCTCTAAATTTTTGGAATTAAGAAAAGAGAATAAGTTAAGTCAAAAAGATTTGGCCAATATTGCGGAGATTGGGCAAACTACGATTAGCGATATAGAAGCTGGGAAAAAATCACCAAACGCTATCACGATTGAAAAGATATGTTTGGCTCTCAATATTACGCTTACGGAATTTTTTGCCGAGGAACGCCCGCAGCTTGAGCCGGAACTTCGCCGTCTGGTGGACACAGCCAGAAAGCTTGCGCCGGAACAAATAGAATATCTTCAGAAGTTGCTTGAATCCATGAGCAAGGATTAATTTTTTACACGATGAGTATTGCTGTGTCATACGGAAAGTGGGACAGTAGACAGTGCTAGTTCATGTTAAGAAACCGGATTATTACAATGACTTTATGATCATGAATATATAACTCAAATACCAGAGAGATAACAAAAAACCGAGGCTGTAGCCGCGGTTTTTTTTAGACATGCCAGCGCCATTACCAAACAAATTGACGAAGTCCTTGTACTGGGGGAACTGCGGTTGTTCAGATATTGTATTAGGGAGAATTCAAGTAATGGTTGGTACTCATTATTGTGATCAGTTTAAAGGGTTAGATGGAGATAGTTATTGCAAAATTTGGTGATTGCCGGAAGGAATACAGGAAAGTTCGGCGAAAAAGATAGAGACGAGTCTAATGAGGTCTTATTTAAAAGGTAATCAAGTTTTGGAAACAATGAAAATAGGCTCAGGGGGGCTCACCCTAATAAAAGGGTTGCCGGATCTGGTAAGTGGAAGATAGATTTAAAGCCAAAGGTTTTTGGGGGTAAATGAATGAATTATATCGGAATTGACTTAGCATGGACCTATGCCAACGAATCGGGAATTTGTGTGATCGCTGACAATGGAGAAATCGTCTATTGTGAATCGAAGGTGTTTAGCGACGAAATGATTGCTGCAATTGTTGAAGAACATGCTCAGGAAGAGGCAATCGTTGGGATTGATGCTCCCTTAATCGTGAATAACGAAACAGGTTCCAGATACTGTGACGGAGCTATTATGAGAGAGAAAATTCATGGCAAAAATCTGTCCGTTTTCACCTGCAGTAAACGCTTTATGTTAAACCACTTCGGAGTAGTTCGAGGTGAAGAGGTCGTCAAAGCCATTATAAAGCGGGTGCCTGATTTTTCACTCACAGGTGACCTAACCAATAAAAAGCACGTCATTATCGAAACCTTTCCTACAGGAATAACCTTAGGCCTTTTTCCTGATGCTTTTCCCGTTAAATATAAAATCAAACATAAGGTAAAATTTGAAACAACTAAAACAGAGATGGGTCGGATGGTTAACCTTTTAAAAAGGGTGAGTGATTTCAACCCCCCCGTCCATAATATAGAAGATTTCTTCAATCATTCATCGAGCATTCAAGCCATGTCAAAGAAGGAGTTTAAAAACCTTGAGGACAAGCTGGATGCTTTTTTGTGTGCTTACGCCGCCTATTGGCTCGCCAATCATAACGGAAAGGTTTTTGGCGATGATCAGGATGGGTTCATTACTATCCCAATAATTGACGAGAATAAAGTCCGTGACGGCAAATCTGAGAGGATAAAAGTCTACAACAAACTAATTCGCGATAAAATACCCCAGATCATCGAGGAAAGCGGCAAGAAAGCCATTATCGAAAAGGTTTCAGGCAAAGGGTACCTGGACTTATTAAACGCCAAGTTAGGGGAAGAGCTTCAGGAGTATCTGGACAGCCAAAGCGTTGAAGAACTGGCGGATTTAGTGGAAGTCGTCTACGCCATCTTGGATTATAAAGGGGTTTCCCGGCAGGAATTCGAGGGTATCAGGAAGCAAAAGGCTGAGGAGAGAGGTGCTTTCCGGGATAAACTCCTGCTTATAGAAGTTTGCGACGGTTGAGGGGTTGAATCAAATTGACAGAAAAGATCAAGCAGAAGGGGACCCTGGGCAGTATCGCCGAAGATCTCTTTGTCGAGCTGTTCTGTGATACCTTTGGCCCGGATCAAGCGGAGTATCTGTTTCTTCAGTATCCGGTCACCGATATTTATGGACATAGACGCTCCCTTGATTTTGCGCTGGAAAGTGAAGACTTAAAAATAGCCATAGAGATTGATGGTGAAACCTATCATAACCCCAGTAAGGTTTCTTCAAATAAATATTATGACGACCTTACGAAGCAAAACAGCCTTATCTACCAGAACTGGAAGGTTTATCGCTGGGTTTACAACCAACTGAAGCACCAGCCTGAAAAGGTCAAGGATGAGCTGCGGATTTTTGTTGGGGAAATACCCTCCTTCAGAATGCTGGAGGATTATCTACCTATGCAGAAGGGCAAGGTGATTGAACTGCGGGAACATCAACAAGCTGCTTTAGATAACCTGCAGGCCATGCGCGAGCAAGGGGAGAGTATTGCTCTGCTTTATCATGCCACCGGAACCGGAAAAACTGTGACCGCAGTCAGTGATGCCAAACAACTGGGGAAACGAACCCTGTTTTTGGCTCATACCAAAGAACTAATCACCCAGGCTAAAGGCACCTTTGAAGAACTTTGGGATCAGGCGGATACTGGTCTCTATGTTGCTGAAGAAAAGGCTGCAGACGCTTATGTTGTCTGCAGTAGTATTCAGAGTGTTGCCAGAAATCTGGAAGGGTTCAAACCCAATGACTTTGGCTATATCATCGTCGATGAATGTCATCATGGAACCGCGGATACTTATAGGAAGGTCTTGAGTTATTTCAAACCTGAATTCACTCTGGGACTCACGGCTACTCCAGATAGAGCAGATGGTGAGAGCATCCTGGAGGACTTTAAAAATGTGGCCCATAAACTGGATTTTCATCAAGCAGTGGAATTGGGAGAACTTGTTCCTATCAGGTGTATCCGGGTCAAGACTAATGTGGATCTTTCCACGGTGAGAATCAATGGCATCAAATATTACGCCCAGGACTTAGAAAGTAAGCTCTTTGTGCCGGAGAGAAATAAGCTTATACCAGAAACCTATCTCAACTATGTTAGGGATAAGAAAACCGTGGTATTCTGTGCCTCCGTACACCACGCTCAGGAGATTTCTGCTTTGTTCAAAGAAAAAGGAATTCTTTGCGAGGCTGTTTCCGGGTCTATGAAGTCAGGAGAAAGGGCAAGGATTTTAGATCGTTATGAAAATAGGGATATCCAAGTCTTATGTGCATGTGATCTCTTAAACGAGGGTTGGGACAGTCCGAAAACAGAAGTTTTGTTCATGGCCAGACCGACCCTTTCCAAGACACTTTATGTTCAGCAACTAGGCCGAGGGATGCGCAAATGCGCGGGTAAGGACTATCTGATGGTCTTCGATTTTATTGATAATGCCGGATTGTTTAACATGCCTTACTCTCTGCACAGGATGTTTAACTTGAAGGAATATAGGGCAGGAGAGTACGTTGTAGCTTCACGGAAACAGTTTGAATTGGACAGGGATTTAATCGCCAGAGGAGAAAAACCTCCTGTTTTTCTGGATTTCCCGGTGAATGCCGCGGATTATGAACTGATTGATCTCTTTAACTGGCAGGATGAAGTGAAAGGGATGATATCACAGCTGGAGTTCGTGAGGATGGTGGATGTGCAAACTGAAACCATTGAACGGTACCTGCGGGAAGGAAAGATAACCCCTGATTTAGAGGTACCCTTCGGGGATAAAAGGAGCTTTAAGTATTTTAAGAAAGCAACCGTGGAGAGCTATGCTAAACAGTACGGCTGGGATCTGATCAATCCTGCCAATATGAAAGATAAGTTTATGGACATGGTCAGGACTATGGATATGAGCTTCTCCTATAAGCCGGTACTGCTCAAGGCCATGCTTGAGCATGTTGACGATAAAGGAAGAGTTAGGGTCGAGGACATGGTTAATTACTTCATGGATTTCTATAGGGCCAGAAAAGAGAGCGGGCTGGTGGTTGAGAAAAAATCCAGTCTGTATTGCAAAAACGGATATACAAGAAAGGATGTTGAGAGAAATATCTTTAGCAATCCGTTTAAGCGGTTTGAGGATATGCGATTTATGAGTCGATGCCGAGATATTGAGTATGTGGAGTTTAATCGGCACGTTTGGAAGAGGATGACGCCGGAGGAGAAGGACTGGATTATTGTGCGGTGTGATGAGAAGTTGGAGGAGTATTATAAGAGGCGGGTTTAGATGCTTAAAAGAAGAGTTGTTTTAGCAGTGCTTAGAAAAAGCTTAGGGGTTAAAAGACGATTATAGGCTTTGAATACGCCGATAGAGGGAAAGAGGGGGAGACGCTCAAATGATAAAGGCTTTCGTGGAGCTATGGTATTTGTGGCTATTAGTTTTAGCAGTTTTTATTTATCGATTGTATAAGGCCAAAATCAAAGGAATCATTGGGGAGAAAACAATATCGCGTTTCTGACGAGGTTAGATCCAACAAAATATAAGGTTATAAATGATCTAATGTTGAGAGTGGATGGGAAGACGTCCCAGATAGATCATGTAGTCGTGTCAAATTACGGGATTTTTGTAATAGAGACAAAGAATTACAAGGGCTGGATTTTGGGAGATGAGCACGGGGAGTCTTGGACACAAGTAATCTATAAACGGAAGGAAAAGTTCTTTAATCCGATAAGACAAAACTATGGGCATATTCAGGCTCTAAAGCAGAATTTGCAAGAATACTCAGAGTTGAATTACGTGCCGATCATTGTTTTTTCCATTGATGCTGATTTAAAGGTTAAGACAAATGCCAAGGTTATATATTCAGTAAAATTGCTTAAAACGATTAGAGAGTTTGCAGCGGAAACCATTACTGAGCAGCAAAAGGAAGAGATATATGCGAAATTGCTGGCTCTAAATGTAAGAGATAAGGAAGTCAGGACCCAGCATGTTGAAGGAATTCATAAAAAGAAAGCTGAAGTGACGAACCAAGTAAGCGCAAATATTTGTCCTAAATGTGGTGGAGAGCTAATCACGAGAAAGGGTAAGTATGGAGATTTTAAGGGTTGTAAGAATTATCCGAAGTGTAGGTTTACAATTACTAACTAGGTGATGAATCTTGATTTCGGTGAAATGGGGCTATCAAGTATCAGTGCTGATAAT
>NZ_AGAF01000158.1 GCF_000224515.1 Desulfosporosinus sp. OT | reverse complement strand
AAGCGGGTATATAATATGAAATCTTCGCTCCAGCTGAAAATACTCATTTATTATTCACTGATCTTGTTTTGCGGTTTTTCCGTGCTGACCTTTGGGGTTTATAACACCACCCGGCAAAACTCCCAGCGGATCATCAGGGAGGATATGATTGCGGCCAAAAAAAATCTGGATGGCTATTTGAGCCAGTATCTGTTATTCGGTAATCTGGACTTGACCGCCGCGTCCCTTCCCGCTGAGGCCCCGGGCATTTCCAGGCAGCTCAGCAGCCAGGTGGGATGCAGCGTCGAACTTTACAGCCTGCAGGGAAAAAAACTGTCCTATGGCTCCGTTCCGGCCGACAGACTGGCAGAGAGCAAGGATATGAGCCAAGCCCTGAAGGG
>NZ_AGAF01000159.1 GCF_000224515.1 Desulfosporosinus sp. OT | reverse complement strand
ATACTAGTTTATAGCCGACACCGAAGACCGTTTCAATAATGGATGAATTCTTGTCTTCGTCCAGCTTTTTTCGGACCCGGCGCACGTGGATATCCACTGTTCGGCAATCCCCCACGTATTCATACCCCCAGACTCTGTCCAGGAGCTCCTCCCTGCTTATGACTCTACCCTGGTGTTCGGCCAGGTAGACCAGCAGATCATATTCCTTATTGGTAAAGTCGATCTTCCGGCC
>NZ_AGAF01000160.1 GCF_000224515.1 Desulfosporosinus sp. OT | reverse complement strand
GAATTTTCCAAGAGAGCTGCCTACTATATGTCAGAACTCAACATGATTCATCCATTCAGAGAAGGAAATGGCAGAAGTATCAGGGAATTCATACGGCAGTTGGCTTTTGAAAGAGGTTATATCATTAATTGGTCCTTGATTACAAGTGAAGTCTTGTTAGAGGCGATGATTACAGCGGTTAAAAAAGTATTGAACCATTAATAAGTTGTATATTTCAATCCATAGAAAACAAGTAACTGCCAATAAAACGCACCTAGGGTTAGGTGCGTTTTAAATCGGCGTAACTTGTCATTCCGCGGAGGGTCATGGAAACTACGCGGAACGACAAAAAGTGACTGCCCGTGAGCTGTTCCGCCGAG
>NZ_AGAF01000161.1 GCF_000224515.1 Desulfosporosinus sp. OT | reverse complement strand
TCGGTTTGCTAGCTTTCTGGCATCTTTTATCAACTTCAGCCGTGCCTATACGCGTTATATGAGCGTACTTATATCCTACATAAAACTTTAAATTATTTTATCTGAAATGATTCTTGACAAAGCTAAAATAGAGTGGTAATGTGAAGACATCAGCTGTTAGCACTCATCGAGGGAGAGTGCTAACAAGAAAAATCAACAAGCGAGTTTGAGTGTGAGATACTTAGGCTAGAGTGCAATCTTAGGAAGGATGGGGAGGCATGTATGCAAATGGATGAACGGAAACGCAAGATACTTCGGGCGATTGTTCTGGATTATATTGCTACTGCTGAACCGATTGGTTCGCGAACGATTGCACGTAAATTTGATCTGGGTGTATCTCCTGCGACGATTCGTAATGAGATGGCTGATTTAGAAGATTTAGGCTTCATCGAACAGCCGTATACTTCTGCGGGGCGAATTCCTTCGGATGCGGGGTATCGATATTTTGTGGATTGTTTGATGGATCCGCAAGTGCTTAGTGAAGAGGAGAAGGAGACGATTGAGCGGGAAAGTACGAAAAGAATCCATGAGATTCAAGAGGTTATTTCCCATACCAGCAGATTGTTGTCTGAACTTACCAACTTAACGAGCCTTGTGCTCGGGCCGCAAAAAGGAAAAAGCACGTTTGGCAAGATGCATTTTCTGCCTTATCAGCCGGGTCAGGTTATTATGGTAATTGTTAAGGAAAACGGTGCTATTGAAAACCATATTATCGATGTTGGAGAAAATATTACGGTTGAGGATCTCCAACATGTCGCTGGGGTTTTCAACCAAAAGATGCGTGGGTATTCTTTAGGTCAAGTCAAACGTAGTTTGCTGCATGAGATCTATGGTGAATTGTCCAGGCAGAGGCAATTGATTGACAATACTATGGATATGTTAAGGGAAATTTTGAGCGATAACGAGGAAGAGGAACGCATTTATCTGGGCGGAACTCTCAATATGCTAAATCAGCCTGAATTTCGAGATTTAGGTAAAGTTAAGACCTTATTCAAAGTGTTTGAAGAAAATGAGCCTTTGAAAAAACTGCTGCATCCTCATCATGAGGGATTAAACGTTACCATTGGTGGAGAAAATACATTGAAAGAATTCCGAGATTGTAGCGTAATATCTGCAACTTATAAAGTGAATGGACTAACCATTGGGGCAGTGGGGGTACTGGGACCGACTCGTATGGACTACGCCAAAGTAATTGCGATTGTAGACTTTATGACACGTAGCTTAGCGGAAGTTTTGGCAAGGGGAAAACCCCGGGGATATTAACGCGTTGATTGGGCTTTATAGCTCATTCTAATATAGATATTTCTATTTAAGTACGAGAGGTGATTGTGGATGGCACAACGGAGAGAAGAAGCTCTCAAAGACCAGGAACCGAGGATTAACAAGGATCAGAGGGAGGATACAGAGGGTGATCCCGAAAGATCCATCCTAGAAGAAAGCATGGATGACAATGATATGACTCTCCCAGAGAAAATTCTGACGCTAGAAGCGGAGCTTGCTCAGGCCAAAGCTAAAGCAGAAGAGCATTATGACCATTTGCTGCGCTTGCAGGCAGATTTCGATAATTATCGAAAACGGACCCAAAAGGAAAAAGTCGATCTTATTAATTATGCATCCGAACGCATTGTGGGGGATCTACTTCCTATTCTGGACAATTTTGAACGGGCAGCCAATGCGGCCAAAGTCAATCCAGACATTACAGCTTTTTCGCAGGGAGTGGATATGATCTTCCGCCAATTGCAAACTGCGCTCAGCAAGGAGGGCCTAAAAGCGATGGAAGCCGTGGGCCAACCTTTTGATCCAAACCTTCATGAAGCGGTGCTCAGGGTGGCTTCCGAAGAACATCCTGAAAATACTGTCGTAGAAGAACTACAAAAAGGGTATTACCTTAAAGAAAAAGTTTTGCGTCCTTGTATGGTTAAAGTTTCTAACTAGTTAATTTAAGGAGGAAGATTATAATGGGAAAAATTATTGGTATTGACTTAGGTACAACAAACTCTTGCGTATCCGTTATGGAAGGCGGGGAAGCGGTTGTCATCCCAAATGCGGAAGGAAACCGAACAACTCCATCGGTAGTAGGTTTTTCAAAAACTGGTGAGCGGTTAGTCGGTCAGGTTGCCAAACGTCAATCTGTTTCTAATCCTGATAAAACAGTCATTTCTATTAAACGTCATATGGGTAGTGACTATAAAGTTAAAATTGACGATAAGTCCTATAGCCCCCAAGAAATTTCAGCGATGGTTCTCCAAAAACTTAAAACAGATGCCGAGGCCTACATTGGTCAACCGGTTACCCAAGCAGTTATTACGGTTCCAGCCTATTTCACGGACGCTCAGCGTCAAGCCACTAAGGACGCCGGAGCAATTTCCGGACTTGAAGTACTTCGTATTATTAATGAGCCCACGGCTGCAGCCCTTGCCTATGGTCTCGACAAAAAAGATGATTCAACAGTTTTGGTCTTTGACTTAGGGGGCGGTACCTTTGATGTTTCGATCCTTGAATTAAGCCAAGGCATGGTTGAAGTGAAAGCTACGAGTGGTAATAACCATTTGGGCGGCGACGATTTCGATCAACGTCTGATTGACTATATGGTGGCTGAATACAAGAAAAGTAATGGTGCGGACCTCTCGAAGGACCGCGTTGCCCTGCAACGTTTAAAAGAAGCAGCGGAAAAAGCTAAGATTGAACTTTCCGGTGTTACGAACTCAAATGTAAATCTTCCATTTATTACCATGACAGAGCAAGGACCACAACATTTGGATATGAATATTTCTCGGGCCAAATTTGAAGACATTACCTCAGATTTGGTAGAATCAACCATTGGACCTACACGCCAAGCAATTGAAGATGCCAAACTTTCTTGGGATAAAATTGACCAAATCATTCTAGTCGGCGGATCGACCCGTATTCCTGCCGTCGTTGAAGCTATCCGGAAATTAAGCGGAAAAGACCCTCACAAAGGAGTTAACCCGGATGAAGTAGTTGCCATGGGTGCAGCGATTCAAGGTGGCGTACTCAGTGGTGAAGTAAAGGATATGATCTTGCTGGATGTTACCCCGCTTTCCTTGGGTATTGAAACCCTTGGTGGAGTATTTACCCGGATCATCGATCGCAACTCTACTATCCCTACCACTAAATCTCAGACGTTCTCAACGGCTGCAGATAATCAAACATCCGTCGACATTCATGTTCTCCAAGGTGAGCGTGAAATGGCGAGTTATAATAAGACGCTTGGACGTTTCCAACTCACAGGAATTCCTCCCGCACCACGCGGCATTCCCCAAATTGAGGTAAAATTCGATATTGATGCCAATGGTATTGTCCATGTTTCCGCAAAAGATGTGGCCACAGGAAATGAACAAAAAGTGACAATTACCTCTTCTACAGGTCTATCCAAAGACGATATTGAAAAAATGAAACAAGATGCTGAAGCTCATGCTGAAGAAGACAAGAAACTAAGAGAGCTGATTGATGCTAGGAATCAAGCGGATTCGATTGTTTATCAAACAGAGAAAACTTTGAAAGACTTCGAAGGCAAGGGTGATGCAGCTGAAGTTGACAGTATCAAAAAAGCATTAGAAGATGTAAAGACAGCATCTACCGCTGAAAACATTGAAGAGATTAATGCGAAAATGGAGGCGCTGAACAAGGTGCTCCATCCTTACATCGAAAAAATGTACCAACAACAAGCTGCTCAAGACCCGAACGCTGGAGGCCAAGCCGGAGCGGAAGAGGTTAAGAAAGACGACGATGTCGTGGATGCTGAATTCACTGAGGTAGAAAAGGATAAGTAAAGGTATATCTCGAATCCTGTTCCGTCGCAGCTGAACCGCTGACGAGCGGGTACCTCGAAATTTAAGCACGATGGACACGATTTTGCTTGATGGATTGGTTTTAAGTTTCATTCTCCTGTCTAGGTGCGGCGAGGATGTGTATTAGAGATAAGTTTTGAGGGTGCAAAGGTTTAAAGCCTTTGTGCCCCGCTTTATTTGAGTTTTTTGACAGATACATAAAATTCCTTAATATTGGAGATTTCCTTGAACTTGGAGTCGAAGGATCATATAATACTAGAGGACTTTAAAATGTTAGAGTGGTTGGACAAGTAGGAGTGATGGAGGAAAACATGAAACGCGATAATTATGAGGTGCTGGGTGTCGAGCGATCAGCCAGTGAACAAGAAATTAAAAAAGCTTATAGGACGTTAGCTCGTCAATATCATCCAGATGTGAATCCAGGAGATAAGGCGGCGGAAGAAAAGTTTAAAGAAGCTGCTGATGCGTATGATGTTTTAAGTGATCCGGAGAAAAGAGCGCGTTATGACCAATTTGGTCATGCAGGAACAGATCCTAATCAAGGATTTGGAGATGCTGGAGGCTTCGGTGACATTTTTGATATGTTTTTTGGCGGCGGCGGTGGACAACGGCGCGGTGGCCCTCAACGGGGCGCTGATCTGCGGTATGCCATGCCCTTGACCTTTGAAGAAGCGGTGTTTGGCGTCGAAAAAGAAATCCAGATTCCACGGGACGAAACTTGTACAGATTGTCAAGGTTCTGGGGCAGCACCTGGAACTCATCCGACGACGTGTTCTCAGTGTCATGGCAGCGGGCAAGTTAAAGTGACTCAACGCACGCCTTTTGGTCAGATTCAAACGGCTCGCACGTGTCCAACGTGTCATGGGGAAGGGCGTACTGTTAGTAGTCCGTGTTCGACGTGCAGTGGACAAGGGAAAGTCCGCAAGGTTCGAACAATTAAGATTAGTGTTCCGCAAGGTTCAGAGGATGGTTTAAACCTAAGGCTCAGTGGAGACGGTGAATCTGGTGCTAAGGGAGGGCCTCCGGGAGACCTTTATATTGTTTTACAGGTTAAACGGCATAAATTCTTTGAACGTGATGGAAATGACATTTACTGTGAAGTACCTATCACCTTTATCCAAGCGGCCTTGGGCGCGGAAGTCGATGTTCCGACCTTAGATGGTGTGGTTAAGATGAAAGTTCCCGAAGGGACGCAAACATCCACCGTTTTTCGGCTTAAAGGGCATGGCGTGCCGCATCGCCGAGGCAGTGGTCGTGGTGACCAGCATGTTCGGGTTATATTAACAACACCGACCAAGCTAAACGATAAACAAAAACAACTCTTACGTGAATTCGGGGAAGCAACTCCGGATCATCAACAAATGGGTAAGAAATCCTTGTTTGAGAAGTTCAAAGAAAACCTCCGCGATGCGATGGGGTAAAAAGGAGCATAATGTATGGATTGGCGTGAAGTGGCGGTAACAGTTTCAACTGAGGGAGAAGAAACTGTTGCCGATCTTTTTTATCAGTTAGGGTGTCCCGGTGTCAGTGTGGAAGACCCAGAACTTTTACGGAGTTATGTGGAATCTGGGAAGTGGGATTACCATGATTTTGGAGAAGTAGAATTCACCGGAACGTCTGTGGTTAAAGGTTACTTTCCGGAAGATGCAGAACTAACGGACAAGCTTGAGTCGATAGATTTAGGAATTCGTGAACTGATACAACGCTTTCCGCACTGGGTTGTTCAAGCCAAAGGCATCTCGTTAAAAGAGGAAGATTGGGCAACAGCTTGGAAGGCCTATTTCAAGCCAATCCGTATTGGGAAAAAAATTCTGATTAAGCCAACGTGGGAGCAGGTAGAGCCGCTGGCAGGAGACATTGTTTTGGAACTTGATCCTGGCATGGCTTTTGGTACAGGGACTCATGCTACAACGACGCTGTGTTTAGAAGAATTGGAAAAGATAGTAAAGCCTGGCCAAATTGTCTTCGACCTAGGGACTGGGTCTGGAATTCTCGCGATTGCGGCAGCTAAACTTGGCGCTAAAGTGGATGCCGTGGATCTTGATGCTGTGGCGGTAAAGGTGGCTCAGGAAAATGTCGACCTAAATCGTGTGAGTGACCAGGTTAAAGTTTTGCGTGGAGATTTAGGGACTGTACTCAAGGGGCAGGCTGATATAGTGATTGCCAATATTATTGCTGATGTTATTTTAATGCTACTCCCGGATTTAAAACGTATATTGCACCCAAAGGGTGAATTTTTGGCTTCGGGCATTATTGAACATCGCGCCATTGACGTGGAAGATGGATTAAAGGAAGCTGGATTCGAAATACTAGAACGTGTTGAAGATTCCGGTTGGATTTTATTTCGGGCGAGGTGGGCAAATAATGAATCGGTTTAAGATTACAGAACTTGGAAAAGAAGCCTTTTGGTTGCGTGATTCGGAACGCGATCACCTTGTTAAGGTGCTGCGGCTTTCTCCAGGAGATGTGATTGTCGGATTTGATAATACCGGGATGGAGTATACCGCTGTCATTCTTAAGATTGAGGACAAAAGTGTAACTTGTGGAATTCTCAGTACGGATCATCCCGATGTAGAGGCTCATACCTCCGTTTATATTGTAGCAGGACTGTCTAAAGGTGAAAAAATGGAATGGGTGATTCAAAAAGGGACTGAGCTAGGCATGGTAGGGCTCGTTCCCTTGCGAGCCAAACGGTCTGTCATGCATTTGGAGGGAAGTAAAGCACACGAGCGGGTCGTTCGTTGGCAAAAGATTGCTTCAGAAGCAGCGAAACAGTCGCATAGGGTTCAAGAACCACAAATATTAGAAGTCAGCGATTGGAAGGATCTGAAGGAGAATTTACCACTGGACACCCAGTGGCTTATTCCTTATGAAGAAGAGAAGACTCAGCGTTTAGCTTCTGTGCTTGATACGCTAGACAGTGAACGTCCTATTGCCATACTTATTGGCCCTGAGGGTGGTTTTGATGAGGCTGAGGTGGCTTTGGCCCAAGAAAAGCTTGGGGCCCAGAGCGTTTCGTTGGGACCTCGAATTTTGCGGACAGAGACTGCTGCTCTGGCTGCCCTGACGATGGTTTTAGCTCATTATGGGGATCTCGGCTAGAGGACTTGTATGCACAGCGCTCGGTGCCTACGACGCAGAGCAAACTAACCGTTCAGGCTCCTGGCTCTGGGGAGCGGCAGCGCACGTCCTTGTGCGCTGCCCCGTGTCTCGGGTCGGTCGCTTGAGCGGAAGTTTGCTGGGCTGCTTACGTAGAGACGTCGCGCTTGTGTCATACTGCGTCCCGGGCTAGGGACGGGGAGAGACGTTTGTCTTGCTTTGGAGATGGTCGAGTATTCGTTTTTGGTAAAGTTAAGGGTTATCCATTTGAGGTAAAATTACCGGTAGGGCTCCCAGTTGAGGGTGTTATTTTAGCAGATCAAATTAAAAATCTGGATTGGTTAAGTCAATCAGCACAATTGGTTTATAAAGTACCTGAGATTATAATGCAGGAAGTTTTGTTGAAGGTGGAAACGCTTTTAAAGGACTGACCTGTTAGTTGTTTTGAAAAAGGGTGGATTATATATGCCTTTAAAGGGTGAGCAGGTTAGAACGCACCCGGCTACATCGGATATGCAAAGTCCGATATTCGAACCACGAACTACTAACATCAAACCACGAGTATGTTTCGTTACCCTGGGCTGTAAAGTAAATCAAACTGAGAGCGAAGCGATGGCCCAACTTTTTCGGGAGGCGAAGTATCAGGTGGTTGAGTCCTCGGAAGAGGCGGATGTTGTCGTTGTAAATACTTGTACAGTGACGAATACAGGAGATAGTAAATCCCGTCAGGTTATTCGTCGTATGATTAAGGCGCATCCTGGGAGCGTTGTTGTGGTTATGGGCTGTTACGCGCAAACGGAGCCGGGAGAGGTTCTGAATATTGAAGGCGTTGATCTGGTGCTGGGAACGCAGGATCGGATGCAGGTCTTAGATTGGATTGAACGAGTTAAAGCTGAGCGTAAACCTTTGAATGCTGTGCGCGGGATTTGGGAAGCGGAGGAATTTGAAGAGCTTCCTCAACTTAGCGAGGAGCATCGGACCCGAGTGTTTCTCAAGATTCAAGAAGGATGTAATCAGTTCTGTACTTACTGTATTATTCCTTATGCACGTGGCCCATTACGCAGTCGTTTGCCAGAAAATGCAATAGCTGAGGCTCGACGGTTGGTTGAGGCGGGTTATCCGGAGATTGTCTTGACTGGTATTCATACTGGGTATTATGGACAGGATTTAGGGGCAGAATGGAATTTAGCTCGTTTGGTACGGGAGTTGGTCAAAATTCCTGGACTGCATCGTTTGCGCTTAAGTTCGATTGAACCGATGGAATATACGCCTGAGCTGATTGAAAGCATTGCTTCGTCACATAAGGTTTGTCCTCATGTACATATGCCTCTTCAGAGCGGAAGTGATCAGGTGTTAGCCCGTATGCGGCGTCCCTATTCGTTGCATGAATATCGAGATTTGCTTGAAAAACTACATCATCAGATACCGGATCTGGCTGTCACAACGGATATCATTGTCGGCTTTCCAGGGGAAACAGAGGAGGATCATGCTTCTACTTTAGAGTTTGTGAAATCTTGTGGTTTTTCCGCAATTCATGTGTTTCCCTATTCGAAACGAAAAGGAACGCCTGCGGCAGACTATCCGGATCAAGTTTCGAAGAAGCTAAAAGAACAACGGGTTAAGGATCTCATGGCGGTTGCTCGCGTTAGTCAAGAAGCATTTGTTCGTGGTTTTGTTGGAAAGCCTGTGGAAGTGTTGATTGAATGGATTGATCCAAAAGGTTGTGCCCTAGGGCATACGCCACATTATATTCAGGTTAAAATACCTCCTCGTGACGATGGACAGGTTTGGGTTGCGCGGCAGCTTGTTACGGTTATTTTAGAAGAGGGTCATCTCTTGATTTGATGGTAAAAGTGTAAAAAATTGACTAAAATGCTTGGTAATAAAAAGCGTTGTGTCGAATAAGATAAGGGAGGAAATAAAAATGCCTATGTCTGATTGTATTTTTTGTAAAATTGCCCGACGGGAAATTCCCAGTGAAATCGTCTATGAAGATGATGAGATAATCGCTTTTAAAGATATTCAGCCGCTGGCTCCCGTGCACTTGGTCGTTATTCCAAAGAGCCATTTGCGTAGTCTTAATGATGTCACGTCTGAATATGAAGCATTAATGGGTCATCTGTTAGGTGTGATCCGTCGCTTGGCAAGTGAGTTTGGGGTTGCAGAGTCTGGTTATAGGGTAGTAACGAATACGGGAACTGACGGAGGCCAAGTTGTCGGACACCTTCATTTTCATTTGCTTGGGGGTCAGGCTCTTAACGCAAAGATTGGGTGATTGGGACGAAAGTCAAACGGGCAGTCTGTTATGGCTTTAAAGTCAACTTGACTCAACCAACTTCATCCAGTATAATAGTAAAGGTATAATTGTGATGATCCAGTGGAGGGAGGGATAAGACAATGAGTGAAGTCAAAGTTGGTAAAAACGAATCCCTTGATGCCGCACTCCGCCGGTTCAAGCGTACTTGTCAAAAGGCAGGGGTTAGTGCAGAGGCTCGTAAACATGAGGCATATGAGAAACCAAGTGTGAAGAGAAAGAAAAAATCTGAAGCTGCACGTAAACGCAAGTTCAAGTAAGGAGTGTCTCGAATTGACCCTGAAAGATCGCCTCGTTGAGGATATGAAGGTTGCCATGAAGGCCAAAGAGGAGGGGAAGGTTAGACTTTCCGTCATCCGAATGGCCAGGGCTGCCATAAAGAATGCTGAGATTGACAAGAAAATTGAATTTAACGATGATCAAGTCATCGAAGTATTAGCACGTGAAATGAAACAGCGTCGAGATTCGCTTGAAGAGTTCAAAAAAGCGGATCGCCCCGAAATGGTTAAGGCTCTGGAAGAGGAAATGGTCGTTCTAATGGATTACCTTCCTCAACAGCTTTCCGAAGGGGAAATTCGTCAGCTTGTTCAAGAAACAATCGGCATAGTAGGGGCTCAAGGCCCCAAAGACCTCGGGAAAGTTATGGGTGCACTATCACCTAAGACGAAAGGCCGTGCAGATGGCAAACTTGTTAATCAAGTTGTACGGGAGATTCTCGGGGCATAACCCATTAGTTTTAAAGAAAAACCCAGTTGAGGAATACAACTGGGTTTTTTGCTGTAAAAAAACAATTTAATTAAAGGCTTGGACTATTCTGGCTCTTCCCCTCATAAAATTGCATACAGAGGGGAGGAGTCAATTTTTATGTTCAAAAAGTTAAAAAGGAACGTCGGAGACGTTTTGGATTTTCCAGCGGATGTGGTGGGCGAAGGTCCGAAAATTACGATAACTGGGCGACAACAGGTTTTGGTTGAAAATTATATTAGCATTATTACCTTCACTGAGGAAGAAATTCGTTTGGAAACAACGGAGGGGGATGTGTGTTTTCAGGGAAAGGGGTTAGTGCTGAAGGTTTTATTATCCACAGAACTACGGATTGAAGGGGAGATCTTTTCTTTATCATTTATCAGTCAGAAAGTATAGGCTGACCGGGTTCTAACGATGAGCATCCTTGTTCGAGTATTGGCCAGCGTTATCAGTGCAACTAGGACAATTGGCGCCTGAAGGTCAGGAGCAAGGCGATGATATGAACACTCATGCTGCTGATGCGGCACAATTGGAAGGATGATAATAGCTATATTCAGGATAGAGGAGAGGAGATACAGTAATGTTTGAATGGTTACGGATATTTTGGCAGGGACGGATTTTTTTCCTCGCGAGGGGAGACCAGCTTTCACGTTTCCTGAATCAAGTGTTAAAAGACGGTGTGATTCTTCACCATATTCAAAAATCAGAGCGAGGGATGCGGGCACAAATTAAGTTAGCGGATTTTCGGCGCTTGCGAAAGGCTGCTCACAGAACTCATACGAGGGTTCATATCATAGCAAAATATGGTTGGCCTTTTATTGCCAAACGTTGGTGGCACAGAAAGGGCCTGTTGACAGGGATCGTCGTGATTGCCATGGTATTAACAGTCTTATCGCAACTTGTGTTGTCCATTTCTGTGTCGGGCAACAAGAATGTTAAGTCTTCAGAGGTTTTAGAGAGGGCAGAAAAATTAGGGCTTAGAACTTGGACTTACTCAAAAAATTTAGATTTGAATCAGATTGCCAAAGTGCTTCAAGAACAATTGCCGGATGCGGCTTGGATTGGTGTGGAACGCAGTGGAACAAGCGTTAAGATTAAAATATCAGAGAAAATACGTCCATCCATTCCTAAAGAAGCGGGTAATCTGGTTGCTAGCCATGCAGGGCTTGTCAAAGAAATAATGGTAATTCAAGGAACTCCTATGGTTCATGAAGGAGAAATCGTCAGGGCTGGTCAAGTTCTAATTACGCAGGCGCCAAATCCGGGCCTGCCAAGTACGCCGATTGCTCAGAATTCTGAAGCGAACAAGTCGAATAGTTCTAAGCCAGTTCCCCAAGCCTCTGCAGCCAGAGGGTTTGTACGGGCACGAGTGTGGTATAGTGCCGAAGCACAAATTCCTTTAGTAGAGGATAAAATCGAGGAAAGCGGAAGAGTTGCTGCAGGATGGGGTATAAAATTTGGCTCTCGCGTCATAATGGTAACAACACCGGATTCTCCGTTTGAGCAAACTGAAAAAGAAGTGCTCGTTCAATACGTACAGCCCTGGAGGAATTGGCGTTTCCCTGTCGAAGGTATAAGAGTAAACTATAAAGAACTCCATAATGTGCACCTTGAACGGTCTGTTGCCGAAGCACGTCAATTGGCTGAAGAAAAGGCTCGGATTGAAGTCCAGAAGGAGATCGCGCCTGGAGTTGTGATTGTGGAAGAAAATGTGAAGGTTCTTTCGAGTAATTCTAAGACAGAACGGGTTAGAGTTGAGGTGGAAACCTACGAAGATTTGGCGGTATATGCCAATCCTTGAGAAAATAGACCGGTTATGCAGTTTATAGAGCGTGCTGAAAAGGTAAGGCACTGATGAAGTAAGGATGATGGTATTGAAGTTTAGAAGGGTTAGAAAGATTTGGGAGGGGTTATCCAGCCGTTTGGATTTGCTTAGACATCACACCAACTGGCTACGTGCTATCGTTGGGGTGATGTATTTTCTGTTGTTTGCGGTTCTTTTATCTTTAGGCTTATTTGTTTCTAAACTCCATTTGGAAGTAGGGGAACCTAGTCCTCAGCTCATCACTGCGCCGTGGAGCAAGGACATTGAAGATACAGAGAAATATTCTAAAGACCTGGAAGCTGCTGCGAAAGCTATTCAACCAGTGTATAAGCCTGATGATGAATATTTGACCGAGCTAACCAATGATCTGGGGAAAGCGTTCAATACCTTGAGTACTACGGCGACGACCGCAGGGGACACGAATGAACTTGTCAGCAAATTAAAGCAAACGAAGCCGTTTGCTGTCTTATCAGATGAGGTGTTGGCTTCGCTGCTAAAGGCCTCTCCAGAGGTTTTAAGTGCAGTTAAACAGATTGGTGGAGACATTATCTTAAGCGATGCGCGCAATGTCAATTCCGGGGCGCGGACCGAGGTGGATGTGGGGTCACTGCGCGAAAAAATTGTTTTGGACGTTCATCAATCAGCACTCCAGGATGATGCCAAAGCGTTTTTTGAGGCCTTTGTGGAACAAGAAGTTACACAGCCGACCTTGATTGTAGATGAGCAAACTACGGAAAAATTGCGTGCTGCGGCACGAGCTCTTGTGAAACGGGATGTCCTCTACTTCAAGACAAACCAAAAGATTATTGGTCCGGGAGAGATTGTTGATGAAAAGGTTTTCCACGTCTTGGTTGAATATGGGCTGATCAATAGTCTTAATACCTGGAAGATGGCGTCGGGGATTGCGTTGATGGTCCTCATTGGAATGGGAATCATTGTAGCCTATTTGTACCAATATAAACGGGATATACTGCGTTTAACCAACCGCAGTGTTCTAATTGGGCTGACGATGATCTTGGTGCTCGCAATGGGGCGCGGAGTAATTTCCTTGAATTTAGGGGGACCTGAATACAATGCCTTGGCGGGTGTGCTCATTCCAGTGGCTTGGGCAACCATGACGGTTGCGATTTTAGTTGATGTCGATGTCGCTTTACTTGTCTCAGTGGTCTTAGCATTTTTTGTGGCTGTTTTAGTGGACCCTACTCTTTCAACCTCAACTGGCCTGCAAACAGGTTTAGTGGCCCTTTTTGGCGGGTTTGTCGGGGTGTATAGTGTCTCTCATTTGAGCCAACGTTCTGATTTGGCGCGAGCTGGGTTATTTGTGTCTGCGATGAATGTTTTGGTGGTCAGTGGGATTGCCTTAACCACCGGAATGCGCTTAATGGTTTGGGTTGTTGGTCTGATCTTGGGAATTGTCAACGGGGTAGCGTCTTCGTTCTTGACGGTGGGAGCGTTGCATTGGTTTGAGTCGGGGTTCCGTATTACTTCCTCTGTTCGGCTTTTGGAATTATCCAATCCCAATCGTCCGTTGCTGAAGCGTTTATTGATGGAGGCGCCAGGGACATACCATCATAGCATTTTAGTGGGCAATTTGGCTGAAGCCGCGGCAGAGGCCGTTCATGCGGATGCCACCTTGGTAAGGGTGGGTTCGATGTACCATGATATCGGAAAATTAAAACGCCCTTACTTTTTTATTGAGAATCAATTTACTCAAGATAACCCGCATGATAAGATTGCCCCGACTTTGAGCTCGTTGATTATTACCTCCCATGTCAAGGATGGGTTGGAGATGGCTAAGGATAATAAACTCCCACAGCAGATCCAAGATATTATCGCTCAGCATCATGGGGACGGTTTAGTCAGCTTCTTTTATCATAAAGCTCTTGAAGAAAATGATGAGATTCCTGAGGAGGCTTTTCATTATGAAGGGCCTAAACCTCAGACCAAGGAGGCAGCTCTTGTGGCCTTGGCTGACAATGTAGAAGCGGCGGTGCGGTCTATGAAACAACCCACGCCAGGACGTGTCGAAGGGTTTGTTCGGAAAATTGTTAAAGATAAGCTGAATGATGGACAGTTGGATCAATGTGATTTAACGTTTCAAGACTTAGATCGCATTGCGATGGCCTTTGTGCGTGTTCTGACCGGTATTTTCCATTCCCGCGTCGAATATCCGGACTTGCCGGCAAACGGAAATGGAATGCTCTCTAAGAAGTCTGTGAGCGAGACCAGCGAAGAAAATGATGAAGGTGTTCCCCAGGATGATCAAAATCCCCCAGTGAGTGATAAATCTTAAAGCTTTGGGTAGAACTGATATAGTTAAGTTTCGGGTGACTAGTTTATGTTGGAAGGGAGGGAAGGGTGGCCCAAATCTGGTGTAAAGGGATGGGGTTTACCCGTAAGCGCATGATCCTGGATATTTCTTGGGAGGAAGAGTCTATTTCACTTGACCAGCGCGAGCCGCTTAGCGCAATGCTGAGTCAGGCCATTGAAGAGGCTATCCGTCTTTCGGATGGGCCGGAAGAGGCGGAGGTGAGCCTAATGCTGGTTGATGACCAGCGCATCCATACCTTGAATCTCGAATATCGTGGGGTGGATCGCCCGACGGATGTTCTTTCGTTTGCTTTGCAAGAGGAATTGGATGAGGAACCTGATTCGGAGTTCGAGGACGATATGCTCGGTGATATCGTAATCTCTGCTGAAAGGGCCAGGGAACAAGCTAAAGAATACGGCCATTCTTTCGAACGGGAAATTGTGTACCTGGCTGTTCATGGGACGCTTCATTTGTTAGGTTATGATCATGAAGAAGAGCCGGATAAACAAGAAATGCGTAGCAAAGAAGAAGAAGTGATGGCTTTATTGAGGTTAGAAAGAGTGTAGCTATTAAGCTCTCTATAGCGAAGTGAGGGCGAAGGAGGAGCTTACCTTCAACTGAAGCAGAGCATGGAACTCTTACATAGAAAAGTGGAAGTTTGGAAGTGGATAAAACGGAGCGGATGGGGAAATATCAGAAACCAGGGTTTTGGCGTAGTCTTAACCAAGCTTGGCGAGGGTTGATATACACTTGGAAAACGCAAGGTCACTTTCAGTTTCATGTCGTTGCAGGAATTTGCGTCGTATGCTGTGCTTGGTGGAGCGAGGTTTCTCGTTTTGAATGGTTAATTCTTATTTTCGCAATTGGTAGTGTTATTGGCGCAGAAGCCATGAATTCTGCTCTAGAAATTGTGGTGGATTTGGTGCAACCAAACTTTCATCCTCTAGCGGGAATGGCAAAAGACGTGGCAGCTGGCGCAGTTTTGGTTGCAGTAATTCAAGCTGTGGTGATAGGGGTGATTGTCTTTCTACCACGGCTGTTAAGCTTCGTGAGTTATCTTTTAGGATAGACAGACGAGAATATCCACATTTTTTTCAAATCTTATGAGACAATTGGTTTAATAAACTTTGTATATTTTAAGGAGCAGTTTTGAACTTGAATCAGAAGAATCAATTTCTTAAGACAGAAACACTCGAAACACAGGTCCTGCAAGAACTTATTGACCAGGCTCAGGCGGCATACCGACAAGCATACGTTCCCTATTCTCACTACCCTGTTGGGGCAGCCGCACTGTTTTCGTCGGGTGTGATTTATGGTGGGTGCAACGTTGAAAATGCTAGTTACGGTTTAACAGTTTGTGCAGAGCGAAATGCTATTTTTCAAGCTGTGGCTCATGGAGAACGGGAACTGAAAGGAATCGCCATCGCTGTGCCGACAGATGTGTTTCCTTCTCCTTGTGGTGCATGTCGTCAAGTGATACGAGAGTTTGCTGTGGATTGCCCGGTAATTTTGATAAATGGCGAGGGGAAAACGAAGGTTACGAGGTTGAAGACGCTCTTGCCGGATGCGTTTGGGCCGGAGTTTGTGAGCGACTTGTAAGACACAGCGCTCGGTGCTTACGACGCAGAGCAAACTAACCGTTTAAGCTCCTGGCTCTGGGGAGCGGGGTTCATCCTTCGGCGATAGCATTATTTTAAAGAACCCGCCTACGGCGATAATCTCCACTGGAGACTATCGTGCCAAAAGCGCCATCCGACGACCCACGAAAACACTGTTTTCGCACGGATTACCCTTCTAACAGACACTGTCTTCGCACGGATTACCCTTCTTCCAGGATGGCGAGAAGGGACCTTGTGCGCTGCCCCGTCTTTGGGGTCGGTCGCTTGAACGGAAGTTTGCAGGTCTGCTAACGTAAAGACCTCGTGCTCGTGTCATACTGCGTCCCGGGCTTGGGGGACGGAGAGATGATTAGTCTTGTTTTGGAGAATTTGAGCATGCATGTTGGGTGACGGGAACTCCTGGGAGACGGCACATTTCATGTGCACCGTCTAAGAAAGCGGGAGGAGGGACGGTTCTCGGTTGCATGCTTACGTAAAGACGTCGTGCTTGTGTCATACTGTTTCCCGGGCTTGGGGGACGGAGAGGCGATTAGTCTTGCTTTGGAGAATTTGAGCATGCATGTTGGGTGACGGGAACTCCTGGGAGACGGCACATTTCATATGCACCGTCTGAAGGAAGCGGGAGAAGTGCTGGTTTCTTGATATACGCAAGAAAGAGCGTTCCTGCTTGCACTGTCTTGCACTAAATTCGAGTTATAGAAGTTTGCACTGAATAGACGTCGTCACTAAAGGTTATGGTAATAAATAATACAAAAGAAATTAAAGTATTTTAAGATAGGGAAGTGACTTCACCGTTGGTTTCAACAAAATCAAATGAATTCCGTTCAGGCTTTGTATCTGTCATAGGAAGACCGAATGCAGGGAAATCCACCTTGCTTAATCATTTGTTAGGTCAGAAGGTTCTGATCATGTCTGATAAGCCTCAGACCACCCGTAATCGCATCCAGTGTATTCTAACGGAGGAACGGGGGCAGATTATCTTTCTGGATACACCCGGAATCCATAAACCCAAACATAAGTTAGGGGAATATATGGTCGGTAAAGCCAAGGAATCCATGCGTGAAGTGGATGTTATTCTTTATATGGTGGACCTTTCGGCTGAATATGGTCCTGGCGAAGAGTTTATTATTGAAATGCTCAAGCAGACTCGGGTCCCGTGCGTATTGGTCTTGAACAAAGTTGACCTTTTGGCGTCGAAAGAGCAGTTGATGCGTAAAATTCAGCAGTTTTCTGCCCTTGTGGATTTTAAAGCTATTGTTCCTGTATCCGCAAAAACAGGGGAAAATACTGACGAACTGTTAAAGGTTATTTTTAATCAACTTTCTAAGGGTCCTATGTATTATCCGGAAGATGAAGTTACCGATCAGCCGGAACGTTTTATTATGGCAGAGCTGGTGCGCGAAAAAGTGCTGCAGTTGACGCACGATGAAATTCCGCATTCGATTGCGGTAGTGATCGAAGAGGTAGCTGAGAAGAAGACTTTGGTTAAAGTACGGGCTTTGATTGTGGTTGAGCGTGACTCTCAGAAAGGGATTGTGATCGGGGCCGGAGGTAAGCAACTCAAGGAGATTGGCAGATTGGCTCGTATGGATATTGAGGCTTTATTAGGCAGCCCTGTGTTTTTAGAACTTTGGGTTAAGGTGAAAAAGGACTGGCGCAATCGGATGGATAGTTTGCGAAATTACGGGTATGGAAAGGAACGGGATTAGTATGCTGAATCTTGCAGGAATGACAGATCACACGTTGTTGAAACCGCAAGCTGCAGAAAAAGATATTGTGACGCTTTGTCATGAGGCTCAACAGCATAAGTTTGCGACCGTCTGTGTCAACCCGACGTATGTGCAGACAGCGGCGAAGCTTTTGCGCGGAACAGGAATTGGTGTTGCTGCCGTAGTAGGCTTCCCGTTAGGGGCGACGTTTACGGAAGTTAAAGTTCAGGAAGTCTTTATGGTCAAGGCGCACGGTGGCAAAGAAGTGGATATGGTTATCAATGTTGGATGGGCAAAATCAGGAGATTGGGAAGCCGTTGAGCGTGATATTACGCAAGTGGTTGCAGCGGCTCATGGTTGTGGATTGCTCATAAAAGTTATTATTGAAACCAGTTTGCTTACAGAAGATGAGAAACGAACTGTGGCTGAGATTGTCAAACGCTCAGGAGCAGATTATATTAAGACTTCTACTGGCTTTGCCGGGGGCGGAGCGACCGTCCAGGATGTACGTAATCTTAAAGCGTGGGTCGGGGAAAATGTTAGGGTTAAGGCTTCGGGCGGAATAAGGACCAGGGAGTTTGCCGTTGAGCTTATCCAAGCTGGGGCGGAACGACTGGGGACCAGCGCGATACTTAGCTGATAGGTTTTATGTATAGAGAGACAATAGATAACGCAAAATAGAGGGGTGAGAGCGTGGCCGTTTACCATGCGGACGCGTTAGTGATCCGCAGTCGGGAATTTGGGGAGTCGGATCGGGTGCTCACTCTTTTTTCTCGTGAGCTGGGAAAGCTGCAGGCTGTGGCAAAAGGGGTGCGTAAACCTAAGAGTCGTCAGAGGGCTGGGGTTCAGTTGTTTACCTATGGGGATTTTCTAATCCACCGCGGGAAAACTTTGGATACGGTTAGTCAGTGCAGTCCGAGGGAAAGCTTCCCTTATCTTTGGAGTGATCTGGATCGCTCGTTTGCGGCTACGGGTATCGTTGAACTTTTGGACATTTCAACGGTTGTGGCACAGCCCAACCCGGAACTTTTTGCTCTTACGTTGACTTGTTTGTTTCTACTGGAACAATTTAACTCTTCTCTTGTGCTCAGCGCTTACGCTTTGCGGTTAATGATGTTGTTGGGATATCGCCCGCATTTAGGGGAATGTCCTGAGTGTGGGGTTAAGATTAGTGGTGATCGTTTATTTTTCAGTCCGGAGGCCGGTGGGACGCTTTGTGGTCAGTGTCGAGAGACGTATTCAGGACGATGGATTCGAGCTGGTAGTATTGCGTTCATGCGTCAATTAATTCGGGCGGAAATCACTAAACTTGATCGCCTGCGTTGGAATGCTTGGATGCAACAAGAAATTTTGGAGACACTACGGCTTTATCTAGAGTATAAATTTGAGAGGCCGCTCAAGTCTTGGCGAATGGGAAGCTTAACTCGGGATGACGTGGGGCAGCACACGAACGGAAAGGAAGGGAACGAATTTGAGTGAAGCGTTGTGGACAGAACTTGAAAAGCTGGATGTATTACGCGAACGAATGGGAATTGGCTATGAAGAGGCTCGGGTGGCTTTAAGCATGGCTCAGGGTGATGTAGTGAAGGCTTTGGACAACTTCGAGAAGGGTCGCGGTAAGGGGAAACCCGGGTGGGACTTTGTCGATCGAGGGCAGGGAATTTGGAGTTGTGTCAAAGATAAGCTGGGAAGCTTTAATAACACCACGGTTAGTCTGAAAAAACATAATGATACGATCGTAAGTCTTTCAGCTCCAGTGGGTTTGGCATTGGTGTATACGATCTGGCGGAGGCCAGGTTTACGGATGCTTGCTCTGGCTGGTGCAGTTGGGGCAGCAATTAATCATTATGAGCTTGAAGTGGCTTCTGGAGACAAGTCTTCGTATGATGATGATGCTTTTAATTTTTCTTCGGATAGGGCAGATGCAGGATTATAGTATTTGACACAATTCGCTCCTGGGAATATAATAGTTTAAATCTATACCTTTTTATGATGCGATGATGGGAGAAAAGTCCGCGAAACCTCTTTATTAGCGAGTTCGGGTGGGTGTGAGCCGAATAGGAGAAGCGGATGGGGCAGCTCTGAGCAGGATAAACGAAGGGGACCCTGCTGGGGTCAAACAGGGTGGAACCGCGGGAACAAGCTCTCGTCCCTGTAGCTTATATGCTACGGGGGTGAGCGCTTTTTTATTTGTTGAAAATTGAACTGGAGATCCTGAAGGAAAGTGATATACGGTAGGGAACTAATACTTGTTGGGGAACTACGACTATTGAGCAGTCCGCTTTGAAGAAACCTGGAAAAAGACAATGTTTTGAGTAATTTAAATTAATACTAAGGAGGTAAAACTATGCAGTTTCAAGATATTATACTTACTCTCAATCAGTTTTGGGGAGAACAAGGGTGTATTATTGCCCAACCTTATGACGTGGAAAAAGGGGCTGGGACGATGAACCCCGCGACGTTTCTACGCGCCCTGGGACCGGAGCCGTGGAATGTGGCCTATGTTGAGCCGTCACGCCGACCCACAGATGGCAGATATGGGGAAAATCCCAATCGTTTACAGCATTATTTCCAATACCAAGTCATTCTGAAACCTTCGCCTGACAATGTTCAGGAACTTTACCTGCAGAGCTTGGAACGGCTAGGGATTAACCCTAAGGAGCACGATATTCGTTTCGTCGAAGACAACTGGGAGTCTCCGACCTTGGGGGCTTGGGGGCTTGGCTGGGAAGTCTGGTTAGACGGTATGGAAGTGACTCAGTTTACGTATTTTCAACAGTGTGGGGGGATTGACTGCAAACCAGTTTGTTGTGAAATCACGTATGGACTGGAACGACTGACTACGTATATTCAAAATAAAGACAGTGTTTATGATATCGCCTGGGTCGGAGACATTACGTATGGTGATATCTATCTGCAAAATGAAATCGATTACTCGCATTACAATTTTGAAGTTGCGGATATTGAGGCCTTGCAGACCTGGTTTGATATGTATGAACGTGAGGCCAAGCGGGTTGTAGAAAAAGGATTGGTGCTCCCTGCCTATGATTACGTGTTGAAATGCTCCCATACCTTTAATTTGCTTGATGCTCGCGGGGCAATCAGTGTCACAGAGCGCACAAATTATATTGCACGGGTGCGTGCGCTAGCTCGTCTTTGTGCTCAGGCTTATGTAGAGCAACGGGAGAGACTGGGTTACCCTCTGATCAAAACAAATTCAGTGAAGGAAGTGGAGTAAGATGGCGAACGATTTTTTGCTTGAAATAGGAACAGAAGAAATCCCAGCTAAATTTTCGCCGGGGGCGATGGCTCAGTTGGAGGAACAAGCACGCAAACGTTTAGCTGAACTGCGCTTGGCCTATTCGGAAATGAAAATCTTCGCTACCCCTCGCCGCCTGGCCCTTTTGGTATCGGGGCTTGGGGAAAAACAAGAGGATTTATTGATGGAAGTCAAAGGCCCCGCTGTGAAAGCGGCCTATGATGCAAATGGGGTCTCTACAAAAGCTGCTCAGGGCTTTGCTCGAGGGCAAGGTGTAAAAGTTGAAGACCTTTTTGTCCAAGAGGTCAATGGGGTACCGTATGTGTTTGCTCGTAAATCGGAAATAGGGCTGGAGACTTCGACCTTATTGCCCCAATTCGCCAGCGAGCTCATTAATGCCTTGCATTTTCCAAAACCTATGCGCTGGGGAGACTTAGATTTTCGTTTCGCTCGTCCGATTCGTT
The DNA here is from genome assembly GCF_000224515.1 of Desulfosporosinus sp. OT. Taxonomy (GTDB): domain Bacteria; phylum Bacillota; class Desulfitobacteriia; order Desulfitobacteriales; family Desulfitobacteriaceae; genus Desulfosporosinus. Next base: position 25,574 of record NZ_AGAF01000161.1, on the reverse strand, counting down.
GGATCGTTGCTCTTTACGGAACAGAAGTTGTGTCGCTTGAGCTCGTCGGGCTTAAGTCAGGACGTGTCTCGCGCGGGCACCGAACGCTGACGACAGAACTTATTTCCCTAGCCCAACCGTCTGATTATTGCGAAGCCTTACGTAAAGCCTTTGTTATCGTTGACCCTGAGGAGCGCAAGAGTGCGATTCAAGCGCAAATTAAAGTTCTGGCAGAGAACGTCGGTGGCGAAGTGCCTGAAGATAAGGAGCTCTTGGGCGAAGTCATCCATCTTGTGGAATATCCGACTGCGTTATTGGGCGCAGTAGCCCCTCGCTACATGCACCTGCCTGAGGCGGTAATTACAACCCCGATGCGGGAGCATCAACGATACTTTCCGGTGCGTGCTAAAGACGGAAAACTCTTGCCCAATTTTATTACAGTACGCAACGGGGATGCCTTCGCTTTAGATACAGTGAAAGCCGGAAATGAAAAAGTGTTGAAAGCTCGTTTGGAAGATGCGGCCTTTTATTATCGTGAGGATCAAAAGGTTCCATTGTCGGAGTTAGTTGCCAAATTAGGGAAGATTGTGTACCACGAGAAATTGGGTACTGTCGAGCAAAGGGTAGAACGTTTGCGCGGCTTGTCTCGGTTCATTGCTGAGAAGCTGAATTTCGAGGGAACTTTGCAAGAAGAAATTGATCGAACTGCTTTTTTGGCGAAAGCCGATCTTGTAACCTTGATGGTCAGTGATTTTCCAGAACTGCAAGGCATTATGGGGGCGGACTACGCTAAAGCCAGTGGAGAGACACCGCAGGTCTGTCAGGGGATACTCGAACACTATCAGCCCCGTTTTGCAGGCGATGGATTACCAGCATCAGATCCCGGTCGTGTAGTCAGTATTGCGGATAAACTTGATGCAATTGTTGGCGCGTTCAGCATTGGAATCCAGCCCACCGGTTCTCAGGACCCTTATGCCTTAAGACGTCAAGCACAAGGGATTGTGGCGATCCTCTTAGATTCTAAATGGGAGATTTCTCTCACCGAACTTTTGCGTGAGTCTTATCGCCTGCTCACTGAGCAGGGGACATCTCCATTGCCGATCGAGGACATCTTGCCCTTGCTCCAGGATTTCTTTCAACAACGCCTGCGTTTTGTGCTACAGGAACAAGGACTGCGTTATGATACAGTGGAAGCGGCCTTGGCGATCGGAAGCGATGACATTAATCGTGCAGCGAAACGAGCCCAAGTGCTTTCCGAAAGAAGGAATGAAGAAACCTTTACTCCCTTTCTCCAAGCTTATATCCGTTGCTTCAATTTAACTAAAAAAGAAGTGCCTCAAGCGATAGACTCATCTTTGTTGGTTGATGCGACTGAAATAGCTTTGGAGAATGCAATATCTTTGCGTATAGAGCGTTTTGAACAGACTCGGTCGAGAGGGAATTATGTGATGGCCTATTATTTAGCAGAGGAGCTGGTCTCCTACATTGAAGCCCTCTTCCAGGCGGTTATGATTATGGTAGAAGATGAAGCTTTGAAACGGAACCGACTGGCTTTACTGGGACAGTGTGTGATAATGCTGGGATGTTTAGGCGATTTAAGTGTTTTGTCGTAAAAAAATATGTTAACTATCTATTCAATAAACAACATTATGTGGTATAATCTGTCCTGTAAAGCACGATTAGTATGTCACATTAGGTTTGTAAGAAACATTAAGAGGTGAAATGGGTTGGAATGGACGGAACGTCAACAGCGAATTGTGGAGATAGTCAAAGCCTCAGGTTCCATCACTGGTGAAAAGATTGCGGCAAAGCTGGATTTGACGCGAGCCACTCTCCGCCCGGATTTAACCATTTTGACGATGTCTGGGGTCTTAGAGGCCCGGCCACGTGTCGGATATTCTTACCGTGAAAATAGCGGACCTTCCCCGATCATGGAACGGATGCTTCAGTTGCGGGTTTGTGCGTTTAAGTCTATGCCAGTCACCATAGCAGAAACTGCAAGTATCTATGAAGCGACGGTTACGATGTTCACGCAAAATGTAGGGAGCCTTACGGTTGTCGGACCGGATCGCATTCTTTTAGGAATGATTTCACGCAAAGATATTATGAAAGCCTCTTTAGGTAAAAGCGACCTGCAACAAGTTCCTGTCGGTGTCATTATGACGCGTATGCCGAACATCTATATGACGACCCCGGATGAACCGGTCTTGAGTGCGGCCAAGAAATTGGTCCACCATCAAGTCGATAGTTTGCCCGTGGTGGAAGGGTATGTGGACGAAAACGGGGATGAATGTTATGAGGTTGTTGGGCGGTTTACCAAGACGAATGTCACGAAGCTCTTTGTCGAAATTGCAAATGCGAGGATGTGATTCCCTTCCAGAGGGTGGGGATCAGAGGCCGGAGATCAGACTAGTGAATCCGGAAATTAGGAAACGGGAGACCGAGGACTGAAGCAATCCGGAGCTCGGAGATCAGAAGCCAGAGGTCAGAATATGGTATCCTGGAGACGGAGGACTGAAGTCAGGATGGACTTCGAATAAATTCGGAGGTGTGGACGTGACGACCCAAATGCCGGTGATTTATGTCATTTCGGATGCACTTGGAGAGACAGCGGAGTTTGTAAGCCGGGCAGCGGCGGCACAGTTTATTGGTGTCAAGACTCGGATTCGTCGAGTTCCCTACGTACGGGATCAATCGCATCTAGAAGATATTATGGAAGAAGCTCTGGCTGAACAAGCTATTTTGGTTTATACCCTTGTACTTAAAGACCTGAGAGATTATTTGGAGAGCAAAGCTCTTGAGAAGGGTCTTAAAACCGTTGATATATTGGGTCCACTGATTGGCGCTCTTTCAGGCCAAACTGGTATGGAACCCACCCATACGCCGAATATTATCCATCGTTTGGATGAACAGTATTTCCGTAAAGTGGAGGCCATTGAATTTGCTGTTAAATATGACGACGGTAAAGATTCCCGGGGGGTTCTGTATGCCGATGTTGTTCTTATTGGCGTCTCTCGGACATCGAAAACTCCACTCAGTATGTACTTAGCCCATAAAGGACTCAAAGCCGCGAATATCCCATTGGTCCCTGAAGTCAATCCTCCCGAGGAGCTTTTTAATATTTCTCCGCGGAAAGTGGTTGGTTTAATATTACGCCCTGAATTGCTCAACCAGATCCGAACAGAGCGCTTAAAAACCTTAGGGTTGGGAGCGAGCTCGGATTACGCCAACTTGGAGCGCATCATGCAAGAGCTGGAGTATGCGCGGGGTATTATGAGACGTATTGGTTGTCCGATTATCGACGCCACGGGCAAAGCGGTCGAAGAGACTGCGAGCATCGTGTTAGAAATATTATTTAAGGGGGAGCGAAATGACTAAGAAGTATGTTTACTTATTCCAAGAAGGTAAGGCTTCTATGCGCGACTTGTTGGGGGGAAAAGGGGCCAATTTGTGCGAAATGACCAATATTGGTTTGCCGGTGCCACCAGGATTCACCATTACGACGGAAGCATGCAATGAGTATTACAGCAATGGTGAAAATGTTCCCGATGGGACTTGGGATCAAGTATGGCCCGCCTTGGCTGAGATTGAAAAGGCTACTGGCAAACTGTTTGGAGATAAGAAAAATCCGTTGCTTGTTTCAGTCCGATCTGGGGCGAAGTTCTCAATGCCGGGCATGATGGATACTGTTCTTAATTTAGGTTTAAATGATGATACCGTGGGAGCAGTTGTGGAGAATACCCAGAACGAGCGTTTTGCGTGGGATTGTTACCGCCGTTTTATCCAAATGTTTGGAGATGTTGTCTTAGAGGTTGAACATTACAATTTTGAACAGATTTTGGAGACAGCTAAAGAGAAGCAAGGGGTTCATTTTGACTCCGAACTTTCGGCAGAAAGTCTTAAATGGATGGTAAGTGAGTATAAGAAAAAAATTGAACGTAAAACAGGCAAGCCGTTTCCTATGGATCCTCGAGTTCAGTTAGAACTCGCGGTTTTGGCAGTTTTCCGTTCTTGGAATAATGACCGGGCGAATGTTTACCGGAAAATCAATAATATTCCTCATGATATTGGGACAGCCGTGAACGTCCAGTCCATGGTCTTTGGAAATATGGGTTCTGACTCAGGAACCGGGGTAGCTTTCACTCGCAGCCCATCGACTGGCGAAAAGGCTCTTTACGGGGAATATCTGATGAATGCTCAAGGGGAAGATGTGGTGGCTGGCATCCGGACACCACAGCCGATTGCTACTTTGGCTCAGGAAAATGCAGAGATCTACCAACAGTTTGCGGATATTTGCCAACGCCTGGAATCTCATTATCGGGATATGCAAGATATTGAATTCACCATTGAACGCGGTAAACTCTATATGCTGCAAACTCGCAATGGCAAACGGACGGCTTCGGCAGCAATTCGGGTGGCGGTGGAACTTTTCCGCGAGGGTGTAATCACTAAAGAAGAAGCGATTATGCGAATCGAACCGGAACAATTAGACCACTTATTACATCGTCGCATGGATGATGCTGCCAAAGTTCAAGTTCTGGCCAAAGGGCTCCCCGCTTCACCTGGTGCTGCCTCCGGAAAAATTGTCTTTAGTGCAGAAGAGGCAGAACGCCAAGGGGAACTCGGAGAAAAGATAATATTAGTTCGAACAGAAACTACACCGGATGATATCCGTGGTATTTTGGCTGCCAAAGGGATCTTAACGAGTCGGGGCGGTATGACAAGTCATGCAGCTGTTGTTTCCCGTCATATGGGCAAGCCAGCTGTCTGCGGGTGTGATGCCTTAAAGATCGACTATAGCTTGGGTCTCTTTAGTATTGACGGAGTAGAGTATCCGCAAGGCACAATCATCTCTATCGACGGATCAACCGGTCGAGTGATCAAGGGCGAAGTGGCAATGGTGGATCCGGAACTGAGTGCAGATTTTAAAGAGTTCCTGGATTGGGCCGATGAGATTTCCAGACTCAAAGTAATGGCTAATGCCGATACCCCAACTGAAGCGACGAACGCCAGGGATTACGGAGCCGTTGGGATCGGGTTAACTCGGACCGAGCACATGTTTATGGACCCGGAACGGATTCCGATTGTTCAACAAATGATTCTTGCTCAAACTCTCGAAGAGCGCGAAGTGGCCCTGGAAAAACTCTTACCAATGCAAGAAGAGGACTTCTATGGTATTTTGAAGTCGATGCAAGGACTGCCTGTGACCATTCGCTTACTGGATCCTCCTCTCCACGAGTTTCTCCCGCACTCTGAAGAGTTGATTGTCGAGATTACGAAGCTGAAAATTACTAAAGAGGACTCTGATTCTTTACGTGAAAAAGAGAGTTTATTACGCAAAGTTCGGGCGCTTTCTGAACTTAACCCAATGCTGGGTCACCGTGGTTGCCGTCTGGGCGTATCCTACCCTGAAATTACAGTTATGCAAGCCCGGGCTATTTTCCAAGCCAGTGCTCGTCTTGTCAAAGAAGGCTACGACATCCATCCGGAGGTCATGATCCCGCTCATCTTTGGCGTAGAAGAATTCCTGATGATGCGCAAGCTTGTGGATGACACTGCGGCAGATGTTATGCGCGAACAGAGCGTTCATATCCACTATAAAGTGGGAACAATGATTGAAGTGCCACGTGCTGCCCTTACAGCCGATGAAATTGGAAAAGTAGCAGACTTCTTCTCCTTCGGAACGAATGACTTGACTCAAATGACAATGGGCTTGTCCCGTGATGACGCCCAAGGTACGTTCCTCCCAACCTATCTGGAAAAGAAAGTCATTAGCTCAGACCCATTTGTAGTGCTCGATCGCAATGGGGTTGGTAAGCTCGTCGACATGGCTGTGAAACTTGGTCGGAGCTCAAACCCAGCTCTCGGCTTAGGGATTTGTGGAGAGCACGGTGGAGAACCAAACTCCGTGGAATTCTGCCATATCGTTGGCTTGGATTATGTCTCTTGCTCCCCGTTCCGCGTGCCTATCGCACGGTTGGCTGCCGCTCAGGCAGCTGTAAGCAACAAAGACCAATCGAAGTAAGGCATAAATAGCATTGGTGAAGCATGCAAAGTCTTATATACTAGGGCTTTGCATGCCCCATAAAAAATCAGAACAAGGGTGCTGTCACTTAATACGATTAAGTGACAGCACCCTTGTTTTGTAGGAAAGCTTAAAATAGTCAAAATCTCTGCTATCCCTTTGTGATTTGAGGAGATAGTACTTTATTTTTTGTGTAACTTTTTAATATACAAACAGTCTATAATTGTGAAAGAGGTTTACCGGTAACCAGTGAAAGGAAAGATTCATGTTGGATGCTGAATTTTCTGCTTTATATAAGAAATACAAAAATCCCATATTTTCTTATATATTTTATCTTGCCGGAGATAGGCCGGCAGCTGAGGAAATATGCCAGGATGTTTTCTTAAAGGTATACTTAAATATTGCCAGATTTGAGAACAGGTCTAGCTTTAAGACTTGGATTTATAGAATAGCCAAGAATGCATATCTTGACTATATTCGAGCCCAAAAAAGGAAAGTGGCGATTGAAAGTATCGAACTTTTTGCTAAGGAATTAGAGGATAAGGGGATGAGCCCGGAAGAATATGCAGTTAATACTGCAACCAAGGAGCTTATTGAAAAAACCTTAAATAAGATGAGTCAAAAATATCGGATGCTTTTAATCCTTCGGGATATTCAAAATCTATCCTATAAAGAAATAAGCGATATTACGGAAATGGAGTTAAACACTGTTAAAGTGGGTGTTTATAGAGGAAGAAGAGAGTTTCAGAGAATTTATGAAGAAATGGAGGAACTCTAATGGCCTGTTTATATATAGAAAAAATAAAAGACTATTTAGAAGAAGAACTCCCCCAAAAGGAGATGGATACCATGGAAAAACATTTAGAGAGCTGCGCGGAATGTCAGGAAGAATTAGATAAATATCTTGATAATAAGCTGAGTTTAGAAATAACGCCATTGGATGTGGAAGACGAAGTCTTAGTTAGTAGAATAAAGGCCCGGATAAAAGGAATGAGACGAATTACCCTATATGGTTTGTTGGGATTTATCATAGGGTCGTTTTCCAGGTTTTATACCAGGGATGGTTTTCTCTTAACAAAAGCAATTATGGCTTTGCCTTATAAATTAGCGGAGTTTGCTCTGGGTATTTTTTTCGCGGGAAATGGCTTATCATTTGGAGGAAGGACGGATTATTTTTATCAAGGGGCGATGGGCTTTTTCCCCTACCACCCTGTCCTTGAATGTTTGGCAACTACCGTAACACCGGCTATCATTGCATCATTTATTGCTGTAGTTATTGGTTATTTCTTGAGTGATAAACGGGTTTTCCGCCGCAAAAATATTATTAAGTTCCTTGCAATCTGGTCAATTATTTTTTTGGTATGGACAGGTATTCTTTACGGCACATATAACTATGCCCTAGGCAAAATTGAGAACCTTGAGGGGATTAAAGCCATGACTGTATATATAGCAGAAAAAAATAGCACCTCTTGGTTGGTAAGAATTGACAAAGATGCTTTAAGAGATGAAAAATATTCTAAGCTAGTGACTATAATCTCAAAAGCGAAGGAAATTGAAAGAAAGATCTATCCTCAGGAGAAAGATGGTTACGAAATGTTGGTAGACTTTTCCGGAGGAGGAACAATTCCCATTTACTTGGACAGGGTTAGTGGTGAAATGATTGTGAGAAATGGCAGTGCTTATCGGATTTCACCTGAAAAGCTGGAATATATCAATGAAGTATTAGGAGGTGGGAAAAAATGACTAAAGTTTTACGGGATAAAATTATCACAGTATTGGGGGCAGGTTTTTTAGGGTATTACTTGAGTTTTTCCCTCTTGCACAGTCTTATTCGAAACAATCTATTGAAAATATTACCGCCAATTAACGATCGCCACCTTCCGGATATTTATGTAAATATTATGGGAGCAGCAATATTTGCCATATTGGCTTATCTATTATTTAAGGTTGTGTTGGAAAAAAGGAGCTTTAAGCTTCATAAAAAAAGCTACTTAATAGCAATTTCTTTGTTGGTTATAGTGCCCTTGGTGATTGCAGGTATCTTTAGAGTACATGCTGTAAGTTTGGTGAACAAGGCAGAAGGTACTACCCCTAAGGAAATCACAATCAAAACAGATAGGGAAGGCGATTCGCTTATGTTTGCTGCTAGTACATCATCAGCGAGTGGTGTAGCCAAATCCATTTCCGTCACAGAGTCTTTATTAGATGATTTTGGGAAAGGAATCCGGGAAATGGAATTAAAAGAGGTAGTTAGCGGCGAAGAACAAAGAATGGATTCTTCCTATCTGACAATGTGGATTCGTTATGAGATAGATGGTAATTGGTACTCAAAAATATTAAGGTATGGCCAGGGTATATTTGAGGAACATGTTGCAGGAGGAAGAATAGCTTACTATAGTAATCATGAGCTTGAGAATTTATTAAAAGAAGCATTTGAGGAATCAGCCGATATTAATAATTATGACCAGGCTAGAGTTATAAATTCTATGACAATAAATAGGGAAAATGGGGCTGAAGAAAAGAAAAGGTTTTTGGCTCCTGAGGATTTTCAAATATTAGTTGATTCTTTAAGGCCTGAGAATTTAATCCATCAGGATACAGAAGGAGTTAAACGGATAAAAGAGGCTTTAAAGGAATGGGTTCCCCAGGAGGAAACAAATATTTATGGTATAGAGCTTTGGCAAGCGGGTTCCAGTGAAAATACGGGTCAAAACTTTATGGTTTATGATAAACGAACCCGGACTTTGATGTTTGAGGGTGCGTATTATCAAGTAGATTTGGATGATATAGTGGCATAGTGTAGAGCGAGAATTTATTCAACAACAGAATGACATTTTTCAGTGTGCTTGATCAGAGATCTTTTCGATTTTACGCAAGGAATGGGACGGTAAGTCGATGTTCAGCTTTAGCTGTACGAGTTCATAACGCAGAAAAAATGTGAGGTGGAATGCATCTATAACCCGTTAATATCAATGGTTATAAGATGTGTTCCATAATAGTGAAAATAGTGATTGGTCCTTTATGATAGTGGTAGCCTAAGCGGCTGTAATCAACAAAGACCAATAAGTTAGAACAATAAAATTTATAAAGCCTTGTGTGTCAAACTTAAAGAACAAAAATATGAGTTCAAAAAGGAAGGGTATTGTCTTTAAGGTATAAAGGCAGTACCCTGTTTTTATATTGTTCAACCTTCTCCATTTAGCCAGATTGAAGATCAAACAGCTGTATAAAATGATAGCAAGGTACTCCAAAACAGAATGCCTTGCTATTTTTAGTTCATTAAATAGGGGGAAGACTGTGAAATTACTTTGTTCATACTATCCAAGAGTTTTACTTGAATCGTATTTTTCTTGTTACCTTCATTAGGCATGACAGCCTTCAGGGTTGTTGGACCTACATAGGCGGTTTTAGCTTCTTTCCCGTTAATATACACTTTGTCATTTGTTACGAAATCCGTGCCTTGGATGATTACACTTCCATCGGAAAACTCGGCACTTAAGATTTGCGGTAAGGCGTCACCCTGAATATAGTGGTCATTCGTTGAAGGCTTGTGGTCAGGCTCAAGTTGATAGGTGTATTCATTTCCGAAAAGTAAATCATACTGTAAGTCTTTATACTGGCTTAATTGGTCCTCAGTCATTTTCTCGTTAGTTTGATAGGGCGGGTTGATAACTGCGTCAGAACCACCTTTCATAAGATTCGAAAGATAATCGGTCATAGCGCTGCCGGGTTTTTGAGCCATCTGCAAAGCAAATGCACCCATGAAATTAGCTGACATACGCAAATCGTGATTAACAGTTGTTGAAAAGTTGTTCCAGGTTACAAACGGAACACTGTGCAAATTGAGATAATCTTGATAAGAATTTCCGTCAGTGATAAATCCTGCGTCTTTGTACACGTCATAATTGTCACCAAGGAGGGGCAAGTGGTCCCCATAAAAGACTACCATTGTCGGTTGGTTGGTTTTTTGCAGACCTTCAATGAGTTGTTGAAGTGATTTATCGACATCGTGTATTGTGTTGGCATAATTGTCCAAAATTGCTTGAGTTTCGGGTGTCAGGTTCGTGCCCGTTGCTTTAATTGTATTACTGGGATCTTCCTGCGCGGAGTACGGCCCGTGGCCTTCCATGGAAACGGCATAAATAAAATCAGGGTTGCTAGTTTCGTTAAGCTCGTTTAGGAGTTGGTTGGTTAGTTCGCTATCACTAATATACGTTCCGTGATACTGAGGGTTATCTAAAAATTCCTTGCTTATAAATTTATCAAATCCTAATTCTTTGTAGACGTTATTTCTTCCATAGAACCAGTTGTCGTAAGTGTGAATCGCAGATGTTGCGTAACCCTGTTTTTCTAAGATTGCGGGTAGGGCTTCAATTGGTCGATTGATATACTGTGAATAAGCAATTGAACCGTTAGGTAAGAATTGTGTCGAGAACCCTGTCAAGGCTTCAAATTCTGTGTTCGCCGTGCCTCCGCCGTAAACGGCCGACAACATTGTCCCGCTCGTTTGACTTTTTTGCAACAAATGAAAGAAAGGAATAGGGTCTTCACTGAAAGTTACGTTTTTCATAAGGGTAGGGTCCCAGAAGGCTTCACTCATTACAAAAATGATATTAGGTTTAAAGTCAGAATTAGTAGAGTAAGTTGCTTTATTGCTTTGGACAATCTGGTTAATTGTCTCTGACTGGTAATCTGCTGGTTTGTTGACTTTTTGATTTTTGGCGTCGAGAAGGAACCCGAGAATCATGCCGTTTTGGTCGTAGTTTAGCGCTTGGCTATAATTAATCAGTTGAATAGAAAAGGCACTTTGAATTGGCCCGAAAAAGTTATAAACTGAGAAAAGCAGGAGGGCCAATACGGAAAATACGGCAATTTTCTGTGGCGGTTTATTTTTTTCCCTGGGAATAACCTTTAAAATAAACAAGGATAAGCAAAGAAATGTAAACAGTATAACCCCAATGGTCGTATAAATCCCTTTGAAGTTTCCGGCGATCTCAACAGCTTCTTTGGTCAAAAAGAAATCAGAAGGTACAAGGGGAGAACCTTTGATTAACAACTTTTGTCGGCTAATATAACCTAGGACTGAAAAACCCGCGATAATTAAGCTAGAGATTGTAAGATAAGCTCTCCTTGGTAAAACAAAAAAGATGTTAATAGAAGCAAACAGGATAATATAGGTGAGTATAAATTCTTCTGGGTATCCTTTAATCCAGGCGATTACACCGGAAAAGTCGCCAGTATAAAATACTTCTAACGCCCATAAAGCAATGAAGGGGACTATCAGCATGAGAGTGATAACGGATTCTAACTTTGAGTAGATTGTTGGGACTATTTTAGTTTTTTTATCTGTTCGAAATAGTGATAAACGCATCTCAAAGCCTCCAAATAAGATTTTCCAAATAAATCTATTGTAACAAATGGTTGAAGCGATTTCTTGGCTTTGGTTTTAAGAAGTTGTAAAGAGTTTCTGATTTTTATGTGAACTCTGCAAAAAGTGATGGAGGGAGGTAACAACATTGAACTTGAATTTGGTAAAACATATACATTTGTACATTTGTGGTTCAAGATATCTATCATATATTTCACCCAAATCACAGAAATATATTCTAGGATACTAAGATGGGCAGTTCTCTTAGGTCTAATAAATTAGTACTATAAAAATGGCTAGGAGAAATGGGTACTGACTTAAATGATTTTAAGTCAGTACCCCTATTTTTAGTACAAGATGATCACAACAATGGGCAATCTGTGATTTATATCTTATTGGAATCAAGGGTCACGGTGTGTCGACCCTTGATTTTTCTGGAACAACACGAGACTTGAAATATACTAAAGGCTCTTTGAGCCTTTTTAAATTGCAATATAAACGGTTTCCAAACGTTCTTAATATTTTCTTTATTGACAAAAGCTTTTTTTACTTACATAAACGTGACAGGTAAGATTCAGATATTAAACTAAAAGAGTTGCTAGTTCTCTCAACAAACATTTTGTAAGAAAGGAGCATCACTCTTAATCCTCAAAATTTGTAGCTAATGATTCCTGATTATTATCTTAAAGAACGTTTTACCCATTAAGAAATTAGTTTTACATTTTTTACAAATCATTTAGTTTGTTCAACTTGTAAGTAATGTGTTTTCCTTGAGAGGAAAACTCGTAGAATACACCATCATTAAATTTTACCAAACTCTTAGTTGATTGCGCAAGTAAGTGCGAAAGTTCACAATAACAAGTGAAAATATTCACTTGTGTAACAATTCTAAAATTTTCTAAATAATGTTATCAATTAATTGTAGAGAGCAATAAAACAGTTTCAGTTGAGAGTTCAATAGCAATTTTGCAAATAGAGTTTACTAAAAAAGGTGGTAAAACACATGGCAAGCAAAGCAGGACAAGCAAAAAAATTGTCCAGACGTTCTTTCCTTAAATTTGTTGGAGGAGCAAGTTTAGTTGGTGTCTCGCTAAACTTGGCTGGTTGTGGCGAACCGATTACAGCTGAAAAAGCCGTCGGCGGAAGTGGTTGGATGCCTGCCCAATACAATGCACCAGGCAACTGGCCCACCAACGTTCGCGGTCGCGTTCCAATTGATCCAGAAAACCCTGCAATTATCAGAGATGACGAAAAGTGTATTCTTTGCGGTCAATGTATTGAGGTCTGTGAGAAGATTCAATCGGTGTATGGAAATTACGAACTGCCGATTAAAAACGAAATTGTTTGTGTAAATTGTGGACAGTGTACGCAATGGTGTCCTTCGGGAGCAATTACAGAACGGGATGATACTGATAAAGTATTCAAAGCTCTCGCAGATCCAAATATCACCGTTGTAGTACAGACTGCGCCATCAACTCGTATTGGTCTTGGTGAAGAATTTGGCATGCCTGTCGGAACTAATGTTCAGGGCAAACAAGTTGCAGCCTTGAGAAAATTAGGCTTTGATGTAGTTTTTGATACCAATTTCACAGCTGACCTGACAATTATGGAAGAAGGCACAGAACTTGTTAAACGTGTTACAGGCGAATTGAAAAAGCCTACCCCACAGCTCACGTCATGTTGCCCGGGTTGGGTTAAGTTTGTCGAATATTTTTATCCTGATCTTATTCCTAATTTATCATCAGCCAAGTCTCCTCAGCAGATGGAAGGGACTTTAATGAAAACCTATTATGCTGAAAAGAAGAATGTAGACCCCAAAAAGATCTTTTCGGTAGCCATCATGCCTTGTACAGCAAAGAAATTTGAATGTCAACGTCCTGAAATGGTTTCAGCCAGTAAAGAGTTAAAAGACAGCAAGGTTACACCTGATGTGGATGTCGTTCTTACAACAAGAGAACTTGCCCGAATGATCAAGCGAGCTGGGATCAATTTTGCTGCTCTTCCTGACGACCAGTATGATCAGCTGATGGGTTCAGGAACAGGGGCAGGAGCAATTTTCGGTACCACCGGTGGTGTTATGGAAGCTGCAGCTCGATCTGCTTATTACTTAATAACCGGACAACAGCCACCTTCAGCACTTTGGGATTTAACACCTGTAAGAGGAATGCAGGGTGTTAAAGAAGCGGCAGTTAATATTCCCGGTGTTGGCTCTGTAAAAGTTGCCGTAATTTCTGGTCTGACCAATGCCAGACTGGTTATGGATCAGATTAGATCAGGTAATGCCCCGTGGGTCTTTATTGAAGTCATGGCATGTCCCGGAGGCTGCGAATATGGTGGCGGACAACCTCGTGCATCTTCTCCTCCTTCAGACGATGTTCGCAATAGGCGTGCCGCATCATTATATAAAATTGATGCTAATGCAAAACTGCGCAATAGTCACGATAATCCCCAAATCAAACAAGTCTATGCTGATTTCTTAACCGCTCCGATGAGTAAAAAAGCAGAAGAACTGCTGCATACCAATTATATTTCCAGGGCTGAAGAGTTTGTTACTAAAAAGTCCAAGAGCAAATTAAATTAAGTTTAGGAGGTGGAAAGATATGTCAAAAGGAGTGCTCGTAGATATTCCGAAATGTATAGGTTGTGAAAGCTGTTCGGTAGCTTGCAAATTGTGGAATGAACTTGAATGGGATCCACAGGAAAAGACCAAGACGCCTACGGACAGGGCAAAGGAACCAAACAACGGCTTATGGCCTGAAGAATGGACATCAATAAATCGTTATGCCCTCAAGAAGAACGGCACAGCCGTCGGGAGATATGTCAAAACCCAATGTATGCACTGTGAAGATCCTGCGTGTGTATCAGCATGTTTCTCCAAGGCAATACAGAAGCTCCCCCAGGGACCGGTCATCTATGATCAGAAACTGTGCGTAGGTTGCCGTTACTGCATGATGGCCTGTCCATTTGATATATTGAGATACGAATGGAAGAAATCCATTCCTGGAGTAAGGAAATGCCAGATGTGTCCAACAAGAGTCGCCAATAACCAGGAAACAGCATGTACCTCTGTGTGCCCGACAGGAGCAATTACTTTTGGGGACAGAGACGAGCTGTTGGCAGAAGCAAAAAAGAGAATCAGAAGCAATGGTTATGTAGACAGAGTATTTGGAGAGAAAGAAGCGGGTGGAACATCCTGGCTGTATATCTCGGATACGCCATTTGAACAGATGAAATTCAGAACGGATGTAACAACTAAGTCGTTGCCTTCTTACACAGAAGGATATATGAAAATGACACCATTTATTGGAGGCGCTTGGGCGACCATATTAGCCGGATTATATGTATTTAACAATAAAAACAAGGAACCTCTAGAATAATACAGCAAAAAATGTAGGGAGGGAAATATATGGAACTTGTTACTACATTCGTAAATCAAGCAGGAGCGAAATTGAACAGCGTACGATGGAGGTTTAGAATGACCCCCATGAGATTGGTATTTATGGCCATTGCAGCGGTGGCCATAGCTATAATCCTGGTGCGTTTTGTATTAGGCCTGGGAGCAACAACCAACCTGAACGACCAGTGGCCATGGGGACTATGGATTGCCTTTGACGTACTGTTAGGGGTAGCCCTGGCAGGAGGCGGATATGGAACATGCCTTATAGTATATGTACTACGCCGGGATAAATTTTATCCGATCGCAAGAAGTACAATGTTGACATCATTATTAGGTTATATTGTTGTTGTACTTGGGCTATTAATTGAAGTAGGACAATGGTTCAACTTCTGGAGACCCTATGTATCATGGGGACATGCCAGCGTATTGTTTGAAGTTTTCTGGTGCGTTTCATGTTATACAGTGATTCAGATCTTGGAATTCTGCGAAGTAGCAACCGAGAAAGTATTTAAAGGCTTCCACAAATACCTTAAGAAAGCAATGCCGGTACTGCTGATCGTCGGCATTACCCTGCCAACACTGCATCAATCATCATTGGGCGAATTGTTTTACCTAATGGTAGGCAAAGAGAATATTCTTTGGTGGTCGGTATTTCTGCCGCCGTTCTTCTTGTTATCCTCATTTTTTGTCGGGGCAGGCATGATTGTTATAGAAAGCAGTCTTGCCGGGAAGGCACTTGATCATAAAGTAGATAACTCTGTCTTAAGAGGGTTGGTCAGAATATCTGGCGGAGCAATGCTTTTGTATTTGATCTTAAAGATCGTTGATATAGCAGTAAAAGGAACCCTTAGCAACGTTTTTGCCTTTGATCTGCCCAGTATCATGTTTCTGATCGAACTGGTTTTTGGTGTAATAATACCAATCATCATTGCCTTCAGTTCCTTATCCGGTACCCGCAAAGGCTTGCTCTGGTTTGGAATCCTTGATGTAGCCGGTGTAATTCTCAACAGGTTTAATGTTGTGTTCACAGGATTGGGTAAATACCTGAACCAACACGGCGGACATTATTCGCCTGCTTGGACAGAGATTGTAGTCAGCTTAGGATTAGTATCAATAGCTTGTTTAGCATACCTGTTCATAGCTGAAAACTTCAATATTATGGGTCATCATGGATCAGAATCAGTCGAAGGTGTAATGATTGATGGTATTGATTACGCATCCACAGCGAAGTAGGCGCTTTAGCTTCTACCAAAAGTCAAACCATTGATTTTACAGGTGTTTTAACTCGTTTAAAAGTGTATCAGATTCTGATTCTTGATCTTTTGTCATACTGTCAGAAAGTATAAACTTTCGTTATATACTTTCTAAGCATAAGTGCAACTAAGGCGGGCGCCTTCGCTGAAGCTGCAAGAAGGCTAATTCGTACAAAGACAGTGTCTGCAAGAAGGGTTAATCCGTGCGAAGACAGTGTCTTCGTGGGCGCCAGCCAAGTTTTCTTTATCCACTCTATCCTTCTGATAAAATCAGAGGGATAGAGTGGATGAAATGATCAATAAGTATTTTGCCAAATTGGTAAGATATATACCTATAGCGCAGGGCAAGTATTTCTGCCTGTGCTTTTTGTTTTTGCAAAAATGAGGTGTCTTTATGATTTTTAATTGTCAAATTGTATATAATCATAATAATTGTCTCAACAACAAAAAAGCATTTGTTAATCTTTGTCGGTTATGTATCGACTCCTGTCCCCATCAAGCCATTTCCGTATATGGTGAACTTAATGCCAAACGTTGCACAGAATGCGGGATTTGTATGGCTGTTTGTCCGAGTGATGGATTCGTCTATCGCAACATTGATAAGCTCTACGAGTATATTAAAGATTCAGAAATTATTACTTTGAGCTGCCCACAAGCGATTCCGGAAGGCTATGAAATTCCTTGTCTGGGGATTCTCGACCGGGATTTATGGGTGACTCTCATGTTGTATGCCCGGGAGAAGGAATTGACGATATACACCGGAGTGTGTGCAAATTGTCCGGATAAAAAAGCTTGTGGAATGAGTGTACAGATTTTTAAAGAAGTGCATAACGCCTGGAAGGATCATCCGCCAGTACGGATTAAAGTTGCAGCTGATGATGGGAACAGTATATCAGCGATTGGGGAAACGGTGTCGGTTCAAACCCAGAACGAGGAAAAGGGCTGGCGGGACATCGGTCGTGAGAAACTCGAAGCAATGTTAGCGGGGAACACTTCCGGTGAAACATATCTTATTCCGAAGACACGACAATTTTTGGCGGAAACCTGGAAATCCCAGAGATCGGGGATTGAGGTACTTCCTATACCGGCCTTAAATGTGAGCGAAAGTTGTACAAATTGCGGTGAATGTCCAGAAATTTGTCCGCAAGGAGCTTTGACGAAAAAGGAAAATAAGGAACAGTTGACCTTGATTTATGAACCAGTAAAATGCGTCCGCTGTCAAAGATGTGTTAGTATATGCCGCTCTAAAGCTTTAAGTATGGAAAGTAAATTATTAGCTTATCGTTTACTAGTAGGTAAGGTACTTTTGCACCAAAGAAAAAGACGGTTTTGCTCTGGGTGTGGCAAGCAAGTGTTTGATAACTTAGAGCCACCATTGTGTATGGCTTGTGCGATAGGTGATTATAATGAACAGTTATCTTCCCAATAAAATTGACTTCTTATTCCATTGATCTCTTCTCAAATGCATCAAACTATCTCCTTGAGATCCGTCATATCTAATTCAATTAAAAGCGAGCACAATTCCAAATTGTGCTCGCTTTTAATTTGAGAGTAAATAAATAAATATATTGAAGAGAGTCTCGAAGATGAATTGACATTAGACGCGCTTTCACAGAGGTGCTACATATAGAGCGAGAATGTTTCAGGTTCAGCTTTGAAAGAGGAAATAGTAGCTGTTCCTTTAGTAAAGTATAGAACTGCGAAAATTCCATCATCAATATTGTACATAGTCTTTAAGGGTGGAATAGTCTCAAGGGCAAGTTCTTTAACTTCACGTCGGTCATCATGGGCAACTTCTCCAGTAATACGAATCCATTGTCCTTTTTTATTCATACCAGAGATTTCGACCTTGGGATTTTCTAACATTTGCTTAAAGCAATTTTTTGTATTGTTGGTGACAATGTATAACTTACCTTCATACTCAAAAACAGCGCCAAATGGTCTAACTCTTGGTTGATCTCCGTCAACAGTTGCTAAGTAAAAGGTACCACTTTCTTTTAAGAATTCTAAGGCTTTTTTCATAATTATTGTTCCTCCCTTAAAATTATATGTTAAAATTTAATTACACAACAATAATATCATGTACGTATATATAAACAAGTACGATCTTTATGTGAGGTAAGTATCTTAATAGATACTGTGGAAGGAGATAGTTATGGAGAAAACGGATAGTCTTTTCGGAAAATGCCCGTATTTTACAGCCCAAAAAGTATTTTCAGGGAAATGGTCAATTTTGATTATGTATCATCTAAATCATGGAGCGCTACGGTTTGGCGAATTACAAAGAAGATTGGATACTATTACACAGGCTACGTTAACCAAACAATTAAGGATGCTAGAATATTTTGGGTTGGTTAGTCGATATGTATATTCGGAAATTCCCCCCAAGGTAGAGTATTCACTAACTGATTTAGGAAAGGCATTTAATCCAGTATTAGAACAGTTCAAAATTTGGGGAGACAAGTATGTTCAATCACTTAAAAATGAGCAGCTCATTACACCAAAAGAGATACGTGACTTATCAAATGATTGAGTAGGCCATACAAGTAGTGTTCCCTAATATTAGGGTAAATCGATTTTCAACAATTCCAGAATTTTATACGATAAATGCAAATGAAGAAATGTATTACTATTATTGATATCGATATCCATAATGGATTCGATTTTCTCAAGCCGGTAGAACATTGTGTTCCGGTGAATATTGGAGGCTTTGGCAGATTCGGTGATGTTTTTAGAATGAATAATAAAGGTATACAGGCTTCGAGTATAGTCTGTATTATTCTCGCCATCGTATTCAATTAGTTTCAAAAGAGATGGATGACAATTTTTTCTTAGATTTTCAACCCCGGAAGATTCTGCAAAGTGATAGATGGCATAGTCCTCATAGGGATAAAAATACGCTTCCTTATTAACCAGTATGCCCAATCTTAAAGCGTCTAAAGATTGGAAATAATGCTCCTGAACTTCTTCCAAATTATGAAAACAACGGCTCATACCGGCATATAAATGGTAGGTTTTCAAAAATGTCTTTAATTTTTTAACCTCGGATTTATAAAACTGGCCGTGATCATCATAACTAATGATTAAAACAATCTTATCATCTAAAATGACGGCCTTGCTGTTGGGTATCTGATTTTCAAGTTCATTTCTCAAATAAGCCAACGATATTTTCGCATTGTCGAAACGACTGATATCTAGCGTGAGAGTGTAAAGATTTTTGCTGAAGCGGATATTTAAAACCTTAATCCGTTCCTGAATGATTTTCTCATCCTTAGTCTTTCCAGTCAAAAGCTCTTCAATAAAGTTTTCATGCATTACTCCTCGTGAATAGTGGATGAATTTATTTTTTTGCAGCTCAATTGCTATAGCCTTAGATAAGAGGACAGCAAGTTCAAGATCTATATCTTGAAAGGGCTTTTCATGAGCAATAATCGATAAAAGAGCAATTTGTTTGCCGCCGATTACGACTTTACTCATAATCCGGGGATATTTTGAATACGGGTCTGTCCATAAAAAAGGAAATTCGCTCTGGTTAACGAGCAGGCTGAGTTTGTTCGAGGTGTAATAATTTACGGAACTTAATGATGCATAACCCGAAGTGACGTATTCATTCCATACAGGGTCATCCTTGATTTCAGTATTCGAGAAGGCAAGCGTTTTTAAACTTGTATCGATCAGCAAGACTGGGTTCCCAAACATTGCATACCCTAGTTCAACTA
The DNA here is from genome assembly GCF_000224515.1 of Desulfosporosinus sp. OT. Lineage (GTDB taxonomy): Bacteria > Bacillota > Desulfitobacteriia > Desulfitobacteriales > Desulfitobacteriaceae > Desulfosporosinus. The sequence continues at coordinate 5,833 of NZ_AGAF01000161.1, read as the reverse complement.
AGTGTTGCAAGCCGCTTTCCCCTGCGAGAGCATCGAGGAGTTGAAGTGAGTTTTGGGCGAGAAATTGACTGTTACTCAAATTAGTCGTAGATTGTTCCAATTAAATACCTCCCTGCAGCGGAATCGTGCAATGTGAACAAAATCTTCCGGATTATTTCAGATGTATATACAAAGGCTTACAGGTTAAAAAATCGAAATATTAAATATATTAGTTATATTCACTCTAACTAAACATTTTTAGAGTGATTTGTCAAAAACATTATAAACTTCATCTAAGGTGAAATGCAAAAAGGAAAAGAGGCGACATTGATTGATCATAATCGGCGAAAAAATCAACGGTGCTATACCTTCTGTAGCTAAGGCAATAAAAGAAATCGATGCGGACTTTATCCGTAATCTTGCTAAAATTCAGGTCGCTGCCGGAGCACACTTTATTGATGTCTGCGCATCGACTGACGTCAACATCGAAGTCGGGACTCTGAAATGGCTGATCGATCTGGTCCAGGAAGTCACAGATACACCGATCTGCATCGATAGCCCCCGTGCCCAGGCTATTGCCGAAGCGATTCCGTTCTGCAAACGGCCGGGACTCATCAATTCCGTATCCGGTGAAGGGGATAAAATTGATGTCATCTTCCCTGCCATCGCAGATACCAAGTGGGAATGTGTTGCCCTTTTATGCGATGACAGTGGTATTTCTAAAACTGCCGAGAAACGGCTCGAAGTATTTGCCAACATCATGAAAAGGGCCAAAGAATTTGATATTGCCCCGTCACGCCTGCACATCGATCCGCTGGTCGAAATGATCTGTACCTCGGAAGACGGCATCAATATGATTGTCGACGTTGTCAAAGAAATCAAAGCACAGTATCCGGAGCTTCATGTGACAGGCGGTCTGAGTAATGTTTCCTTTAATCTTCCAGCCCGAAGACTCGTTAATCAGGCGTTTACTGTATTGATGATGAATGCAGGAATGGACAGCGGGATTCTCGACCCTACCAACCAAGATTTGCTCGGCATGATCTACTCCACGGAAGCGCTGTTAGGCAGAGACGAATACTGCATGGAATACATTGGAGCCTATAGGGATAGTTTATTTGGTCAAAAAAATAGATAATAAATAAATCACAGATTAAGGAGGGCTAAACAATGTCTAAAATCCAAGAAGTAAAAACTATGGTCGAAGCAGGAAAAGCCAAGCTCGTTCCGGGTTTGGTCCAGGAAGCATTGGATGAAGGAAACGCAGCAGGGGATATTCTTCAGGCCATGATTGCTTCTATGGGGGTTGTTGGGGACAAATTCTCCAAAGGTGAAGCTTATGTTCCTGAAATGCTTATGTCGGCTAAAGCCATGTCTAAAGGCGTCGACGTACTCAAACCATTGCTTACCGGCGAGAGTTCATCGTCTTTGGGAACCTGTGTTATCGGGACAGTTCAGGGCGACCTCCATGACATCGGCAAAAACCTCGTTGCCATGATGCTGGAAAGTGCTGGATTTAATGTGGTGGACCTGGGTGTTGACGTATCCGCTGATAAATTCCTTGAGGCGATTAAACAAAACCAAAACGTAAACTTAGTAGCCTGTTCAGGACTTTTGACAACCACGATGCCGTCGATGAGGGAGACAGTTCAAACACTTAAAGCCAGCGGCTTAACAGGATTCAAGGTAATCGTCGGCGGGGCACCTGTAACCCAAGAGATGGCCGATGAAATCGGCGCCGACGGTTTTGCTTCCGATGCCGGAAGTGCTGCTGTCAAAGCTAAAGAATTAGTCAAAGCTTGAAACATGTTTGAGATATAGGAGGGCGAGGTTTATGTTAACAAAAAGACAGAACCTGTTGGAAACCATCAGAGGCGGAAATCCCGATCGATTTGTTAAGCAGTATGAGTTTATGCATATGATCATGGAAGTTCCCACGGGATTAGAGATGAAATATGGGCAGACTTGGAAAGATCAGTGGGGCATTACCTGGAAGTGGCCGGAAGGTCAAATCGGCATGTTTCCCGTGCATGATGATGAACACAAGGTCTTAAAAGATATCACTGAGTGGAAGAAATACGTGAAAGTACCCCCGATTGATACATCGGATGAAGCATGGGCTCCGGCTATAGCTCACGCCAACGCTGTGGATCGTAATGAAGAATTTGTCACACCCTTTATTGCCCCCGGCGTCTTTGAGATGACCCATCACCTGATGAGCATGGAAGATGCCTTAATGGCTTTATATGAAGAACCAGAGGCTATGCATGAGTTCATTGATTGTCTTACTGAGCGTGAGTTAGCCTTTGCTAAAGTATTGATTGATAAAATCCACCCGGATTGTCTTTTCCATCACGATGATTGGGGAGGCCAAACAAACTCGTTTATTTCTCCCAGTATGTTCGAGGAGTTCTTCTTGCCAGCTTATAAAAAAATCTACGGTTTCTATAAAGCGAATGGGGTTGAGCTCATCGTCCACCATAGTGATTCCTATGCGGCTAATCTGGTGCCCTATATGCTCGAAATGGGAATCGATATCTGGCAGGGTGTCATGACCACGAACAACACGCCGGAGCTTATTAAACAATATGGTGGAAAAATTAGCTTCATGGGTGATATTGACAGTGGTGTTGTTGATTTTCCGGCATGGACACCTGAAATAGCTGCCCGAGAAGTCGAGAGAGCTTGTAAAAATTGCGGGAAGTTATATTTCATCCCTTGTTTAACCATGGGAGGGGGTTGGAGTGCTTTTCCAGGTGTTTACGATAAAGTCAGTGAAGAGATCGACAAAATGAGTAAAGCAATGTTTTGATCATGCTGTCTTTGATTCTTGTGAAAATGGCTAGTCAAAGTCAGGGCAAACGAGTTGCCAAATAACGTTGGGTCAAATGGTAGAGAGAGCCTTTCAGTGGCTCTCTCTTTTGAAAAATGGATCGATTTACATCTACCTTAAAGGGGCAATCATTATGGAAAAGGTACAAAACGATTTAGTAAAAGAGGCCCTTGAATTAAACGCGACTCACGCCGCGCTGGTTGAAGTGACTAAAATTCCGTTTAACGAAGACTTTAGAAAACTATGTGAACAAAATTCCTGTGGATCATACAATAAAAACTGGATGTGTCCTCCTGCGGTTGGGCCAATTAGTGATTTGATTAAGCGAGTTTCGGGCTTTAAACAGGGCCTTTTGCTTCAGACGGTTCACCGGCTGGAAGATTCCTATGATTGGGAAGGTATGCTCGAGGGACAGGCCAATCATGAAAAAGTATTTAGGAAACTTCTCGAGCACGTAGAGAAGAGAGATATCTTTAGTCAGATTCTGCCCTTAAGCGCAGGTCCTTGCATGCATTGTGCAAAATGTGCCTATCTCACAGGAAAAGAGTGCTTTTTTCCCGACAAAGCAATATCATCGGTTGAAGCCTATGGAATTGACGTAACCGCCTTGCTGAAAGGCTGCGGGATACCCTATTCTAATGGTCAAAATACGGTTTCCTATGTGGGATTGATCTTGTTAATGTGAGCTTTACCGCCTCTTCATGTGATGAGTTCACTCTTGTGGGCGAAGCTACCTTCCTCTGAGGTCTATAGTTTCTTTTGAGTGGATAGCGATGTGAATATTAAGAAGTGAATAATCTAATCGATTAAATTATCAGGAGGGCGTCATGGAGATAAAAATACTCCCCAATCAAGTGATTACTGCCCACAGGGATGAAATGTTAATGGACGCCTTAGTTCGCCAGGGTCTTTCTGTTCAGAATGTTTGTAATGGTAAGGGAACTTGTGGCAAATGCAGGGTCCGAATCATCGAAAGGCTTCCCTCTCCCACTGAACGTGATCGTAAACATCTGAATGAGTCTGAACTTTCGGCTGGAATCCGCCTCGCCTGTGCAGTGGTTCCAGAACAAGGAATGACCATTGAACTTGATTTTGTGGATAATTTGGATCGGAAAGAAGCTGCACTTTTGGGAATGAAGGTTACCACCTTAGATCCTGGGGTGGAGAAGGTCTTCCTTACTCTCAGCAAGCCGACCTTGGCTGACGAACGGGGAGACTGGGATCGTACGCTGGATGAACTGATCAAGGTTACAGGTCAAAATCTCGTTGGTTCCAGTTTGAAGGTTATCGGTAAGGCCACTGAAGTTATCCGTGCTGACAACTATTCAGTGACCGCTACGGTTACAGATCAGGAGATTCTTGATCTTGAAGCAGGGGATACCAGGTCAAGCTTGTTTGGGGCTGCCGTGGATATTGGAACAACAAGTGTAGCGGTTGCCTTAGTGGATCTTTTACGGGGGACTGTTTTGAAGGTGGTATCAACCGAAAACGAACAAACGGCTTATGGGGCGGATGTCATTTCCCGTATTTCCTTTGCTAATGAAAGCAAGCACAACGCTGCCTTATTGCAAGATGCAATTCGGAAAACCATCAATCGCTTGCTTAATGAGCTCAACCAGGCAACAAACGTAAGCCTTAGGGAAATTGTTAAAATGACCATTGTTGGCAATACAACAATGCATCATCTTTTCATCGGGTTAGACGTAGCCCATCTGGCAGTTGCTCCCTTTGTTTCTGTCTGCAATCGTCCGTTAGAAGTTTTAGCCCATGAGCTGAGCTTGGATTTAAATCCTCAAGCTAAGGTATTCTTATTTCCTAATATCGGAAGCTTTGTGGGGGGAGATACTTTAGGAGCTGTTATTGGAGCCCCAGAAGTTTTAGAACCGGGGAACCATCTTTTAATTGATCTCGGCACCAATTGTGAGTTGTTCTTGAAAACAAACAATACCATGTTGGCTTGTTCAACTGCGGCCGGTCCAGCTTTTGAGGGAGCAGGCATTACCAATGGCATGAGGGCAAGAAAGGGTGCTATAGAAAGCATTAGACTCTCTGAACAAGGGGTAAGTAGTCAGGTCATCGGCGGTCAGACCCCGATAGGAATTTGCGGTTCCGGCTTGATTGAAGGAATTGACGAGATGAGACGGACTGGGGTAATCAATGTTCAAGGAAGGATTGGGGACCCGGATGGAATTTCAACCCTTGTGCTAGAGCTGCAACGTCGAATTCGGGGGACTGAAAAAGGCAATGAGTTTGTCCTGGCCTATGGCTCGGACTCAGGGCGGGATATTACCCTCACTCAGAAGGACATTGCAGCCTTTCAATATGCTAAAGGGGCTGTGTGCGCAGGGATTAAAACGCTGGTGGAAATGGCAGAATTAGCGGTATCAGACCTGGATTCAGTGATTTTATCCGGTACCTTTGCTACGTATCTTAAAGCTGAAAATATCTTGAATATCGGTCTTGTTCCCAATATTTCGCCGGAAAGAATAAAGGCCGTTGGAAATGCAGCCCATATGGGTGCTATTCGGGCCCTTCTTGATCAGCATCAGTTAGCCTTCGCGGAAGACTTATACGGGAAGATACGCCATATCGAGCTGGGGGGCAGTGCTACTTTTTCTGATTATTTCATGGAAAGTATGTACCTCGAACGCCTGGAGGAGGAACGTAATGACGGAAACTAGCAAACTTGATAGAGCTAAGCACGGTGGACAGAAATATCTGGGCGAGAAAGGACTCCTTGCTTTGATAGGCTTCCTCAGCGCTTTTATCCCTCTGTCCACTGATTTATACCTCCCTGCCCTACCACGCATGGCAGATAACTTCCATGTTTCAGTCGGCCTAATTAACCTTACGTTGACGCTCTTCTTTATTTTTTATGCTGCAGCTACCTTGCTTTGGGGCCCTCTGAGTGATAAGTATGGCCGCAGGCCCATTTTAATCATCGGCTTGATTCTCTATACAACGGCCAGCGTCTTTTGTGCTTTATCCACAAATGTTTACCAGCTTATTGGTTTTCGGGTT